>PEAF01000142.1 GCA_002753465.1 Candidatus Omnitrophota bacterium
GTTGCGGCAGGAAGCGAAATAAAAAGGTGTGTTTATGGCGAGGAATGTACTTACATTCATTTTGGCGGGCGGTAAAGGCGAGCGGCTCAACCCGCTGACGCGTGACCGCGCCAAGCCGGCGGTCCCGTTCGGAGGGATCTACCGGATCATCGATTTTACGCTTTCCAATTGCATTAACTCCGGCCTTCGGCGTATTTTTGTACTTATCCAGTACAAATCATTTTCTCTCCAGAAGCACATTCTCGCCGGGTGGGATGTCGTATCGTCTCAGCTGGGTGAATTCATTGACCCGATCCCCGCGCAGCAGCGCATGGGGGAGGATTGGTACAAGGGGACGGCTGACGCTATTTATCAGAACATCTACGCGATGCATGATCACGGCGCTGACCTTATCTTGATCCTGGCGGGCGACCATTTGTATAAAATGAATTATCAGAAAATGATCGACGCGCACGTGGCCAACAAGGCGGATGTGTCGGTTGCCTGTATCAAGATGCCCAAGGAAGATTCTGTCCATTTCGGTGTTATTGTGACGGACAAGGATAATTTTATTTCAGGTTTTCAGGAAAAGCCGCAGGATCCCAAGACTATTCCCGGTGATCCTAAGCATATTTATGCGTCTATGGGTATTTACCTGTTCAGCGCTAAAGTCCTCGTCAAGGAACTGGAGCGCGATGCCGAGGATGTGCGTTCGGGTCATGATTTCGGGAAGAACGTTATTCCCGATATGGTTGCTTCCAAGAAGAAGGTTTTGGCGTATGATTTCGGTCAGCAGTCAAGTTATTGGCGCGATATCGGGACGCGTGATGCGTACTATGAGGCGCATATGGACCTCGTTCGTCCCAATCCTTCATTCGATTTATATGATAAAGCATGGCCGTTGCGTTCGCATCATGCGCATTACCCGCCTGTTTCCATGCGTACGCTTCACGAGAATGGCGTTGAGATCCCGGGCATTGTGATCGATTCGATCGTTTCACCCGGCTGTATCATCGCCGGTGGGCGTGTGGAGCGTTCGGTCCTTTCTGCGCAGGTTTCGATACGCAAGGGGGCCTTGGTCCAGGATTCAGTTGTTATGGAGGGCGTGGTTGTCGGTGAGGGTGCCCTGATCAAGAACGCTATTATAGATAAACAGGTGGCTATCCCGGCCGGTGAAAAGATCGGATATGATCTTGACCTTGACCGCACGCGTTTTGCGGTGACGGCATCCGGCATTGTGATCGTGGCTAAGAAAACAGCAATTCCCGAATTAAGTTAGGGCGAAAGGAAAATGGTTCGATGATCGTTCAGCCAAAAATCAGAGGTTTCATTTGTACTACAGCGCATCCGGTCGGATGTGCACGTCACGTTCAGGAGCAGATCGCGCATGTGATCAAGCAAGGCGTTGTTACCGGCGGTCCTAAAAAAGTTCTGGTGATCGGTGCTTCAGCTGGTTTTGGCATGGCCTCACGCATCGTGGCCGCGTTTGGAAGCGGTGCAGCCACTTTTGGCGTTTATTTCGAGCGTCCCTCGGACGGCAAGCGCACGGCAACGGCGGGCTGGTACAATACGGCGGCATTCGAAGCCGCGGCTCACGCCAAAGGTCTTTACGCCAAGAGCGTTAACGGTGATGCCTTCTCTGATGAGATCAAACAGCAGGTGGTCGCCGCGCTGAAAAAGGACCTCGGCCAGGTGGATATGGTTGTCTACAGCCTGGCATCGCCGCGCCGTACGCATCCAAAGACGGGTGAGACGTTCAAGTCAACGCTTAAGCCCACCAAGGGCACGTATACAAATAAGTCCATGGACTTTGAAAAGAACGAGATCATTCAAGTTACACTCGAGCAGGCAACGCCTGAAGATGTTGATCAGACGGTGCAGGTCATGGGCGGCGAAGATTGGCAGATGTGGATCGAGCTTCTAAAGAATGAGAATTTGCTGGCGCCGGGTTGTTTAACGGTGGCGTATTCGTATATCGGGCCAGAAGTGACCCAGCCGATCTACCGTCAGGGGACGATTGGTGCGGCCAAGGATCATCTTGAAAAGACGGCGCATCGGCTGGACAAGTTTATGGCACAGGTCGGCGGCAGGGCTCTGGTGTCGGTTAATAAGGCATTGGTCACGCAGGCCAGCTCAGCTATTCCGTTCATTTCTCTCTATATAGTCCTTTTGATGAAAGATATGAAGGCCAGGGGTATTCATGAGGGGTGCATTGAGCAAATGGACCGATTGTTCCGTGAGCGGCTTTTCAACGGCCGCAAGTTAAGCGACATACCGGTTGATGCTGAGGGTCGCGTTCGTGTTGATGATTGGGAGGTCCGTGAGGACGTGCAGGCTGAAGTTAAGGAAGTCTGGAAAGATATCAGTACGCAGAATGTCCTGGCTAATGGCGATGTGGCCGGTTATAACAAGGAATTCCTCAAGCTTTTTGGTTTTGGGTATGAAGATGTTAATTACGACGCAGATGTTGAGATCGATGTAAAGATCGGTTAAGATTGCGTGAATATGCAACTGTATGTCATGGCCGGCAGAGCTTATGCCGGCCATTTCCTTGAAGCACAAAAAACTTTATTCCTTTGTTGACATCGGTTATCTTAATCGTAGAATTAGAGGCATCAGATACGATATAGAGTGTGTGCTACTGTTTCTATCTTCAATATATGGTAATCCAGTAAGGACGTGATCATGGAACAGATCGGCAATTTAATGACCATTGACGAAGTCGCGGTGTATCTGCGTGTCAAAAAGCGTACCGTTTATGATTGGGTTAAAAAGGATAAGATCCCGGCCGTCAAGGTCGTTGGTTTATGGCGGTTTCGCAAAGACCGCATTGACCAGTGGATGGACGCAGATGCGACCACTGAGGTAGAAACAACGGTCAAGGCGTAAAAGAGTCTTTTTAACAGG
>PEAF01000143.1 GCA_002753465.1 Candidatus Omnitrophota bacterium
TGATCTGGGTCGCGGCTATTTTACGGATAAATAATTTTTAAAAGGTGTCCTGTTATGCGCATGCGCAATTTTGACTCTATTGGCTTCCGGCTGAATATTCGTATCCTGACGCTTGTTTTATTTATTTTTATTGTTCTGGCAGGGATCACCACGCAGCTTATGGTTAATGCCGTGAGGCCGTTAAGCATTGACCTCATGCAGCATCAAGTCAATTACCAGATCGATGATTTTAACAAGCGTTACGCCAAGATCGATGCCATGGGCCTGGCGGAAGATAAAGCTGCGGTCGAGAAATATCAGCAGCAATTCAAGGAGGAGATCAGGAAGTTCCGGTCCGGGAAGACCGGTGCGGCTTATATTATGAATACCGCAGGGACACTGATCGCTCATTCGGCCGGTTTGGAAGGCCGGGATGTTTCGAGTGAAGATTTTGTTCAACGCATGTTACGTAGCGGTAAGGGAGAGATCGAGTATGTGTTCGATGGCATCAAGACGACGGCCGTTTATCAGACTTTTGAGCCTTGGAAATGGATTATTGTGGTCAGGATGCATGATGCGGAGATCTATCATGACCTGATGAAGCTGATCCTGATTTATTTAATGGTCTGTGCGGTTGCGCTTTTTGTGATTGCCGGCATGATCACTTATTTTATCCGGTCGGTTGTTGTGCAGCCGGTAGGCCGGACGGCGGCCATGCTCAAGGAGATCTCCTCCGGCGCAGGGGACCTGACCAAGCGCCTTAAGGTTGTTTCCGGTGACGAAGTCGGGCAGTTGTGTGTGAATTTCAACCAGTTCGCGGACAAGATCCATGCCCTGATCAGCCAGGTGAAGAAGGGCGCCGGAGATATTGACGTGTCCTCGACCCAGATCAGCGCTTCGACCCGCGAACAGTCCCATGGAGCGACGGAGCAGTCATCGGCGGTGAATCAGGCGTCGACGACCGTTAAGGAACTCGCCGCGACCGCCTCCCAGATCGCGCAGAATGCCGAGAACGTGGCGCGCACCGCGGAGCGGACCATGCAGGGGATGCAGGAGATCAATGCCAAGGTGGATGCCACGGCCAAGAAGATCCTGGCTTTAGGCGAAAAGTCCAAAGCTGTCGGCAATATTACCAAGCTTATCGATGATATCTCCAAGCGGACCAATCTGCTGGCGCTGAATGCGGCCATCGAGGCGGCGCGTGCCGGGGAAGCCGGCCAGGGCTTTGCCGTTGTCGCACAGGAAGTGCGTCAGCTCGCGGAGCGGTCGGCGGAATCCACGGAAGAGATCCGTCAGCTTATTATGGAAATACAGGCGGAGATCAACTCAACCGTCATGGGCATTGAGGACTCGACCAAGTGGGTGGCCAAGGGGGTCGAGATGATCCGGGAAACGGCATCTTCAGCCAAGGAGATATCCATCGCGACCCAGCAGCAGCGCAGCGCCTCCGATCAGACGGTGCAGGCCATGCAGAACATTAATACGGTCACAAAGCAATTCGCGGTCTCTACCCAGCAGGCGGCCGCTTCAGCGGCGAGCCTGAATGAACTGGCCCGGCAATTAAGGGGCGCGATCGAGGGGTTTAAACTGGATGCCGCCAACCGTAAGGAAATCCTGTGAAAATAAAAACAAAAGTTCTGTCCTGGATCTTTGTTATTTTGCTCATCGGCGGCGTGGGGGTCGAGTATTTTTCCTACCATATCGCGGTCGATAAATCTTCCCGCGACATACAGATCCTTTCGAGGGTCATCCGTGAAGCCGTTTACGAGTTCATGAATTTCGGGAAGCAGGACATGCTGGATGCTTATATTGCCAAGGTGCGCACCATTGAGTCGGTCAGTTCGCTGCGGATCGTCCATTCAGCGCTTCTGGAGGCGGAGCTGGGTGTCAATAGCGAGAAACATCCGAAAGATGCCCAGGAAAACCAGGTGCTGGTATCGGGCAAGGAAATACTGACCAAGGCTTTCATCGCCGGTGAGCCTGCCGTACGTTCGGTGACGCCGGTTTTTGCGGGGCGTTCCTGCGTTGTCTGTCATACGGGTTTTAAAGAGGGCGCCGTTATAGGAGCGCTCGACACGGTTTTTTCTTATCAGATGAAAGCGGATGATATCAGGAACAACCTGTTTGTCATGACGGTAATTTTTATTCTGTTCATTGCCGGCGTCCTGGGGGCCATTAACTTCATTTTTGACCGTTTCATTTTAAGACCCATGGACCGCATTACCGCGGTGATCGGCAAGGTCGGCCAGGGGGACTTGACCGGCCGCATTGCCTTGCGTTCAGGGGATAGATCCGGTCAGGCAGGGAAGGATAAGGATGCGCTAGATCCGCTGGATGAGATCGGGTCCATGGCGCAGATGTTTAACCAGCTTTCCCAGAATTTGCAGACGCTTATCGAGCAGATCAAGGTGGCCGGGACCGAAGTCCATTTATCTTCGGCACAGATCAATGTGTCATCGCAGGAGCAGGTCCGCGGCGCTACGGAGCAGTCCTCAGCGGTGAATGAGGCGTCGACCACCGTCAAGCAACTGGCGGCGACCGCGTCGCAGATCGCGCAGAACGCCGACAGTGTGGCGCGTACGGCGGAGCGTACGGTAGTGGGGATGCAGGAGGTCAATGCCAAGGTGGATGTTACGGCGAAAAAGATCATGGCCTTGGGTGAGAAATCCAAAGCCGTGGGTAATATTACGCGGCTCATCGATGATATCGCAGAGCAGACGAATCTCCTGGCCCTGAACGCCGCTATTGAAGCGGCGCGTGCCGGTGAGGCGGGGCGAGGTTTTGCGGTAGTAGCGCAGGAAGTGCGGCAGCTGGCTGAACGCTCATCGGAATCAACCGAAGAGATACGCCAGCTTATCATGGAAATCCAGGCCGAGATCAACTCCACTGTCATGGGCATCGAAAGC
>PEAF01000048.1 GCA_002753465.1 Candidatus Omnitrophota bacterium
GACGGGAACCCCTAAATAACGGTTGACCTTGGACCGGCGCATGTCCGCGTCGATCAAAAGAATGCTTTTGCTGTTTAAGTCCTGGGCCATGGTGATCGCCAGATTGATCGACGAAATAGTCTTTCCTTCACCATGGGTTGAACTCGTGATCGTAACCGCTTTAAGAGGCTTTGAACCGGACAAGAGCGCCGTCAAATTGGTGCGCAGCGTCCTGTACTGTTCGGTGACCGGCGACTTGGTGTCATAGAACGTCATGATCCGGGGATCGATATTCGATTCAACCGTCTTGCGGGCGACGAACTCATATTTGACCTGCGTCTCTTGCTGATCCATTTTTTCAATATGGTTCAGGCGCGCTTCAGCCGCTTTCTTTAACGCATCGGTGAACTTACCCATTACCGGTCTCCTGTTGTGACGGCATCAGTTTTGATATCTTCTGTTATTGCCACCGGGGCGTGGTTCGCCTGACCCGCGGCATCATGAGGAACTTTCTCCGTATGCTGGGGGCGGTGATCGAGCGAGCGCTCACGCGCTACTTCATTGATGATCCTGGTCGTGATCGGCTTGGAATTCTCCACGAACCCGGTCAGCAAAGCACTGTCACAGAAAAGATTGATAAGCCGCGGTGTGCCGCGCGTATGCTGATAGATCATGTCAATGGCTTCATCCGTAAAGATCAGGCGCGGTTCCTCACAACCCACAACTTGAAGGCGATGACGGATATAATCAGCCGAATCCTGCTTGTTCAAGGGCTCAATGAAATACGAGAACGCAATGCGCTGACGGAACTGTTCAAGGCGCGGTTCCTGAAGCTTTGACTTCAACTGCGGCTGCCCCAGCAGGATGATCTGAATAAGCTTCTCCCTCTCCGTCTCAAGATTGGACAGCATCCTGATCTCTTCGAGCGTCTTGGCACTTAAATTCTGCGCCTCATCAATGATCAGGACCACGTTAACGTCAGCTTCAAGCTGCTGGATCAGGAAATGATTGAACGCCGACAGGAGCTTCTGCTTTGAACCGCTGCGCGCCTCAATGTCGAACTCCTCAAGGACCTCAGCGATCAGTTCCCGCGGTGTCAGATGCGTATTGGTGATCAGCGCGACTTTGGTATTTTTAGGAAGTTTGCTCATCAGCGTCCGGCATACCGTTGTTTTACCGGCGCCGATATCGCCCATGATCACAACGAACCCCTTGCGTTCTTCGATCGCATACCACAGGCCGCTCAGGACCTCGGTGTGGCGTGAGCTCGAATAAAAGAACCTCGGGTCCGGGCTTGTATTGAACGGCTTGTCGCTAAAGCCATAGAATTTCTTATACATGCGGCACACCTCTTAACAATGAAATGAGCAAGGCAGCGACCACCAGCACAACGCCGACGATCGAACTGATAATGGTCATGGTCATCGCCGCCGACCGTTCACGGGCGATCTCTTCCGCCGTCGTAATACGCGGGATAGCGCCCAACACCGGGCCGGACAGATTATGCTTGGCGTCTTCAACATCCAGAATGGACTGGTCCATGAACTCGCGCATAAAAACTAAAGCCAGACCGGCACCCAAACCTAGGAACAATCCCATGAACAGCACAAGCACCTTGTTCGGCTTGACAGGCTTAAGCGGCAAACGGGCCGGATCAAGCACGGTATAACGCGTACCTTCCCTGGACGTTTCCAGGCGCTGGGTGATCTTGGCCGTCTCGAGGCGCTGTAAAAGCATGTTGTAAATACTCTGGTTAACGCTGATATCGCTGGCCCTGGAAGAATCGACCTTGTCCATCAGCATAAGCTTATAGATGGAAGCATTCGCGTCCTGCGGCTCCGAAGACCCCGGAGCGCCCATGGACGGCTGATCCTGCTGCTTGAGGACTTTATCGAGCTCCGCTTCAAGCGCTTTCTTGGTAGCGCTGTTGACCGGGGCATTATTATTCTTTACTTCGTACTCGCCTGAATTCAATTCTTTGGTGGCAATATCCAACTTGCCCCTGAGCTCTTTGACCAGCGGATGCTCTTCGGTCGAATCAACCAGAAGCTTCTTCAATTCCCCGTCGATCTGGGCTATCTCTGATTCCTTGATCTTGCGCTTGTAAATATCCAGCTGTTCTTTAATAAAGGTGATGGCCACATCCGTCTCTTTGGTCTGCGACTTCATATTGCGTTCGATCAGGATATCTGTCAGCGTCTTGGCTACTTGCTGTGTTTCCTCCGGCGTCTGCCCGAAATAAGACAGGATGATGATGTTCGGCGGGCGCATCTGCACCTGGATGTTCTTCTTCAGATCATAAATAAGATCTTCAAAGCCCTGCTGGTTCTTGATCTTCTTGTCCAGCCCGAGCTTGCGGGAAAGATCGACAAGGCTGTTCCAGCCCAGAAGAACTTCACGGACACTCGCCATGCGCTGCGATACGCTGGTCGACACGGCAAGGTTCTGGATCAGGGGATTAATGATCTTCTCTTCTTCAACCATGATGATAGTCGAGGACTGCCAGGTCGGCGGCAGGATGAGGCACGCCATGATGCCCAGCACCAGCCCGATATACGTCGGGATGATGATCAATTGTTTGCGGCGGAAAAGGATCTTGAAGTAATCTGCCGGATTCTTATATTTACTGACAACTGGACTGTCCATCATGTTCTCCTGTTAACTGTCATTATCACAGACCGAAATGCTTTAGCGCGCCAGGTCCTGCGTACTTGTCTTTCCGGTCGATGCCGATGTTGCCGGCGAAACAGCCGTGCCCACAGCGTTAGAGATCGGGCTGATCACGCGGAATACCTTGGCCATCACGGTAGATGGCACATACAGGAAATCCCCGGGATTTAGGATAAGGTTCTTCTTCAGGTCTCCGCCGTAAAGGAGTCCATAAATATCAACGGGCTGTAACTTACCGCCTTTAGCATCAGGCGTGATGATGCGGGCCTTACGCATGGCCGCGGCCTGTGTGGGCAACCCTGCCATGACGATCGCATCACGTACCGATATGGTCTCGGAACGCATATAATATTTGCCGGGCATACCAACCTCGCCCAGAACGTAGAAAACCTTACTCTTATACTCCTCGATCGTCACATTGACCTCGGGAGAAATGACGAATTTGGAAATGATCTGGCGTATCTTATCCTCCAGCTGGACCTTGGTCATGCCGGTCACCTGCAGGTCGCCTACGAACTTATATTGAAGCTTGCCTTCCTGGTCGATCGAATACTTGCCGCTGAATTCAGGATGCCGCATGACCGTGATCTCGACCACATCTTCAGGCCCCAAGGTGAACTTTAAAGGGTCAAATCCGTTCTTAACAGCGGTCGCCGTCTGAGCCTTTGATTCTTTAGCCATAGCCTGCAGCGTTTCAAGGCTGATCGCCTCACCTGGTACTGTTTCATTCGGAACACTTTCCCTGGTCACGATCGTTTCACTGTTGTGCGTTGTGCCAGCGCCCGGCGCAGCATCCTCAGCATATGCCGCAGAAATGAAAGGAAGCGAACAAACGATCGTCAGGAATATTCTGTTCTTAAGCATTTGTCTGTGCATACGCCGCCTTTTCTGATGTATTGTCTTCCGCAACAATGATCGTTTCCTTGAACATTTTGATCTTTTTAAGATCTTCCATATCATAGGTGCGCCAACCGCGCCAATCGCGCTTGGGTTTCCTGACCTTGCCGGTCTTTTCCCAGCGCGCAATTGTCTTTGGCGTAACATGAATCTTTTCAGCCACTTCTGTGATGGTCATTCTTTGATTGTCCAACTTCTACCTCCGGTTTAAGCCAAAAGTATAACATATATAATGGATTAAAAAAAGGGTAGGATTGTCCGGGTATGTCCGGGAATGTCCGGGTGTGGTTAGATACAAGATTATGATGAATGATGGTTGTGTTTATCGAGCATGTCAAGAATGTCAGTGTCTACGGCCGCATCGAATTTCCTGGCCACAAAGCACTGAGAAGCAACCAAGGCGTTGTAATCTTCTTTCGTGAAAAGCTTGGGATTACGCTTGTGCTCACTCCAGTCCACATAACAAAGCTCGGACGCAACATCTTTACGGAACGGGCTGTTCAATACAAGCGTCAGGAAAAAACTTTCATCCGGGATCACCGTATTCTTAAAGGACTCATAATATGAAGGTTCTTTCTCCAAGTAATCAAGGATGAACTTCACACAGGGCGCCGTCAGGGTAAACCACGCCGAACCGAAATAATACGACGTCTGACCATCGCTGTACTTGGCCGACAACTTGATCAAAGCCGTCTGCACTTTCTTGAAGACCCCGAACGTATGCCGCTCACCACCCGTTACTAACGTATACAAACGACGCAGGACCTTAGTCGGAATACTTGAGCGCATCATCCAGGGTGGATACCCGATCTCATTCCTTTTTAGAAATCGCTTATAGATCGGATTTTCAGGGCCGAAACCTCTCATGAAATTCTTACCGTTATGCTTCTTGAGAAAAGCAAGGATCTCGGCATTAGACTTGATCGGATAATCCTGCCCGCTTATATACCAGAAATAATCATACTTTGAGCCGGAACGCGCCGCCAATCGCAACAAAGACAGTGTGGCGTCAACCTGGGATATCTGACCCCACTGAACATTGATCCGGTCATTATCGGCAATAAAGAAAATGTTATGCCCCGTCATAATACGAGGCTGTATGTTTGACTTTCTATCGACATGAATATAGAAATCAACGGCATCTTCACCGCTTGCATGATCCAGCGCCTTGATCAGGCGATTGACCTGCAACGGATCTTTGTGGCACTGGATCAAATACGCTAGGCGCATAGATCAATTCTCCTGACAGGTTGCGGCACTTTATAGTCTCCCCAGTTGGCTAAAAAGGCCGGCACACTCAAAAGCCCCAGCAATGTCCCCAAACCGTAGGCCAAATGGATCAAGAGGAAAAGATCCGGCAATGCACCATACATCAACCCCAAGGGGCGATCAGATTCTCGCGACGATCTGAAGGCAAAGAAGACCGCCACCGACCAATAAAGAACTAATAACGCCAATAATGGCAGCCAATTTGACGCGACACCGCATACAATAAAAAGGGCAAGTGTCACAAGAAACAAGAATGGCACAAAATGGCGCAGCCCGAAACACGACGGCGCCACAGACATGGTCACGCCAACGCCAAATCCATTGCAGAACTTCTGATGCAGCAATCCTTTAAAACTCGGGCGAGGATAATGATACGACTTGATCAGAGGGTCAAAGTAAAACTTGAACCCGGCCGCCTTCATCCGCTGATGGATCTCATTGTCTTCCGTTCTAACAAGGCGCTCATCATAACCCCCGGCTTTCAAAAAGACTTCCCGGCGATAAGCTGCGTGCGCCAGGGTATCCACAAACCTGGCAGGACCTGGGTTCTTAAATCCGGCTGAGCCTGCACCAAACTTTGACGACTCGGCCAAAGCAAACAGCGCTTCCATTTTATCCTCGGGAATAACGCTGATCCGCTGCCCACCCACAATGTCATGACCCTTGCCAGCGACCTCAACGTTCATACGAATAAAATCCTGCGGTATCCTGGCATGGGCATCAACACGGATGATCAGATCACCCCGGGCATCTGCCAGAGCAACATTCCAACCCGCAGCCAGTATCTTTTTGGGATTAGCCAGCACCTTAACCGAGAACTCGGGATGCTCTTCTTGAAAACGCTTGAACAATGCCTCCGTGCCATCCGAAGAGCAGCTGTCTACGCCCAGCAATTCAATCTTTTGATGATCATAGTCCTGGGCTAAAAGATCCGCCAAAAGATCCGGAAGATATTTTTCCGCATTGCGGGCAACAATGATCAATGAAACAAGTGGCTCATTCATTTAACTTACCTTTTGATCGACAGATCACTTCCAGAACAAATTTCTCGCGGCGAATAAAGTACTGATCAATGATGCCGGAAAATAGCTCAAGATATACCAGCAGAAACTTCTTTTCCAGGAAAACTTTGTAGGACAGGAAGCCAGCAATCGCCTGGCTTGGCGCCCGTCACCGGCACAAACGCATTCAGCCACCGAATCCAGTACTTTGGCGTTAATATACTCTTCGATATAAATACTTTTCGCTTTCCCCTGACAATGGGAAAGATGGTCCTTCAATGTTTTAACGACCACGCGTTCCGTGACCGCATTGGATATATGACTTGCCCGAATATCAACGTCCTGATAATAAACGGCGCCAACGAAATGACTGAATACCATGGGATATTTTAAGGCGACCCTCGCCCAAAGGTCCAGATCCTCGGACCTCTTCTCACCCAGGGGGAACATGCCAACATCATTTAAAATCTCTTTACGGACAGTAACAGCCGAAGTCCAAACAGCAGGTACGCCCAAGGCCGTATCGAAATAGTCCGGCAACACACCCTCCCAGGGTGACGCCGGCACAGCGCGATAACGCGGCAAATAGGCTTTGCCGCCCACAGGCTTTATTTCATAGGCAGTCGCATAAAGGCCCGCTTCTGGGAACGCCTGGATTAGCCTTAATATTGTTTCCAAGTACCCTTGTTTCCACTCATCATCAGCATCAAGGAATGAAACAAAGGCAGCACTGGACTCACCTATGCCTCTATTCCTTGCGGCAGACACCCCGGCATTATCTTGCCTGATATATCTGATCCTGGGGTCTTGCATGGCCATCACCAAACTGCCGCTGCCATCGGTTGACCCGTCATCAACCACAATGACCTCAACCTCAGCACCACGCTGGGTTAAAACAGAGCGTATGGCACGATCAATATATTTTGCTTTATTATAAAGCGGAATTATAGCGCTGACTTTAACATCGCCCATATCAGATGATCTCTTTCAATTGCCTTACATAATCCACCGCAATGCGGTCCCATATCAAATGCTGACGTACATACTCACGTGAGGCATTGCCGCGCGCGCGGATCTCATTCCTGTTCGCTGCAATATCCAAAATAGCCCGTGCGATCGAATCAACGGTTTCATCAGCCGTCCATCCCAAGCCATGGGTCTTAACGAGATCTTCCATATTTGTGCCCGGCGTCACTAAAGAAGGCTTGCCAATCGCCATCGCCTCGATAACAGAATTAGGCATACCCTCAAAACGGCTGGTATGGACAAAAACATCGGCGGCCAGCATATAGGGCCACTTTTTCTCACCCATCATAGATCCGACGAATTGAACAGCGCCCGGCTTTGGCAAAGCTTTTACGAGGTCTAGGCACACCGTCTCATCATCCGGAGTATGAAAACACCCGACCATGATGATCCGGACATCGACCGCAGGATGCAAACGTTGTACTTGCTGCAACGCTTTAAATAAAAGGTCAACGCCCTTTTGATGCACCGCGATGCGTCCCAGGAAAACAAAAACAAGGCTCTTTTCATCGCGTTCAAGCACTGCCGGTAAAATCCTCTCACCGATAGACAACAACCCCTCGGCTACGCCATTGGGCGAAATAAAGATCTTCGCCTTAGGAAAAAACTTAGCCATACCATGAGCTTCTTCACGTGTCAGAGCATGCAAGGCGGCAGCTCCATTTACAAACGCATTATTAAAGAGGATGTTCCCCACAAGTTTCTTAAGAAATTTCATTTCTTGTGCCCGTGGCATCAAAGCCCCCCGTGGGGTAATGATATACGGCCACTTCTTGCGTGCCTGTATTTGCCTGGCCAGCGCTGTTTCAAAGGGGGTATACATATCATGAAGATCAACGCAATCCGGGACACCCACTTCACGCTCGATGACTGAAACCCAATCTTCAGCCAGGTTCCAGGGATCAAGATGTTCAACTTTCGGTGACGGTAAAACGTGCATACGCGTCTTGACCTGCCCATTGATCGGGCAAGCCGGCAGGATCGACGCTTCAAAATGATTACGGACCAGGGCATCGCCAAGACCGATAACGCTGCCGGACGGACCCGTAGGACGGTCGAGATAAATGGGTGCTACATGCAATGTTTTCATTAAACACTCCCTCTGACCTGATGGCAAACCTTCCCCAATGCCAAGACCAAACCGATCGCAAGATAGAAACTGACCGTTGTAAAGCCTGTTTCATCCCAGGAAACCAGGCATAAGTAACTGACGAGCCAGGCAAGGACGGCGGCATAAATATCTGACGAAAGATTCTTTCTTATCTGATGGAGCGCCTGATGAACAAGCCATAATAGATAAGTAAATACCCCCAGGCCCAGCACCCCGAAATGGACCATCCAATTAATAAAGATCGAATGCGGACCATAACCTCCTGTTGAATAGTGCTTATAACCAAGGACGGAACAGCCGAACAACCCGTATTCCAGAAAATGCTCTAAGTATTCCCCCCATATGACCACACGTAATTCATCCGATAAAACAGTTCTACCCATTCGGCCCTGCAGCAATGTGAAAACCGATGAGAAATAATAAACAAACACACCCGCTACAATGATGAATAAAGAAATAAATAAGAGCTTCTTCATGGCGCTTTTAATGTTCCAACAATAAACCAACCCCGCGATCCCGAAGGCTACAAAGATACTCCGCGACAGGCCGAACAAAGCTCCGAACAAAAGCAGGAACGCCAATGACAGCACAAGCCATTTCTTATAAAAACCCTTTCGCTGCAACGTAAAAGCCAGCCAGTAGACCGACGTAAACCCAATTACGGAGCTGTTCCAGAAACCTCCGGCAAAATTAACACCATCAACGACGACAACTCTTGAGCCGATATTATATGAAAAGAAAATAAGCCCGATCGCCGGCGCCAAGGCACTGCCGCACAAAAGCGCAAAGACTGTCTTCAAATAAGCCTGGAATGTATTGATCCACCGGACAGCAAGGTACATCGATGTCAAAGCCATGAATAAATAATACATGTCTTCGAACCAGGAAACCTGTTCATAAACGAACGCTGACGAGGTGAACTTGGAACTGCTACCCCCGAAAACCATATCCGGCGACTCAAAACATAACATCAAATATTTTAAAACAATAAGTCCTGCGACGAAAATAATGAACCTATGAAAGCCCAAAAAGTCACTCACACCCTTATCGGACCAACTGATCAATAACCCCAACCCCAATAACATAAGAATAACAAAAACCAGAAGGCGGGAAATGTCCCCAAGCCCCAAAAGGTAAAGGTAATCTTTCGACGCAATGGCACCGATAAGGAACGCCAAAATAACCAAAATGCGTTCCTGTAATAATCGTCTGGAAAAAGCCAGTCTCAAGAACATAGGCACTTTAGGCTACCTCTCCTTCGCCTAGCGCATCGGGAGATTTTTCCTTCTTAACAAATGACCAAAGCAGCTGCTTTTCATCAGGCTTTAAGATAAATCTCCAGACCACGCCTAGATACAAAAGAGCTAACACAGATCCACAACCAAACAACCCGGACCACGAGGAAAGATCAAACATAATTGAGGCGCCAAAAGCAATGCCTGACAAAAGGACCATCATCATAACGCCGTGAAGCATCGGCTTAAGGAATGTGAACCAGGGCAGCTTTAAAAGATGCGCCGCGTACAAAGGCGTAAAAGTCGCGTTCTTGACCGTCAGAACAAATAACCCGGACGCCGCGATACCATAAACACCCCAGCCGCATCCTTTAACCAAAAATACCACCATGAGAATATTAATGACACCTGACACGATGGTTACTATTCCGGGCCACTTCATTTTATTCAATGCGACATTAATCCCGAACAGGGGCGTCAACGTTGAATTGATGATCAGATGGAACACCATCAACCTCAATAAATTGGCATACTGAACAAAATCATGGCCAAGCCACACACTCAGCAAAGGTTCTGCAAAACCGATGATCAGACCTATCGGCAATGCTAACCCCAGCCCCATATACTTAACAGCGAGCTGAACGATCCTGCATATCCGTTCTTTCTGGTCCAAGGCATGACTAATGATGACCATGGGCAATAAAGTTGACCCTGCGACACTCGCCATGGCCCTCAAAAGAACACTCCACTGAATTACAGCGCCGTAGTACCCTGCAAAAGCCGCGCCCAATAAAATGTTACATAAGATAACGTCAACTTGTAGCAACAGGATCGAACCCACCTGGTCAATGAGCATCCACCCGCTCATACTAAATACATCTTTCAGTTTAGAACGGTCGTAATACTTGCGGGAGATACAGATCTCAGACGAGAAAGCCTTGAACAAATAGGCACTCAGTAAAAGAGATACGACAGCCCCCGCAAGGTAAGCCCAACCCACATAAACAAGGTCGATGCTGAACAAAAAGAAAAACAAAAAAATGAATACTGTCCTGAAGACAAGATAGCTGACATCGACAGCATTCCTTAGATCAAGGCGATTTTGGGCAAATAGCGGGGCGTTCAAAATACTGGAAAAGATAGAGATAATAAAAGACAGCAAAGTCAAAAAAAGCAATGCCTGAACCGAAGTAGTCAGGTGCGCCGGAATGTGGAAAATACGCGGCGACAATAAGGCGAACAATGCAAAGATACCAACCAACCCAAGGGAAATCCCCCCCAGCGACCAGAATGCCGTGTTGAACAGGCGCGTGGCGTCATCAAGATTCTTCTGCTGGATATCTATGGCCAGAAATCGCGCTACAGCGCCATTCAGGCAAACCTTGATCAAACTCACATGTGCCACGATCGCCGTCGCGATCGAAATAAACCCGAAGCCCTCGGCCCCAAGATGATGCATAAAGTACGGTACGATCCAAATACCGATAAAAACATTCAGGGCAAAGAAAACAATGTTCGATATAAGGTTTAAGGGTAATTGTTTTTTAAAGCTCTGCGACATAGAATATACCAACTAAGAATTATCCGGATCATCGACGATGAAATCAGAAATTATTGTGAAACAGCTTTCTTAAAACTGTCGCACGTTGAACAATATAGCTTACTATACGGCTTTAAAGCAGCGGCCTTACAGATCTCATTAACAGCCCGCTCATCAGTAATACGGGTACGCACCGGTAACTCCATAAGCGCCAATCCGTAATACATATGATACGCCGGTTTGGTGGGCTCAAGGTCCATGGCCTTTTGCAAAGCCTCCAGATCACCCGTTAAACGATACTCCTCATAGAAATACTCCGAGACTAAAGGATCCAGCCTTTGCGCCAGCTTTATTCCCGGCAGGTCTTTATGCGTAACGGCATTTCTGAAAACAACTTCAGCTCCGCCGATACATACCAGCAAGACAAGTAGAATAATACTGCAAATAATGAAAATATTTCGCATATTAATGCCTGATAAAGTTGCGGCCAGAAACCCCGTAAAGTGCCGGGGTCGGATCTGATTGCCAATATTCTTTAGAATCGACATCCATGATGGACAACCGGCCTGACCAGCCCGCCCCCGTATCCATCGCCCAGATATTCCCCATCTGCAACGGAAAATCTGAGGAAAACATTTGTGTAGGTGAATGCCCAACAAATATCGCTTGGTATGGCCCTATCTGAGCCGGAGCCCCTTCCTGCATCTTCCTGAACGCCATCGATACAAGTTCACGGTCCCATGCCAATTTATTGACGGTTTGATCCTTTAAAGGGATCGAGGGGTCAAACCCTCCATGAACAAAAAGCATGCCGTTAAGTTCAAGGTAATGCCGCGCTTTATTGAAAAAACCAAGGTGCGCTGAAGGCATTGGTTTGCCGCCATAAGAAAGCATAGTCTGATCGCCGCCCTGTACGCGCCACATTTCTGCAATAATGCCGCTTAAACTCCAATCCAGCGCCCATATATCATGATTGCCGATGATGTAATCACAGTGCTTGAGTTCAAGAAAAAGGTCAACGCACTGACGCACCTCCGGAAAAACGTCGCAAACATCCCCCAAGACGACCAGTCGGTCTTTATCACGGTCGAACCCCGAGCGTTGCAGACATTGAACCAGTGCTTTATAGGCACCGTGTATGTCGCCGATAACAAACGTTCTCATTCCAGTTTCCTTGCTACACGTATCATTGATGCCAGAAATAAATACATGAACCCTGCCAGAAACAGGGCCCCGGCAAGACCTGTTTCGGAAATAAGCTGCAGATAATCGTTATGTGTATAACGTAAATAATCATCCGTATAATCAAACGTGCGATACTTGGTAAAGCTCGTTCCGAACGTATTAAGCCCTGTCCCAATCACTTTAAAGTCCTTGATCATCTTTAACGTGTCATTATAAAATAAAAGCCGCACATCGATCGGACCTTCCATTTTAATGATCTTCTGAATAGAGAAAAGATGGAATCTCTTCAAAAACGCTTCAGGGCCCAACCAAACAACCATCACGCCGATCAGCAAGACGATCGTCGTCAGAATACCGACGATACGCCCGCTTTTACGGGCCCGCCATCCAGCCCACAAAACGATCGCAAAAAATATGATCTGACTTAAAGCAAAGCTCATGATCCCGCCACGCGATGTAGAGATGAATATCGTCGCCACCATAACCGCGGACATCATGATATAACGCAGCGACCTGTTGGCTTCTACTGTCGAAAACCATAAAACTTTCTTCACAAAGCCTTGCTGCCTGAAAAAAGATGTATGCATCATGCTGGCAGCCACCATGCTCACGGCTAATGAACTGCACATGGCCATGAACCCCGCATAATGGTCATAATTATAAAATGGTCCGACGGGATGATTGGCCCGCATGCCGACCCAATATATGTGGCCGTTATAACTGAACTTCTGAATGATCGCAAAGAGTGCGATGAAAAAACCCAACATAATGATGCTATCCACAGCCTTACGGAAGAATTTGTGGTCGTATTCTTCTGTTAAAGTGCCTGCCACAAGCGCCAAAAGAACTGTGAAATACAGTCCATTAGCTGGAATATGAAGATTGAAATCATAGAGGCTATGAAATACCATGGCGAAGACCCCGCTCAAGCACCCTAACTTCAAATACTCAGACTTACGAAAACTGGTTGGATGGATCACTTCATCACCCTTCTGACAATGGCTGAGGCGTAATATAATCGTCATAAATACAGATCAATAAAAAAAAAACTGGATCAA
>PEAF01000049.1 GCA_002753465.1 Candidatus Omnitrophota bacterium
ACGGAAATTTCAGCAGTTCTTTTGAGGATGTTCCTTGAGCTGCACAGTTGCCGGCTACAAGACACACGCATAGAGTTAAAAAGATGATACGATTCAGCATAATCTTTATTTGACCGAAGAGGTTACTTCTTGGCACCAGCAGCAGGCTTGGCACCGGCCGCAGGAGCAGCACCGGGCTTAGCCGCATCTGCTTCTTTGACCTTCTTCTTGCCAGCCTTAACACGGATCTGCTTGGTTTTAGGAAGGCATGTGACGGAACTTGTGTCCAGCCACTGACCTTTTTTCATGAGTTCCTTGATACGCTCAATACGGGTAAGAACCGTTCTTTGAGCAGCGCCAGCCTTATCGACACGAAGTGATGAATGAAGTGACATGTTACAATCTCCTGACTACAAAATCCTGATAACGGCTCTTTAACTGCCTCTTAACGTCAGAGGCGT
Source organism: Candidatus Omnitrophota bacterium (assembly GCA_002753465.1). Classification (GTDB taxonomy): domain Bacteria; phylum Omnitrophota; class Gorgyraeia; order Zapsychrales; family Fredricksoniimonadaceae; genus Fredricksoniimonas. The sequence continues at coordinate 441 of PEAF01000049.1, forward strand.
CTTCCTTTTTCTGAAAATTCCCAACACAAACTATCGTATACGCACCCTTGGCCAATACATATACGTCATTAAAACCTTTTTGCTTGAGTTTATCAGCTTCAAGCTTGGCAAACTTTTCAGCCTTATAACTTGCCACTTGAAGCGTATAACCTCCGACAGCGGCAATCACATTGGCAACAGCAGGCACAGCCTTGTTTTTAACAAGCGTCTGGGAAGAAGTGAGAACGCCTTTCGTTTTCTGGGCATCATCCTTATTCCTATCCTCGATCTTTTCAGAACCTTTGTCAGCCTTCTGAATCGTTGTCACTGCCGGCGCAACTGGTCCAGCTATAACCGCATCGCCCGTCGAAGCAGGTGCCGCCAAAGCCACTCTTTTTCCCCGCTCTATACCCATGGAAAAAGAAAAGATGACCAGCATTATAGCCAAGATCGATAAAATTACAAGATTTTCTAAGGAGAGACTGATCTGCGCAGCCATATAGCGAGGACTCGGAGATTCCTGTCCCGATCCTGAAACATGAGAAAGAAAATCTATCTGTGATTCTTTATAATTGATTTTCATGAAACCCCAAACATGGTTATAAATAATGAACGATAAATGATTATAGATTTAATCACGTGCAACGCTCAAGAGATTTCTGAATTTCTTTTGTCCGGCCAGTTTAAGGAACATATCAACAATTTTTGGATCGAACTGCGTACCGCTCTGGCGTGCGATCTCTTTAAGGGCCGCATCGACCTTGAGGCGTCGACGATAAGGCCTGCCTTGAACCATGCTTTCAAATGCATCCGCAACCGCCATAATGCGCGCCCCGAGAGGGATCTGATCTTTCCTCAAACCGGAAGGATACCCTGTCCCATCGTATTTCTCGTGCAGATAAAGTATAACAGGAAGGATCGGCCTCAGGAACTCTATCGGCTTGATGAGGTCGGCGCTTTTTTTAGGAAGATCACGGATAAGCTTGAATTCTTGCGGCGACAACTGACTTTTCTTGGCAAGGATCTGGTATGGAATATCGATCGCCCCGGCATTGTGCAGTACGCTGGCATAATAAAGATTATTGATCTCGTCGACGTCCATACGAAAACGTTCGGCCATGGCTTTAACGATCTTGAAATATACCGGCGAGTGGGAGCGGTAATGCGGACTTTGTTTTTCAAGGAGCGTCCGCACCAGTTTCATCGTCTCAAGAAGGATCTTCTGCTGCTGCTCGAAAAACTGAAGGTTTTTGATCGCGGTAACCGACTGTTCCGCAAAAATAGTGAACATCTCACGGTCATAGTCATCGAACGCCAACTCGCCTGGCTTACGCTTGATGATAATAGCCCCGATACATTCATCCGTCACAAGCGGCATGCCCATCAGTCGCGGGTCAAAAATTGAAGCGCCCTGGCATATGTCCATTTCCTTGGCTGAAATGCTCTTTAACTCATCGTGACGGGTAATAAGATAATTGATCTGATTATTGAAGACCGCAATCATGGCAAGTTTTTTGCCGTCGGGGGTGAGCAGATATATGTTGGCAGAGCTCGCCTTAATGAACTGACACAATAAACGCGTCAGGCGCAATGAAAGCTCTTTCAGATTCGGCGTCGAGTTCACCAGACGGTAAACAATGTGCACCGCTGAAATGATCTGCTTATACTTTTTGGTAAGGCTCGAAGAGTCGTCTGTGTTCATCTAGTGCTGCCCTGTCGGTCATCGCCGCAATATATTGGCAAATGACACCGTAAAGTTCTTTTTCTGAATAACGCTTAGATCTGTCATATACATCATATGGCAACTGCTTGGGATTGTCCAGATACACGTCAAAGAGCTCATTAAGAATGCGGCGCGCCTTCGACGTCATCCGCTCGACACGCCAGTGATGATAAACCTTCTCAAAAAGAATATCCTGCAGCTGCTGACGCTCCTCGACCATTTTAGCCGAAAAGTTCACGATACCTTTGCCAGCCTTTTTTACAAGGTCCTCCAGTGACAGAAAATCTTTTCCGTCAACGCAAGCCGACGTTGTTTCCAAAAGATCGCGGACCTGCATATCAATGAGCGCCCGGACAACCTGATACTTGAACATCGGGTCAGTTTCAATAAGTCCAGGCCGCTGGATCATCTCTACCGCACGGCGCCAAAGAACACTCTCTTTCAAGTCGCCGGCAGCGATACACCCTGATGTAAGCCCGTCATCAATATCATGGTTGAGATAGGCCAACGAATCAGCCTTATCGACCACCTGCGCCTCAAGCGAACAGGCCCGGTCCCTGAGCTTCTTCGCAAATTCTTTATCTCCGACAACACTTGTCTGCGCTATCTTGTCATAGAGCGTTTCATGTTTAAGAACACCGACCAGAACTTCCGTTGTTAAATTCAGACCGTCAAAATGAGGATAATGCTTCTCCAGCTTCGTAACAACCTCGAAACTGCGCTGATTGTGATTGAACCCGTCAAGACCTGCCTTCTTCAGGCGCTGATCCAGCGCGTCTTCTCCGGCGTGGCCAAAAGGGGAATGCCCGAGGTCGTGCGCCAGGGCAACCGCCTCGATAAGGTCTTCATTTAAAGAAAGGTTACGGCCAATGCTGCGCGCCAGCTGTGCCACCTCAAGGGTATGTGTGAGGCGGGTACGATAATAATCATTTTCAAAAATGATAAAGACTTGTGTTTTATATTCGAGCTTGCGGAAAGCCTCGGAATGAACAACACGGTCACGGTCACGCTGAAAACAAGTACGGCTGGCATGTTCCGTCTCGGAAAACTGACGTCCCCATGAATCAGCCGCACGCATCGCATACGGCGCCAGTTGCCGGCCTTCGATCTTTTCAATATCAGCTCTTGTTCGCACGCAATAACCGTTCGTAGGTTGACTTAAGGGACACCGGAATGACTTTTGTATCAAACAATACCGGCATAAAATTCACATCGCCGGACCAGCGCGGCACCACATGAATATGAAGATGCTCGGGAACCCCTGCTCCGGCCAAATGTCCGATGTTCATGCCGATATTAAACGCCTGCGGCGCGAAAGCCTTGCGTATCATGTCCTGAACGACCACCAGCGTATCCATCAGGTCAGCCCGCTCTTCGGGACGCAAAGCTGATAGATCAGGAACATGCCGCTGTGGGATGACGAGTGAATGTGCGGCGTTAAACGGATAAATATTCAATACGGCAAAAGAATAATCCGTTCTCAGGAAAATAAAATTCTTTTTGTCTTGCCGGGCCTTCAGGATATTGCAGAAAGTGCACCCGCTTGTTTTAGGCTTGGAACACTTCTCAACATACGCCGACCGCCAGGGAGCCCAAAGATTATCCATCGTCACTTTAACCTTACGATATGCGCTTTAATTTTCCCCGCCTTGATATCAAGCACACCATACGAACGGTACGGCGCTCGCAGCATATCCGTCGGGCTGCCGGGGTTGAAAAAAAGAACCCCGTCGATCATCCCCTGATATGGCTGATGGGAATGGCCAAAAATAACACAATCGACATGCTGGCCTTTAAAAACAGTCTGCAGCCGCTCAATGATCCCGTCAACGGCCCCGTCCCCGTGCGCAAGCCCGATCCTGACCCCATCACATTCAATGACAGTGTGTTTGGGCAGGATATCGCGCAACTCAAGTCCGTCCATATTGCCATAGACCGCACGTACATCCTTGATCCCTTTTAGCTGGTGAAAAACGCCCGGCTCACAAAAATCGCCAGCATGAACGATCAGGTCAACTGTTTTAAGCTCAGTAAGAAGCGCTTTAGGCAAAGGCTCGGAATGCGTATCAGAGATAGCAATGATCTTCATGGCACAATATACGGCTGATCGTACAGATTCATCAGGGAGTTCACCTCAGGCTCATTCCAGATCCACATATGCTCCTCCAGAGCCTTCAGCTTGGCCGTATCATCCAGCTCAGAAAGTGCAACGATAACACAACGACGGGGACGCACACCCATCTTACGTGCCTCCTCAGCCACCATATGAATATCAACCTCACCGACGGGGTCCTTGCGCAAGACCAGAAGCCATATCCCATCCTCGGTCTTAGCCTCAAGAACATCAAAGAAATTGCCGCTTCGCGCCTTGATCTTTATCGGCCTTATTTCACTGAAAGCGGGCAGTCTGTAAAGATGGCCCTGTAAAGTCAAAAGCTCGTTACTGAAACAAGCCACCAGCTCCGTCATGCGGGTAGACAGATCTTTACGCGATGTCACCTGAAATTGACTCAGCGCACGTGCAAGTTCGTCTTTAAAATCGCGCATCTCGCTCCCGATCTCAAGGTCTATTGACTTGATACGGCGCTGGAATACGTATTTGATCCAGTAACGAAAAAGCTTATCTTTAACATGCACATGCGTTCCGTTACGCTCGATCACGTCATTCTCGACAAGAAAATTCAGCTTCTGTGTAACCTGCGCCTGTTTGACGCCGAGAAGATCGACCAGATCCTTTGCCCTGTGGGTTCCATTGACCAGAGCAAAAAGGATCTCCATGACCAAACGATTCGGCCGGCCGCCGCATACACCCTCGATGATAAGCTCAAAATGCCGGCTGATCGCCCCCCAGCGGCTGAAAACAAGGCTCTCGATGGACTGAACGACCAGCGGCGCATAAACTTCAGGCTGCTTATGGATCGCCGCCAGATTAATGATCTCATGCAGCAAAAGGTCAAGATAAAGCGGGCGCCCACCGGTAAAGTCGGCCAGGAAATTCCTTAAATGAAGCCCCATCCTAAGGTGGCCCGATCGGGATTCTATGAAGGCCTGACTGGACTTAAGGTCAAACGGAGAAACGGTCACCAGCTCGAAATTGCCGAACAAGAGCGTCAAGCGCTCTGCGAGGATTCTATTGGCCCGGTCCTCGCAAGAACTCGTTATGATAAAAAGGCTGCTTTTCTGCAGGGTGATCCGCTCGGCAAGCACCTTGAACGGCTCATTGATCCCGAATTCATCGATCTGATGGAACTCATCAATGACAATAACGCTGAACAAATTTGTTTCCTGAAACAAAATCTCAGGCAAACGTAATGCTGCCTCATATGCCGCTGGCAACTTATTCTTATCCAACAAAATCGCCGCTTCAAGCGCTGCCTTGGCCGTGCCCGGAACAGCAGACATCAGGGATTCAGCAAGGGCCGTCAAGGTTTCATGCAAAGGCATACCTTTAGACTTGGCATACTGATACAAAATACCTCGAGCCATTTTCATCACAAAATAATTAATGTCACGTCCCTCGAGGTCAAAGTACAGTGACATCACGGCATGATCGTCAATATCCCGGATGAATTTCTGCAGAATAGCGCTTTTCCCTACATGCCGACTGCCCAGAAGCGCCAGATTCTGACGATAACCTTCTTTCAAGTCCCCGACACGCTTGCGGATAAGCGCCAGAATTTCTTTTCGACCGTAGAAATAATTCATAGATTATTGTGGAAGATAATATAAAGGGTTCGTCGGCTTCTGGCCTTTGCGCACTTCGAAATGAAGGTACGCCAGACTGCCTTCACGGGCTACCTGGGCGATCTTTTCACCCTTGAGAACATAATCACCCAACTTGACCATAAGCCGCTCATTATGAGCATATACCGTAAAAAATCCGTCGGAGTGATCCAGGATAACAGTGAACCCGTTGCCAGAGAGGCGGTCTGCAAGGACCACGCGCCCTTCACGTGCGGCGCCGACAACTTCACCCTCGACGGCGCTCACATCTATCCCGGCGTTTGCCACGCCGCTCTTGCGGTCATCAAAATAAGCGATCACCTTGCCTTTGACCGGCCAGACATAATCGCCATCCTTCTCCGTCGACGCAGAAGACTCCACATTCTTAACGGCAGCGACGCCGGGAATAAGGATGAGTTGGTTCTGTTCGATAGACGCAGCATTGGGGATCGCATTTGCCTGGATAATATCGTCGACGGAAACGCCATAGATTTTGGCAATACGCCAGAGCGTCTCACCTTTTCGGACCTTGTGCTTGACGCCTTGAGGAACTGTGCTTTTGACTGAAACGGCAGGGATAGCTGTGCCTGAAGGCACAACAGGCTTACGTACCGTAGCGCAACCGGTCAGCGTAACGACCATGCTGGCGACAATAACGTATGAGAAACTTTTTTTTACGTTTAGAACCATGCTATATCTGGAGCGAGAGACGGGGATCGAACCCGCGTAGCCAGCTTGGGAAGCTGGAATTCTACCACTGAATTACTCTCGCATTAACAACGTTAAGTTATCAATGTCTTTTTAAGCGACGCCGCAGACTTTCCCGGGTCCGGCGACAACAATATTTCCCGACAAACAGCGATTCGACTGATCCCGCAAGCCCTTACTGCACCAATGTTTTTTATGGTAATGCCGCCGATCGCAAAAACGGGAACACGTGAACATTTTACAACTTCATATAAAAGATCGATATCCATCGGACGCCGTCCAGGCTTAGTCTTGGTTTTAAAAACAGAACCAAAACCAATATAATCCGCGCCTTCCGTTTGCGCTCCTAAAAGATGCTCAATACTTTGACAAGATTTGCCGACGAAACTTCCCTTGCCGCAGATCTTACGCACAACAGACACAGCAAGGTCATCTTGCCCGACATGAACCCCTGATGCCCCAGCCGCCAGCGCCACATCAGCCCGGTCGTTAACAATGAACGGAACACGACCCTTTAAGTATGCTTGCGCACGCTTTACGAAATCCACAAGCTTTGAAGCTGTTCCCAATTTATCACGAAGTTGAACAATGTCAACTCCGTTGTTGACCCCGGCCTTAAGCACTTCCCACAGACGCTGGTGGTCGCAAACCTGGGCATCCAGGATCAAATAAAGTCTAGAATCTTGCAAGTATGTTTTTTTCGATCTCATAGACGCTGTAACGCAATTTCTTAAGCAAAACCGATGCCGGCACATCCTGCAACTTGGCAAACTCTTCCAACACCCGCAAAGACTCTTTTACACGCTGGATATTGGCATAAAAGATATCTGACACATCCTTGCGCAAAGATTCGCTCGCCACTGTCGCACGGCCCACATCACGCACGATATCCCTTGATGCCACAATGTCTTTTAAACCAAATGAAATAATTGCCCCCGTCAAACTATGACGTATTTTCTTGAAAGCGGCCGTTGATTTTCTATCATTCCAGACAAAGCGGCAAAGATCCTCACAGACCCTTAACCCCTCCTTGGAGCGATTGTAATTTGCATCTATCACGCGCTGAAACTGGGCCAGGGCTATTTTTCGGTGCATTGATGACGTATCTTCTCAACGATATTCGTTGTTGACAGACGCTCGACGTACCTTATAAACTCGACCCGGCCGCCATTAGCTTTAACCACATCACTCCCAGCAACTTCCTTGCCCTTCCAATCCGCGCCCTTGATCAGGATATCCGGCTGAATCGATTTGATAAGCTCATAAGGCGTCGGCTCATCAAAAAGTATCACAAAATCAACACATGCCAAACCCGCTAAGACGGCCGCGCGCTGATCCTGAGGCACAATAGGACGCGATGGCCCCTTGATCCCCTGCACTGAAGCATCAGAATTCATCCCTATTATAAGGATGCGATCCTTCCTCTTGGCAGCCTCCAGATAACTGACATGGCCATAATGCAAAATGTCAAAACAGCCGTTCGTGAACGCGATCACACGCCCTTGACGACGGAGCAATGCCAGCTTTTTCTTTAGCGAGGGAAGTTTTACGACCTTGCCGAATGTGGTCATATTATTTCACAAATGCGTTTTCAACCACTTCACACATGGCATGAAAAACTGTAATGTGGGATTCCTGGATGCGCGCCGTCACTTTGGAAGGAACAATAACGCTCATCTCAGCCGCCAGCGCTGCCGGGCCACCATCCCCGCCAACGAAAGCCACGGTGGAAATACCCTTGGCCTTAGCCACTTCAAATGCCTTAAGGACATTGGGCGACTTACCGCTGGTCGTAAGACCAAAAGCCATATCACCCTTCCTGCCCAAGGCTTCAAGCTGTCTTGAAAAAACAATGTCATAGCTGTAATCATTGGAAAGACAGGTCAGAATGGATGTGTCCGTGGTCAGGGCAATGGCCGAAAGCGCCACCCGCTCTTTCTGAAAACGCCCGATAAATTCAGCCGCCACATGCTGCGCATCTGCCGCCGACCCGCCATTGCCGAAAAAGAAAAGCGTGCCGCCATTCTTCAAACAATGGATGCACGCCAGAGAGATCTTCTCGATGATATCGATATTTGCTTCAAGTGTCAGACGCTTAACTTCAATCGAAGACTCAAGTATAGAGCGAATGGCATTTTTCATGGATTTTATTCCGCGCAGAAAACTTTAGCGATATTGTAAAGGTCCATATCAACACGCTTACGCTTATTGACCGGCTCATCCATATCCACAGAACGGATCTTGTTATTTTGATAACTGACCATTTGCCCAAACTTGCCTTCGGTCACAAGCTCAACCGCCTTGACACCGAAGCGCGTCCCTAAAATACGATCAAAAGCTGTCGGCGAACCGCCGCGCTGAATATAGCCCAAAACGCTGACACGTGTCTCATAACCGGTAACGTCCTCGATCGCCTTTGCCAAACGCTCGCCAACGCTGCCAAAACGGCGCTTTTCAGGCCCTTCAGCCAGAACGCCATGATTGTCAATTTGAGTGCCCTCGGATACAACAACAATGGAAAATGTCTTGCCGCGCCGATGACGATTACGTATCCCATCACAGACTTTTTGCATATCCACCTTGATCTCTGGGATCAGAATAACATCAGCGCCCCCCGCCAGACCAGCTTCGACAGCGATCCATCCTGTATACTGCCCCATGACCTCGATGACCATAATGCGGTGATGACTTTCAGCCGTGGTATGCAACCGGTCGATCTGCTCGGTCGCAATTTGAACAGCTGTATCAAATCCAAACGCATAATCAGTGCCTGAAAGAGCATTATCGATCGACTTTGGAATGCCAACAACCTTGACAATGCCTTGTTTATAAAGCTCAAGGGCAACGCCCAAGGTAACCTCGCCGCCGACAGCCACAATGGCATCCATGCCGTTACGTTTATAATTCTCACGGATCTTTTCAAGGCTTTCCGGGTTCTGGAACGGGTCGACACGGCTTGTTCCAAGAATAGTGCCGCCGCGATCCAAAATACCTGAGACAGCACGCGCATCAAGCACTCGCGTGTCATTGTCGATCAGTCCCTGCCAGCCGTTCTTGATCCCGGTAATAACATAGCCATCCTGCATGCCTTTATAGACAACGGCACGGATAACCGCATTTAATCCCGGGCAATCAGCCCCACCTGTAAGAATGCCTATTTTTTTCATATTATGCTCGGTAGCCCCTGAACGGTAACGGACTTATTGCCTCATCCTCATCGCGCTCTTTGATGCCTTCGGAAACGATCTTAACAACATGGACACGGATATGTACCTGCTCATCAGCGCCGATAAGGTCCTGCACCTTGCGCTTGATTATATCCTGCAAGTCAGCCGTCATTTCAGGAATATTTACATCCGAACGTAAAACCAAACGGATATGAACACTAAGACCTTTCTTGGTGGCCTTGATCTCGGGACGGATCTCTTTAACTTGCGGCGTATGTACGGAAAGCCGGCGGATCATATCCTCCAGAGCCGCCAGAGAAATAGAAACGCGCCCGAGAGGGTTGTCGAAATGAATAATACGCTCCTGCTCCTGACGGCCGTAAATGATACGCGCAAAAGCCAAACCGATAAGCATCGTAGCCGCCACGATCACCGCAGCGATAATCCCAGCCTGACTATCCAGATAAACAAACCTTAGGAAATCCTGGTAGTGGTTAAAATCAACAACGTGCGCTAAAACCAAAAGTGCCGTAAAGCCGACAGAAAAAATAACGACAAGATAAAACAATATTGCCAGCTGGATAAGCATGCGCATAGGTTATGCCCTTTCAATGCCCTGGATGCTCACATGAACATCTCTAAGATTGATATCAGCCATTTTTTCAACAGCTGTCATGACAACATCCTGGATACGGCGTGAAACATCCGCCAGGTTGATCCCATAACGAACAAGAACCTTAACAACAACGCTTACTTGTCCGTGGGGGTCAACGCGAATATCGACAGAAGAATTTCGGCGGACTCCAAAAAGACCGCAAAGGTCCTCCAAGGCCACATTGCGCGCCATGGAAACACCTTCAACCTCACCAATGGCTGCCACGCAAATATCTGCTATAACGCGCTTATGCACCTGGATGATACCCAGATTAACACCATTCTCTGGCCTCATACCCCGCCTCCATTTTGTAGGTCACGACTTAAAGCTCCCTACGCGCTGCTTTTATTTCTCTCTCTTGGCCATCTTCTCAAGAAAATGTGTAGAGATATCGCCCTTCACGAATGTAGGATCATTCATGATCTGCATCTGTAAAGGGATCGTCGTTTTGATGGGCGATACGTAAAACTCATCAAGGGCACGGCGCATAATACGGATCGCTTCCGTACGGTCCCGCCCGTGAACGATAAGCTTGGCCACCATTGAGTCATAATAAGGGCTGATCTTATAGCCTTGATAAATATGCGTATCGACGCGTACGCCAGGGCCGCCCGGGATATTCAATTGTTCAATCCTGCCCGGACACGGAATAAAATTATTGTCGGGATCTTCGGCATTAACACGGCACTCGATCGCATGACCGTTAAGCTTGACGTCTTCCTGCTTGATCTTAAGCCGGATGCCGCAGGCTGCCTTGATCTGCTCTTTGATAAGATCGAGGCCTGTCACCATTTCAGTGACAGGATGTTCAACCTGAATGCGCGTATTCATCTCCATGAAAAAGAACTCGCCGCTCTTATCAAGCAAAAACTCAACCGTACCGACGCCGCGATAATTCGCCGCCTTGGCACACTTGACCGCCGCTTCTCCCATCTTTTTGCGCAATTTCTCGCTCAAAGCCGGTGAAGGCGATTCTTCAATAAGCTTTTGATGCCGACGCTGGACTGAACAGTCACGCTCGCCCAGGTGAATGATGTTGCCGTGATAATCGGCCAGGATCTGAAACTCAACATGACGCGGATCATTGACATATCGTTCGATATAAACATTCGGATTTTTAAAATTCGCCTCAGCCTCAGCCTGCGCCATCTTCAAGGAATTGACCAACGTAACATCGTTGTGGCAAATGCGCATACCCTTGCCGCCGCCACCGGCCGTAGCCTTGATGATGACCGGATACTTGATCTCTTTTGCAATAGCCAAAGCTTCTTCAGGCGACTTGACAATCCCTTTACCACCAGGTGTTAAGGGAACGCCGGCCTTGCGGGCTGTTTCCTTAGCCGTGATCTTGTCACCCATCATACGGATCGTTTCAGGCGTAGGACCGATGAACTGGATCTTGCATGATTCACAGATCTCAGCAAAATGTGCATTCTCCGACAAAAAGCCGTAACCAGGATGAATAGCTTCAACATCCGTGATCTCAGCCGCAGAAATGATCGCCGGAATATTCAGATAACTTTCCGCACTTGTTGCCTTGCCAATGCAAACGGCTTCATCCGCGAAACGAACGTGTAGGGAATCGCGATCAGCCTCGGAATACACCGCTACCGTCGATATGCCCAGTTCTTTGCAAGCACGGATGATGCGCAGCGCTATCTCGCCGCGATTGGCGATAAGGATCTTTGAAAACATAGAGAGGTCTCTTGATGGTTCGATGTTCGAAAATTATTTCGTGGGGTCCACGCGGAACAGGACCTGTCCGAACTCTACCGGCTCCGTATTATCCACACAGATCTCAACGACCTTACCGCGGACATCGGACTTGATCTCATTCATAAGCTTCATGGCCTCAACGATACAAACCACCTGACCGACTTCGACCATTTGGCCGATCTCGGCAAAAGGAGCTGCCTCCGGAGATGGCGCACGATAGAACGTACCCACCATCGGAGATTTGACATCCTTAAAATTGCTCGGCGGAACTGGCGCAGCTGCAGGCGCAGCAACCGCAGCCTCAACAGCAGACCTTGGCGCAGGGATCGTCGGAATGCTATAGGCCATAGGATGAGCGAATGACGGCTCAGAGGCCTTCTTGAGTTTTAACGACATGCCTTCACGCTCAAGTTCAAGTTCAGCAAGACCATTTTCATTCATTAACTCGATCATTTCTTTCAATTCTTTAATATTCATCGCTTCACCCTTTCAGCATATTCCCCGCTACGTGTGTCGATCTTGATATATTCATCGACATTTACAAATAACGGGACGAGGATGGTTGCGCCCGTTTCGATCGTTGCGGGCTTCATATTGGATTTAGTTGAATCACCTTTAACTCCGGGCTCTGTTGCCAGAACTTTGGTTACAATAAAATTAGGAAGCTCAACTTTAAGAACTTTATCATTATAGACGAAACCCGTGATCTGCATATTATCTAAAAGGAATTTAATCATGTTGTCGCCCAGCTCATCTTTGGAGAGGCGATGTTCTTCGAACGTCGTCTGATCCATAAAATGATACATGCCATCCGCATTA
>PEAF01000144.1 GCA_002753465.1 Candidatus Omnitrophota bacterium
CAATGAAGGATGGCCGGGCCGCGTGAGGTTACGACCACGTCGCTCAAGGGATTGTCTTTATTTAATTTAAAGGCAGCGCTGGTGAAGTCATCGGACAGCCCGATCTCTTGTACGTATTCACCCATGCCGAAGAAATCGGTTTGTTTGACATTGAGCTTAAGCTCACCGGCAGCGGCTGTGAAGCTTACGCCTTCTTTGATCTTCCCGGCGAGTATCTTTTGCAGTTCGTTCGCTTTGGCAGCGGCAGCGGCTGTTGCTTTATTTTTTATATAGGCGGCTTTGACTTTATCTTTGACCGCGGTGAATTCCGGGATAAAGGCGACTTTTTTCTCAGCGACCTTGACGATCTGGTATCCGCTGGGACTCTCGACGGGCTTAAGGATGTCGCCTGTTTTAGCGGTGAATACCTGCTGCAGCAGTTCGAAAGACCAGGAAAGGTCGGTGTTGGGTGTATCAATATTAAAGAAGCCCGTATCCTTGATCGCGGCATTGTAGGTTTGGGCGGTGGCAGCGAGGTCGGCGCCTTCATTCAATTTTTGAAAGATCGCATCTGCGGCGGCAGCGGCCTTTGTTTTTTCTTCATTGGAGGCTTTGGCGCTTAAGGCAACCGTTATAATGGAGGCGTTAACGGCCTCAGGCTCCAGGAAGCTGTCGCGTTGTCCGTCGAAGAAATCCATGAGCTCTTTGTCGCTGGGGTTGATGCTCCCGGTAAAAGAATCAGGCGACAGTAGAAGATAGTTGACCTGCACCTTTTGATTGCGGCGTTCGTATTTTTGACGCACCATCTCGCCGGTGATGTTGATCTTCTTCAGCGCTGGCGCGAATATTTTCATGATCTTGATCTGATTGCGCAGCCCTTCTTCGAAATCCCGTGCTTCACGGTGGAAAACATTCTCGACGATGTTGGCGTAAAGCCTTTTATCGAATTGGCCGTTCCGCAGGAAGAAAGGGATAGAGCCGATATATTGAACGACTTCCATATCAGTGACTTTGATGTTGCGTTCCTGCGCGGCTTTGAGAAGGATGATGCGTGTCCACGTCTCGCTGTCCATATCCATCATGGGCATGTATTTTTCCGCATCAGCGCCGTGCATCATGATGGCCTGGTCGCGAACGTCCCGGTAGTTCTTCTGGAATTCCTGGAGTGAAATGTTTCTGCCAAAGGCTTTGCCGGCACTCTGGCTCAGACTGAAAGCGCTGCCGTAACGCAGGGCCAGGCCGCCAAAGACAAATGATATGATGATAAGTGAGGCGACAACCCAGAGGATCTTCTTGGTAACGCCTTTGTGGCGGAAAAGTTTGATCATAAAATGGTCCTTAAGGTTTCAGGTTTACAATTGATTTTAGGAATTATAAGGACAGCACATCAGTTTGGAAAGGATTTTTTCTTTACATTTTCACAGGGGTTACGTTATAATGCCAGCCACTTTGGTTTAAATAACGAAAGAGCAGGGATATGACGCCAATTAAACTCGGTTTGCCCAAGGGAAGTCTTCAGGATGCTACCGTCGCGCTTTTTGAAAAAGCCGGGTACAAACTCATCGTTTCGAGCCGTTCTTATTTTCCGCATATTGATGATGCGGAGATCTCACCGGTGCTCTTGCGCGCGCAGGAAATGTCGCGTTATGTAGAGGATGGCACGCTTGATTGTGGTATTACTGGCGCAGACTGGGTGGCGGAAAACGGCTCGAAAGTGCAGGTCATGACCGAGCTGCAGTATTCCAAGGCGACAACGAATAAGGTGCGTTGGGTTCTGGCGGTCCCTGAGGCGTCCGACATCAAGTCGGTCAAGGGTTTGTCCGGCAAGCGCATTGCTACCGAGGTTGTGGGTATCACCAAGAAATATCTGGCCAAGAACAAGGTCAAGGCGCATGTTGAGTTCAGCTGGGGTGCTACGGAAGCGAAAGTAGCGTCCGGTCTGGTGGATGCGATCGTCGAGCTGACAGAAACGGGCAGCAGCCTGCGCGCCAATAAATTACGTATCGTCGAGACGCTGTGTGAATCGTCAACGCAGTTCATTGCCAATAAGGAAGCGTTCAAGAGCCCTGCCAAGCGTAAGAAGATGGAGCAGGTCATTATGTTGCTTAAGGGCGCTTTGGCGGCGAACAATATGGTCGGTCTTAAGATGAACCTTGAGATCAAGAATCTTGACAGGATCTTGAAAGTGCTTCCGGCACTTCAGAATCCGACGGTGGCGCCGTTGGCCAAAGATGGCTGGGTGGCGGTTGAAACGGTCATTGAAGAAAATATCGTGCGCTCGATCATACCGCTGCTTAAAGAGGCGGGAGCTCAGGGCATCATTGAATATTCGTTGAACAAGCTTATTATCTAACCAAGCAGCACTTGTTATAAAGGTAGGTCAGCCTCATGCCTTGCGGAAGAAAAAGAAAACTCAAAAAGATCAAGACACACAAGCGCAAGAAGTTGCGCAAGGCTCTTCGTCACCTCAAGAAGAGAGAAACGCGCTAAGCCGTTCTTGACCATGTTCAGGGACTTTCTGCGCTGCTCAGCGGTATTCGCTGTTGCCTGGGGGTTCGTGTCAGTGGTCGGGGTTTCCCGTGCTGATACACCTGGAGGGATTGCTCATTTTATTATGGGGGAGTCCCTTGAATACCAGGGTCGGCTTGAGCCTGCGCTGGTCGAGTACCGTAAAGCCGCCCTCGCTGATCCGTCTGCATTCCCTGTCAAGATGCGTTTGGGGCTTGCCTGTTCTCAGGCAGGCGATCAGCGTGCTGCCGTCGAGGCGTTTAATGCGGCGCTGAAGCTTCGCCCGGATGACCTT
>PEAF01000050.1 GCA_002753465.1 Candidatus Omnitrophota bacterium
CCATCAGCATTCAGCTCGCGGACCTCGAACCCTTCCAGGCCATCGCGCGCATGCTGGGATACGCCACCCGGGATGAATTCCTGATGACACATCCTTCGAGGCTTTCTCCGACTGTCCAGCCCGACGGAAGGAATTCTTTTGACAAGGCGAATGAGATGATGCAGCTGGCCCGCGAGAAAGGCTTCCACCGTTTCGAGTGGTCGCACCGCAAGGCCAATGGTGAGGATTTTCCTGTTGAGGTGTCCCTTACGCCTATCCTGCTGCAGGGCAAGCACGTGCTTTACTGCGTATGGCGTGATATGACCGAACGCAAGCAGATCGATCTGGCCCTGTTGCACTTGAGCCATCAGAACAAGCTCATTTTGGACTCGTTAGTGGAAGGGATCTTGGGGTTGAGCGCGCAAGGGACCCACATTTTTGTCAACCCTGCGGCCGCCAGGATGCTTGGCTATGAAGCTGAGGAGCTTCTGGGCAGTTCTTCTCATAGTGTATGGCATCATACCAGATCCGACGGGGCTTCTTATCCTGAAGAAGAGTGTGAAATCCTTGCGGCATACAGGGATGGCACTGTTCATCGCGTGTCCAGTGAAGTGTTTTGGCGAAAAGACGGCACCAGCTTTCCTGTTGAATATTCGAGCACCCCGATCATGGAGCAAGGGCGCCTCGTCGGTACTGTAGTTGTTTTCTCGGATATTACTGACCGCAAGAAGGTCGAGAAGGATCTCAGGGAATCGAAATTGCTTACCGAGACGATCATTGAGAACATCCCGCATATGATCTTCCTTAAAGAAGAGAAAGACCTGCGTTTTGTCGTGTTCAATCGTGCCGGTGAAGAACTTCTGGGGTATGACCGCAAAGATCTGCTCGGTAAGAATGATATGGACCTGTTTCCTCCGGATCAGGCGGAGTATTTCATGTCCAAGGACCGGGAAGTGCTCAACGGAGAATTGGGCATGCTGGATATTCCGGAAGAGACCATTCAAACGGCCGACCATGGTCAGCGCATCCTTCATACGCGCAAGATGTGCGTTAAAACGGGTGGTGCCAAATTCCTGCTGGGTATTTCCGAGGATATCACCGAGCGTAAGCGGATCGAGCAGGTCCTTCTTGCTGATAAGATCCGGCAGGAGGCCCTCCTGGAGTTAAGCCAAAAAAGCTCGCTGCCTTCCGTTGAGATCTCCAATTATGCTTTGGAGGCGGGCATTCAAATGACCGGCAGCGAGATCGGTTATATAGCTTTTGTCAATGAAGACGAAACCGAGCTCACGATACAATACTGGTCAAAAACAGCGATGCAGCAGTGTTCCATTATTGACAAGCCTGTTGTGTACGCCGTTAAGGATACCGGTTTGTGGGGAGAGGCTATACGTCAGCGGAAAGCCGTTATCACCAATGATTACGCGGCGGAGGATCCCGCCAAGCGAGGGACGCCTGAGGGGCATGTCCGGCTGATCCGGTGCATGAACTTACCCGTATTCGATAAAGATAAGATCGTGGTGGTGGCGGGGGTAGGCAATAAGAAAGCGGATTATACACAGGAAGATGTGACCCAGTTGACCTTGATGATGGAGGGGATGTGGCGGGTGCTTTGCCGCAAACGCGCCGAGGAAGAGCTGTTGCAGCACCGGGCACACCTTGAAGATGTTGTCCGGGAGCGCACGATGCGCCTGCGCCAGAGCGAGGAGCGTTACCGTCAGATCGCCGGAGCGATCACCGGTTTTATTTATACGGTCATCATTAGAGACGGGAAGCCGGGAAAGACATATTTCAATTCCGGGTGCCTGAAGATCACGGGGTATACGGCGGATGAATTCGACACTACGCCGGCGCTTTGGGACGCGATCGTATTCGCAGGTGACCTGCCGATCGTTCACGCGCAGAACGCCTTGATCTTGGCCGGTGAGAACGATATCGAACCGGCAGAATACCGCATTGTCAATAAGAGCGGCCAGACGCTTTGGATCAAAAGCTCGATCGCCCTTCATCATGATGATGAGGGCAGGTTGGTTTCTTATGACGGACTGATCAGCGATATCACCTACAGGAAAGATGCGGAAAAGATCCTGGAAGAACAGAAAAAGGCGCTTGATGAACATGCTATTGTTTCCAGGGAGGACGCCAAGGGGAACATCATTTATGTGAACGACAAGTTCTGTGAGATCTCCAAGTATTCCCGTGCGGAATTGATGGGTCAGAACCACCGGATCATCAATTCAGGGTATCATCCCAAGTCTTTCTTCGCCAATTTGTGGAATACGATATCCGCCGGCAATGTCTGGCAGGGCAAGATCCGCAACCGGGCCAAAGACGGGAGCATTTTCTGGATACAGTCGACGATCCTTCCGTTCTTAGATGAGATCGGGGATGTCAGGGAATATATCAGTGTTCAGACGGACATTACCCAGAGCGTTGAGAATGAAGAGCGCCTGGAGCGGGCGATGCAGGTCAAAACGAATTTCATCTCGACCGTGTCCCACGAGTTGCGCACGCCGCTGGCGTCCATTAAGTCATCGGTTGATATCCTGAATACCGAAGCGCCTGGCCCTTTGACAGGGGACCAGAAAACTTTCCTGGGGCGCGTCAAGTCGAACATTGACCGTCTGGCCAGGCTGATCAATGATGTCCTGGACCTTTCCAAGCTTGAATCCGGGAAGATGACCATGAATCTGGTGCCTTTACGGCCCGAAGACCTTGTTCAAGAGGTGGTCGAGGCGCAGAGCGGTGTTGCCAAGAGTAAGGGGATCGCGCTGGAAACAGAATTCAGCGCTGACCTTCCGATGCTGCTCGCAGATAAGGACCGGTTGATCCAGGTCTTTAATAATCTGCTGAGCAATGCCATGAAATTTGTCAAAGAAGGGAAAGTGACCGTTGCAGTTTCCTATGAGCACGGCGGCAAGATGATGCTGTTCCGTGTCCGTGATACGGGCCCGGGCATCAGTGAGGATGATCTTCCCAAGTTATTCCAGAAGTTCCAGCAGGTGGGCTCGGTGAGCCAGCAGGTGAGCGGCACGGGCCTGGGGCTGGCGATCTGCAAAGAGATCGTCGAGCGTCACAGCGGCCGGATCTGGGTTGAATCGGAGTTGGGCAAGGGCAGCTCATTCATTTTCGGTATCCCGGTAAAACGTGAGAAACGCATTTTGCTGGTGGATGATGACCGTATGGCGCTCGAGCTGGTCAGAGGTATTTTAGCCAAAACGGATAAATATGAGATCGAATTGGCGTCGGATGGCTTTATCGCCGGGCAGAAATATCTGGAGTTTGCGCCGCATCTTATTATCATGGATATGGAAATGCCACGCTTGGGCGGGCTGGATGTCTGCGCCAGGATCAAGGGTGATCCCAAGAGTAAGGACACAAAGATCCTGATGCTGTCCAGCTTTACGGAAGAAACAGAAAAAATGGCCCGGGACGCAGGGGCTGATGATGTCTTAAGAAAACCGGTGAACACGGAAGAATTACTTTTAAAGGTCAGTAAACTTATTTAAGGGAACGACGGAGGGGTCATGAACGGGAAAGTAAAGATCTTGGTCATTGATGATGAAGCGGATCTGCGCGAGAACCTCAAGTATGTCTTTCAGATGAAAGGTTATGAGGTTGAGCTGGCCGAGGACGGCGTGCAGGGGCTTAAGAAGCTTGAGACGTATACGCCGGATCTGATCGTGCTCGATCTGAACATGCCCAATATGGGCGGGATCGAATTCTATCAAAAGATCTGTGAGGGCGAGGTGTCGAAGTATCCGGTGTTTGTCCTGACAGCCCGCGCGAACATGGAATCGTTCTTCAGGGATTTCAATGTCGACGGGTTCATGGCCAAGCCGTTTGATATCGCCGAGTTGACCAATGAGGTCGGTGCTGTTCTTGCCAGGCGGATGAAGAAGGTTTCTCATGTACCCAAAGCGGGCGGGTATAAAAAAATATTCATTGTCGAGAGTGACCAGGTTTTTTCAGGCAAGGTAGGGGCGGCTTTTCTGATGCAGGGCTGTACGGTCAATCTGGCCAGGACTGGCGCCGAGGGGCTTGAACGGATGAGCAAGGATGTGCCGGATGTGGCCCTGATTCAGTTAAGGCTTTCGGATATCGGCGGCGATGTGGTGGCCGGCAAGTTGAAGCGCATGGCCAAGACATCGGATGTGAAGATCGTGTTGTACGCTTATGGTGTAGCGGAGCGGCAGATCGTGACCGATCTTATCCAGCAAAAGGCGGGGGTGGATAAATTTGTTACGGCCAATAAGGAGAAAGACCTGGTGGATGCGGTCGCTGCGCTGTAGGGGTATATGTTTTAATGTCAAATAGGGGGCATATGAGATCAAATGCGATCGTGTTGGCCGTGGGTATGTTGTTATTGTCTTCATGTTTAGCACTCGCCGAGGAGAAAGACGCCTGGGAGCCGGTATCCGCGGGGCCGGCAACGACCTGGACTGCATCGTTAGCGCAAAAGGGCAAGCTGGCGGTTCAGCCTTTTGCTTATTATAACCGTACACGTGGCAGCTTTGACGCGGGCGGGCATTATGCGGCCTTGCCCAAAGGTGATAAAAAGACGCAGTTCCAGCAGTTTATTTTCACCCAGTATGGCATCACGGATAAATGGGAAGTTTCCGCGCAGACCGTGATGCAGGAGAATTATCTGACCCAGAGCGGGGTGAAGGTCCATTCCCAGGGGGCGGGTGACAGCTACCTTTTCACGCGCTATGAACTGATGGAGGATCAGCCATGGCTTCCGGAGGCTACAGGGCTGTTGCAGTTGAAGGTGCCGACGGGTAGATATCAGCATGAAGACCCGGACAAGCTCGGTGCGGACCTTATGGGTACCGGTTCATGGGACCCGGGTGTCGGGATCAACCTGAGCAAGGCTTTAAAGCCGTTCATGCTGCACGGTGATGTTATCGCGGCTTTCCCTCAGAAAGCCCAGGTCAACGGCGTGAAGACACGCAATGCCACGTCTTTTAATTTTGACGCGGCGGTTGAATATTTCCTGCCTAAGGGCTGGAGCCTGCTGGCGGAGGTCAACGGGTTTGTTCAGGGTGAGCAGGCCAGTGGCGGGGAAAAGGTGGGGGATACGGATAATACAAGCCTTGCGCTGACCCCCGGCATCGGCTGGTCCAATAAACGCATTCAGACTTTGATCGCCTATTCACGTACGCTGATCGGCACCAACACCGACGCGAACGATACGGTGATAGCGACTTTTGTTTGGACATTTTAAATTTATTAGCATCTAAAGGAGGCGTGTTTGCATCGTTTAAAGAGTAAAGTCCAGCGAAAAACCATGGTCATGATCGCGGCCGGCCTTGCCCTCCTTGTCGTTGTGGTATGTGCGGTTTCATGGTTTACGGTCATGCGGGGGTTTGCCCAGTTGGAGCGGAATTTCTTGTTGAGGAATGTTGTCAGATCCCAGGAAGCTGTGGCGGAGAGGATCAGTAATATTGCCGTTAAACTGGTCGATTGGGCCAAGTGGGATGATACGTACGCCTTTATCAGTGACCGCAATCAAGCGTATATCAAGTCCAATATAACGCCGGATGTTCTGGCGGACATCAAGCTGGATATGATGATCTTTCTGGATGTGAACGGCAAGGCTTTTTATACCGTCGGACGTACCCCTGGCACGGACCATGGTATCGTTCCGCCCGAGTTGATGCTGTATATTTTCAGAAACAGCGCTTTGATAAGTTCACAGGATGAAAAAGGTGCTTTATCCGGCATCATCATGCTGGCCGGCCGGCCGGCGATGCTCGCTTCCCACCCGGTCCTTACCAGTCAGGGGCGTGGCCCCAAGAACGGGACTGTGCTTTTCTTAAAATATCTGGACGGGGATGAGTTAAAGCATTTCAGCGATGTCGTCCGTGTGACGTTGTCGTTTCAGGACATTACCGCACCGTCATTGCCGGCGGATTTCATGGCAGCAGAGAAGGCCTTTCGCCAGGGGAAAGCCACGTTTGTGGCAGCACCATCCGATAAGGTTATCGCCGGGTATCGCCTTCTTAAAGATATCAATGGGATCCCGATCCTGATCATGAAGGTGGAGGTGCCGCGCGAGATCACACTGTTCGGGCGCCGTACATTATTTTATTTTATGCTGGCGCTTTTCGGGGTTGGGGGTATTTTTGCGCTGGTCGTCTATTGGCCTTTGAAAAAGGAGATCGGCGTCAGGTCGCGGCTTGAAGAGCGGCTTTCCGGCCTCAATGACATCTTTGGTCAGCTGGCCCGCCACAGCCGTACGGTCGCCTGGGAGGTGGATGCCAAGGGTCTTTATACCTATGTCAGCCATATCGCGGAGTATGTCTGGGGGTATCATCCGAGCGCGCTGGTCGGCAAAAAGCACTTTTATGATCTGCATCCTGAACAGGGGCGCGAGGCTTTCAAGTGCGAGGCGCTGGCCGCCTTCGAGCGCCGGGAGATCTTTAAGGATTTTGTAAATCCCCTTCAGATCAAGCCCGGCAAAACAATATGGGTTTCCACCACAGGTTTTCCTATCCTGAACCCCGACGGAACGTTGAAAGGGTATCGCGGCAATGATACGGATATTACCCGGCGCAAGCTGGCAGAGGAGTCACTGTTGGTCAGTAAATCCCGCCTTGATTTGGCGCTGCGCTCGGCCCATATGGGCGTATGGCAGTTTGATCTGGTGGCCCAGAAACGTGTTTTCGATGAGCAGGTTTGCCGTATCCTGGGGATCGATCCTGCAACGTTCCACGGCACGGCAGATGAATTTTTTGCCGTGGTGCATCCTGATGACCGCCCCAGGATTAAATCAGACCTTGTCCGCACGATCGAATACCGTGAGCCGTATGAATCGGAGTATCGCGCGCTTTGGCCTGACGGGAGTGTACATCATATTACATCCCGGGGGGAATTGCTCTGTAATGCTGACGGGAATCCTTTGATGGTCAATGGCATCCTGTGGGATGTTTCGGATAAAAAGAAGGCGGAAGAGGCGCTGCTCAAGATAAGGGCGCAGCTGGTGCAGACGGATAAAATGGCCACACTCGGTGAAATGGCAACCGGCATGGCCCACGAGATGAACCAGCCCCTGGCCGGTATCGCTCTGTCCGTGACCATGTTCAGGAAATTGATCGAGAAAAAGCGCCTCACGGAAGAGAAGATCGCCGAAGGGGTCAAGGATATCGAGGCCAATATCCAGCGCATGGTCAATACGATCAATCATGTCCGTATTTACGCGCGTCAGGAACTGGTCGAATTCCAACCCGTCGATGTGCCGCAGACCATTGACATGGCGCTGAATCTTATGGGCACACAGCTTTCCGTGCACGGGGTTGAACTGCTTAAGACCTTTGCCCCGGATCTGCCGAAGGTGATGGGTGAGCCGAGTCAGCTGGAACAGATATGGATCAATTTCATCAGCAATGCTCGTCATTCCATGGAGCAGAAAGAGCGACAGATCAAGGAAGGCAGGATCACCCTGGCGGATTATCACAAATCCCTTCAGATCAGCATATCCTATGAACTCCGCTCAGACATGCTGAAAGTGGTGTTTGCCGATAACGGTATGGGGATAAACCGCGAGGTGGCTAAGAAAGCTTTTGAACCTTTCTTTACGACCAAGACCGTCGGAGAAGGGACGGGCCTCGGGCTTTCGATCTGCCACGGCATCGTCCAGAACCATAAAGGCCGTATCGAGATCACCGGGCGTGAGCTTGAAGGCGCGACGCTCACGGTTTATCTGCCGGTGGCGAAGATGCAGGTTTAAGGGGCCGTAGATAAATTGTTAAGAAATTTGGTCCGTATGGAAATAAAAACGTGTATATTGAAAATCTACCCCAAATTACAAAAGGAGACGATGTGAAAAAGTTCGCGGTAATTCTTTTAACGGTGTTGTTGTCGGTTGGTTTGTGCGTACCCGGGTTTGCGGCAAAATCCGCCAAGAAATCAGAGGAAAAGAAATACGAGCGTATTGTCGCTACGGTGGTTTCCGTTGATCAGGCGACTAAGACCATGGTCGTGACGCGTGAAGCGGGTGGGGAATCCAAGACTATCTCGATCAGCGCCAAGGCGGCGTCAGAGTTGAAGGTCGGGGACAGGATCAGGATCAAGCTTAAGGCCGGCACGAATGAGTCAGCCGGCGTGAAGGTCCTGGGGGCCAAGCCCGGTTCTGTTGATGAACCTGTGGCCGTATCAGGTGACGCTAAAGTTGATCCCAAGGCTAAAGTCGATCCCAAGGCAGCCGTAAAGTAAATTGAAGTCAGTTTGTTCCAACAAAGCCCTCGCTTCAAGCGGGGGCTTTTTCTTTTTTTGCCTGGACGTGGTATGGATCAGATCGAGCAGTATGGGTTGGCTTAATTAGAAATAGGCTCTATAGTGTTATTTATAATGTGAACTAATGTAGAGGGGGGAACAGGAAATGTCCGCTAAAAAGATAGTTATCGCCAGGCTCTTTATCAAGGATGGCTCGATCGAAGCGTTCAAGAAGGTCGCGGCGCAGCAGGTTCATAGCACCCGGCAAGAGAAGGGGTGTCTTTTTTACAGCCTTTTTGAAGATGTTGCCAACCCGGGGGATTTTCTGTTTTATGAGGAATATGCTGATCAGGCGGCGTTGGACATTCATATGGGATCAGTGTATTTGAAGAATTTCAGGAGGGAGGTTGATCCCATGCGCTCAAAAGATGCGGTTGTTCAGGTTGTTTGATAATAATAGCGTTAAATGTATAATAGTTATACTTGGATCAAGACGTTTATAAGGCGGCAACTCCGGACAGGAAGCGTTTTATGATCACGACAATCGAGATCAAACTTGGCGGCATGCATTGTCAGGGTTGCTCCACAGCCATTGAAGCGGCCATCGCCCGGATGGATGGGGTTTCTGCCATCAAGGCAGATCATCGCAAGGGTATTATTAACATTACTTTTGATTCCGGTAAAACAACCCAGGCGCAACTTGAGCGGGTTTGTACCGACCTTGGCTACGTTCTCGATATTTCTCCCGACCCCCGGCATAATGCCCCTGTCGGTTTACTTCAGGCAGCGCTCGCTATAACGTGCCTTGTGACCGTGCTGATCCTGGCCCAGCGATTCGGTTACCTGCTGAACCTTCCTGTGATCCATGCGCATAGCGGCGGCATTATGGTATTTATTTTCGGCCTTTTAACCGGCCTTCATTGTGTCGGCATGTGCGGCGGGTTTATTATTGCCTATACGGCCAAAGACGTGCTGCAAAGCCGGGGTGCTTTCCGGTCGCATGTATTTTATGGCGTCGGAAAAACTTTATCCTATGCGCTGTTGGGGGGTTTGTTCGGCTTTGTCGGCGCGCTATTTCGCGTATCACCGTTCATCAGCGGGTTAAGCATCGGCCTTGCCGGAGTCTTTCTGGTTGTGTACGGGTTGAATATGCTCAACATCCTCTCTGGCGTAAGAACATTCTGCTTTAGGCAGCCATCCATCATCATGCCTTCGGTAACGAAAAAAAGGCGTTACGCCTCAAGCCCGCTGTTCATAGGGTTCCTGTCGGGATTTATTTTAGGCTGCGGCCCTTTGCAGGTCATGTATGTCCTGGCCGCCGGCAACGGGGATCCCTGGACAGGGTTCAGGCTGCTGACCTTTTTCGGTCTGGGGACCTTGCCCGCCCTGTTCGGGTTTGGCGTCATCACGCGGCTTTTGTCCAATGCCATGACGCGGCGGTTCATTCAGATATCCGGCATTATTGTGATGGTGATGGGCGCCATGATGCTTAATAAAGGCGTAGCCAGGATCATGGCGGACGAGCAACATCAGCCTCCCTGTTGCCTGATGCCGACAGGGAGGCCCTGAGATGGGTCAGTTCAAGACGATCCGCCTGCCGCTGACAGGCCTTACGTGCGTCAATTGCGCCTCAAGGGTCGAGGGTGGCGTGCGTAAACTGCCGGGCATCCAGAAGGCTGATGTTGATTTTGCCGGTGAAAAACTGACGGTCATCTTCAATGCCGCGCAGCTTACGGAAAAAGATATTATCGGCTGTGTTCAGCGTACCGGTTACGGTGTTGAGACCGCGAAAATAAATCTGCCCGTCATCGGGCTGGAAGATTCTGCCGATGCGCTGATGCTCGAAGGCCTGCTGCTTAAACATGAGGGCGTTATCAGCGCCAGCGTCGATTATCCCCGTGAATGTGCCGCGTTTGAATATATCCCGGGCATGGCTGCCATGGCTGACCTTGTCGGCGTTATCCGTAAAGCGGGTTTTGATATTATTCACTCCGGTGATAGGCAGGAGATGCTTGACGTAGAAGGTCAGGCGCGTGCCGCCGAGCTGAAAGAGCAACAGCGAATGCTGGTCCTCGGGCTTATCCTGACAGTGCCGCTGGTTATTTACAGCATGGCCCGCGATTTCCGCCTTTTTCATTTTTCCCATGACATTTATTGGATGCTTTTCGCGGCCACCTCTGTCCAGTTCATCGTGGGGTGGCAGTTTTATGTAGGGGCATTTAAAAGCCTTCGCGGGGGCAGTGCCAATATGGACGTGCTCATCATGCTCGGGTCATCCATGGCTTATTTTTCAAGCCTGAGTGTTGTCCTCGGGATCAGCCATAGCCCTAATCTTTATTTCGAGACCGGTGCGGCCATCATCACGCTGATCAGGCTGGGAAAATACCTGGAAGTGCGCGCCAGGGGCAAAACATCAGAAGCGCTCAAGGCTATGCTGGGCTTGCGTGCTAAAACGGCGCGTGTGCAGCGCGGCGGCATCGAGGTTGAGATCAGCGTCGACGAGGCCGTTGTCGGCGATGTCATTGTCGTGCGTCCCGGCGAGAGGGTGCCGGTCGATGGTGTTATCCGGGAAGGCCGGTCAACTTTCGACGAAGCCATGATCAGCGGCGAGTCGATGCCTGTCAGCAAAGGTCCCGGTGATAACGTGATCGGGGCCACGGTCAATGGCGAGGGGCTCATCAAGTTTGAGGCCACCAAGGTCGGTAAGCATACGGCCCTGGCGCAGATCGTAGAGCTTGTCCAGGAGGCCCTGGCGACCAAAGCGCCTATTCAGAAACTGGCCGATGAGATCGGCCGGTATTTTGTTCCGACCATCATCGCCATAGCTTTGTTTACGTTCTTCGGCTGGATGTTCGTGGCGCATGTGCCCTGGAGCGTGGCCATGATCAACGCCATCGCCGTCCTCGTCATCGCGTGCCCGTGTGCCATCGGCTTGGCAACGCCGACGGCGATCATGGTGGGTGCGGCCAGGGGGGCGCAAAACGGCATACTTTTTAAGAACAGCGATATTCTGGAACGCGCCGGCCGCGTGAATATCATGGTGTTTGATAAAACGGGCACATTGACACTCGGTAAACCCAAATTAACGGATATTGTGGCTTTCGGCCATTCTTCTGACCGGATCCTTCATCTGGCGGCATCGGCAGAATACGGTTCGCAACATCCTTTGGGCCGCGCCATTATCCTGGCGGCTGAGGAGCGGGGATTGAAACTGGTTGAGCCATTACAGTTTCGTGCCTTCGGCGGGTTTGGCATCAGGGCTGTGGTGGACGGGCAAACCGTTACCGTCGGCAATTTAAAGATGATGCAAAATGAAGGCATCATCGTGGATGCGTTGCTGGCGGATATCCGGCGGCTGCAGACCGAAGGTAAAACCGCCATGGTTGTTGCAGCGGGGCCTTTCGACGGCAGCGCTCCGGTTGAGGCGATCGGGATCATCGCGGTGGCGGATACGATCAAGCCCGGTGCTAAGGATGCTATTGCCGAGCTGCGGCGGCTGGGGCTGGATATCATCATGATCACCGGCGATAATCAAAGTACGGCGGATGCGGTCGCCCGGCAACTTGGGATCGACCGGGTCCTGGCGGAAGTGCTGCCGGCGGATAAGGCGGCGGCGATCAAGCGGCTGCAAAGCGCCGGTTCACTGGGCAATTTTGCGAACCCCGTAGTTGCCATGGTCGGTGACGGGATCAATGATGCGCCGGCTTTGGCGCAGGCGGATATCGGCATTGCCATCGGCACGGGGACTGATGTGGCCATGGCCGCGGCCGGTATTATTTTGATCAGCGGCGATCTTTCGGGTGTCGGCCGTGCGATCTCCCTGTCGCGCGCTACGGCGCAGACCATTGTCGAGAATCTCATCTGGGCGTTCTTTTATAATATCGCCCTTATTCCCATGGCGGCATACGGCTTGCTGATCCCGATGTTCGCGGCCGGGGCTATGGCGTTCAGTTCCATTTTTGTGATCACCAACAGCCTGCGTTTGCGCGCGTATGACATGCGCCTGTTCGTTCCCCGCAAAACCCTGGCGCGCCAGGCGCTGGAACTCCTCCCTCACATTATCGCTCCGGTGATGGCACTGGCATTACTTATTATCGGCCCCATGCTTTTTATGCCCGGTACAATGGCGATCAGGGGTGCTAATACGGGGAATATGACGCCTCTTTTAATGATGGTGATGGCGATCTCAAATGCGACGATCGCGGTGGCTTATGCATCGATCCCGGTTTTTCTGATGGTCTTTGTCAGAAAGCGCGTTGACCTGCCCTTTTCATGGGTGCTCTTTCTTTTTGGGGCGTTCATCCTGGCGTGCGGCTCAACGCACATTACCCATGTCATCGGTCTGTGGTGGGACGTTAACTGGTGGCAGGCGTCAATCGATGCGCTGTGCGCCCTTATTTCACTGGCTACG
>PEAF01000145.1 GCA_002753465.1 Candidatus Omnitrophota bacterium
TTGAGAGCGGCGGTCCGGTAGAAGCGCTGGACCAGGCACTGCGTGGAGCCCTAACACCGTTCTATCCGACATTAAAGCATATGCGTTTAACGGATTATAAAGTGCGTGTCCTTGATACCAAAGATGGCACCGCCGCCAAAGTACGCGTTTTGATCGAATCACAGGACGACCATGATTCCTGGACCACTGTTGGTGTTCATGCGAACATCATTGAGGCCAGCTGGGAAGCCTTGGTTGACAGCATAGAATATAAGCTACTGAGAGACTCCAAGAAATAATCCCCATGTCAGATATCGCCCCACGTTATACACCTACAGATGTTGAAGAAAAACGCTTAAAACTTTGGGATGAGAAAAAACCCTTTCATGCCAAGGCCAATACTAACCCTAAAGGCTCCTATACAGTCGTGATCCCGCCGCCTAATGTGACTGGCGTGCTTCATATGGGCCATGCGCTGAACAATACGCTTCAGGATATTCTCATCCGTTACAAGCGCATGCAAGGCTTCGATGCGCTATGGATGCCTGGCACCGACCACGCCGGCATTGCGACACAAAATGTCGTCGAGAAGCAACTTGCCAAAGAAGGCCTGTCACGCGAAGACCTTGGCCGCGAGAAATTCATGGAACGCCTGTGGGATTGGAAAAAACACCATGGCGACACCATCATCAATCAATTGCACAAACTCGGCAGTTCTTGTGATTGGGACCGCACGCGTTTTACCATGGATGATGATTATTCAGAAGCTGTACGCGATGTCTTTGTAACACTGTTTGAACGCGGATTGATCTACCAGGGCTCTTACATCATCAATTGGTGCCCGCGCTGTCAGACCGCTTTAGCTGACGAAGAAGCAGAGCACAAGGACGCCCAGGGGAGTCTTTGGCATATCAAATATCCGTTCAAGGACAATCCTTCAGATTTTGTTGTTGTTGCCACAACACGACCGGAAACCATGCTGGGTGATACGGCTGTTGCGGTTAATCCCAAGGATGAGCGCTATACGGCACTGATCGGCAAAACGATCATCCTGCCTTTAATTAACCGTGAGATCAAGATCATTGCTGATGACTTTGTTGATAGGGAATTCGGGTCCGGCGCTGTCAAAGTCACTCCTGCGCATGATCCTAACGACTTTGCCATGGGACGTCGGCACAATCTTGAATTCATCAACGTCATGCAGCCTAATGGCATCATGAACCATAATGCCGGATCATTTAACGGCATGGATCGTTTTGATGCCCGTAAACAGATCGTCAAAGAGCTCGAAGAACAAGGACTTTTGCTTAAAATAGAACCTCACAACAATGCCGTTCGCCGTTGTTACCGCTGCGACACCATTGTTGAGCCGTATTTATCCAAGCAGTGGTTCGTTAAAATGAAGCCCCTGGCGGACAAGGCCCTCAAGGCTTTTCATGACGGAGACCTGCGCATCCAACCCAAGCGCTGGGAAAAAGTTTACGAGAACTGGATGGTCGATATACGTGACTGGTGCATCTCACGCCAGATCTGGTGGGGACACCGTATCCCTGTCTGGTACGATGATCATGGTAATCTTTTCGTTGCCCGTTCTGAGGCTGATGCTAAAGCTCAAGCCAAAGCCAAACATGGAAAAGATGTGCCGCTTAAGCAGGATCCCGACGTACTTGATACATGGTTCTCGTCATGGCTATGGCCGTTTGCCACTTTAGGCTGGCCCAAGAACAGTGAAGACCTCAAATACTTTTATCCTACAGCAACACTTTTTACAGCCCCTGAGATCATTTTCTTCTGGGTCGCCCGTATGGTCATGGCCGGCATTGAGTTCATGGGAGAAGTGCCTTTCAAAGACGTTGTCCTGCACGGCACCGTGCGTGATGCCAAAGGCCGTAAGATGTCCAAATCCCTAGGTAATGCCATTGACCCCTTGGAGATCATTAAAGAATATGGCGCTGATGCGCTGCGTTTTAGCATGATCCTTAACTCCGGGCAGGATATTTATATTTCCAAAGAAAAGTTTGAGATCGGCCGTAATTTCGCCAATAAGCTTTGGAACGCTTCACGTTTTGTGATGATGAATTTAAAGCCAGAAGCCAAAGTCAATGACTTTGCCGAGATCAACCAGAAAGACCTGGACACCGCTTCTTTATGGATCATCTCACGGTATCAGTCAGCGCTAAGGGATGTCACAAAAGCCATTGAAGAATTCCGTTATTCTGATGCAGAAAATACCCTTTATGAATTCTTCTGGGCCACGTACTGCGACTGGTACCTGGAAATGATCAAAGGGCGCCTTGATAATATCGAAACCCAGAAAACAGCCTATCTGGTACTGAAGAACACTTTAAAAATGCTGCACCCGTTCATTCCATTCGTTACGGAAGAACTTTTCTCTTACCTTGACGGCAAAGAGACCATTCTCACGCTTGAGGCATGGCCGCAGGTTGATGAGAAATTCATCAATGCCAAAGCTCTGTCTGATATCGGCACCATTGTCGAGCTATTAACCGCGATCCGCAATGTCCGGGCCCAATGGAACATCAAACCCAATGAAACGGTTGAGTGCGTGATCATCGCTACAGACATTGCCTGTGAACGCATCAAAGCCAGTGAAGCCATGATCCAGCGCCTGGTAAAGATCTCGGCGATCAAATATGAGAACTCCGTTGAAGGCATAAAGAATTCAGCCACAGGTGTCGTAGGCGAGATCAAGTTCTTCATTCCGCTGGGAACGCTTGTTGATGTCGCTAAAGAAAAAGCGC
>PEAF01000051.1 GCA_002753465.1 Candidatus Omnitrophota bacterium
ATCAAAGGACTCATCAACCCTACGACCACCTGACTTAATTTCATACTCTTGCCCCTTTCCAACGGTTAGTGTTATTTACGCATTGATCTTGAACTGGGCGACCACTTCACGCAAAGCCTCGGCCTGCGCCGATAACTCTTCGGCGGCAGCGGCCAGCTGTTCGGATGTGGCGGCATTAAGTTCCGTGATCGACGTATTCTGTTCCATACCCGAAACCTGTTCCTGTGTTGCCGCGGCGACTGACTCCAACTGGCCTGCGATCTTTTTGATACTGTCAATGATCACCTTGGTACTCTGTCCGGCCTCCTTGGAGATCGCGACTCCGGTCTCCACCTTCTGCAGATTATTCTCGATCAATTTATGTATCTCTTTGGCGGATGTTGCGCTGCGTTCCGCCAGCTGCCTGACCTCATCGGCCACAACAGCAAAACCTTTACCATGCTCACCGGCGCGCGCCGCTTCAATGGCCGCATTAAGGGCCAGAAGATTCGTCTGGTCCGCGATATCGGTAATAAGCTCGACCGCATCCGCCATAAGACGCGAACCTTTATCAATGCCACCCATCGCATTAATGGTGCCATCCATGGCTTTTTCGGTTTTCTGCGCTTCGCGCGATACGCCCTGAGCGATGTGATTGGCACTTTTTACATTCTCGGTATTGTTCTGCACCGAAGTAGAAAGCTGCCCGAAGGAAGCCAGTTGCTGCTGGGCGCCTTCCGCGATCTTCTGGGATGACCCTGCTATTTCACCGGTTGCGCCCGCCATCTGTTCGGCCGCTTCCTTGACCTTGCCGATGATATCCGAAAGGCTCGCAATGGTCGCATTGATACCCTTGGCCAGATCACCGATCTCATCATCGCTGCTGATCTTGACCTGCTCGCGCAGATCACCCTCGGCGACCCTGGTCATCACGCTTGAAATGTCACTGATGCTCCTGGTGATCACATTGCCCATCACGACACCCAGGACAATGGCAATGACCAGCGCAATAATAGTTATAAGAGGAAGAATGGTATTGGCCGATGTCTGTGCCTGGCTGGCATGACCTACCGCCTGGCGCATTTCAACATCAACTTGCTTAAGAAGTTCAGCCGAAAGTTTTGTCAGATCCGCTTCGATCAGATCGATCTTGTCCGTGATCTTCCCGCGGTCAGCGGTATTTTTCTGTGTCTTGGCCACAACCACGGCTTCAAGTTTTGTGAAAGCCACCAGCACGCGGGTCTTGGTCGCCTTGGTCTTGTTAAAAAGACCGAGCTTCTCATCGATCGTCGCGGCCCCGTCAACATCAGCCGCCATTTTGATATATTTCTCGTGATGCTTTTTAACGGCCTCAACAGCCTTAAGAACTTCCGGGTCCGAAGGTGTAGCCGTATAAAGCCATTGCCCCAGATAGGTCTTTGCCGGGTCCATCGTCTTGGTGAACTTGGTGCCGATACTGCCGGCATCTTCCAGGGCATTGTTCCAGTCAATAAAATCAAGCTTGGCGCGCAGAATGAACTCGTTCAAAGGCTCGAATTTACCATCCACAGGCACAACAAAATCTTTAACATAGATCTTTTGCTGTTCGATCGTGGCCTGAACAATATCAGCCAGTTTACGCTGCTGGCTCTGCTGTTTCTTGGCCAGCTTGACGATCTCCTCTGACCCTTGAGGGATCTCCACATCAAGGCCGAGGCGGACATAATTCCTGCCGGCATCACCCTCTTTAAAAGAAGCTGACGCCGTGCCATGGATGGGGGCTTCCGTCCACATGGCAAAATCCATGAGGTTCTGGTCCAGTTGTTTCTGAATAGGCGCCAGATCCCCCATTTCAGCCAGGTACTTATTGTTGGAAATGATCAGTTGATCGAGCGCGGCATTCGCACGCATCGCCGCTAAACGGATGGGCGCCACATTTTTGGTAACACCGTCGCTGGCTTTGCTGATCGCCGCCGTCATGGCAATGCCGATGCCGCCGGCCAGCACAACAAGCAGCGCCACGCACAGGAACGCGCCTGTCAATTTCATCTTCAGCGATAGCCTCATGGTGTTCCCTTCCTTAGAATAGATGCCAAATTTCGCGCGGGGTCCCCATCGTGGAGAACCCCGCGGCTTTTAAAACCGTTTTATTCAGCGATCGGATCAGCAGGGAACTTTGCTTTGATGTCAGCAGCTGTTATATCATAGATACCAGAGCCAACAATATACGTCTTGCCGCCGTTAACCGCTTTGACAACATAAGAAACCTTGGGCGAACTATCCGTTTTGCCGGGCTTAGGCCAGGCATACGCCACCCAACCAGCACCCTTTTCGGTCGCGATATCCGTCATGCTGACGAAGAAATACACGCCATTGACATCACGCATATCCGCGATCGGCTTGCCGTTAAGCTCAGGCTTCTTGGGATGCATGACCATCATATTATCTGAATCGTGGATCCAAACATACCCTGAACCATCCCCGAAAGAGAACGGGCCGGCCGGATCTTTGATCTTGTCGAACGCCGCAGGACCTTCCGCTTCGACCAGCTTGGCCGCTTCGATCGCCTTGGCTTTGCACGCTTCAGCTGTCAATGGCTCTGCAAAAGCCTTCCCCATTAAACCCACGGCCATGAAAGCAACCGCGACCAACATCAACTTCTTCAACATATTCTTCTCCTGGTTATTATTTTTACCTGATAACAAAATTTATTGGCTCGCCCGAAATATTACAAAGGGCGTCTTATTGAAACATGTCTATTTTATAATAAAAACCCATTTTCTCTATTTTATATCTCCGTCGGTAAATGTCTACTGAAAAGATCCTTTTTACGGCTGATGTTTTATACCAACCTCGCCAAGCGCGTGGGCTACCGTGGCGGGGGTAATGGGCTTGGTCAGATATCCATTGCACCCCTGATAATACGACGATGAAACCTCCTTAAGCCCGGTTTTAGCTGTGACCATGATGATCTTGGCGGCCATGGCTTCAGTTAATTTCAGCGCTGTTTCCGTTTCGCGGATCTTATTGACCGCCTCCTGGCCGCTGATCCCGGGCATCTCGATGTCCATGGTGATCACATCATACGGGGCCAGCTCTTTGTGCGCTTCTTCAAACAGCTTGAGGGCCGCCTCGCCATCGGGCGCCACATCGCAGACGCCATACCCTTTCAACAGCGCCGCCACCTTGGTGCGGCTTACATAATCATCATCTACAACAAGGATCTTCATATTGCCTCCATTTTAGAATGTCTCCCTGCAGGGACTCAAAATGACATCACTTGCGGGCAACGTCCACCGCACACTTAAGCTTGTCCAATTCGTGTTTGAGCTGCTCGAAAAGTCCTTCCATATCAACAAGATCGTTGGCCTTCCCCTTTTCTTCCATCATCCTGGCCACAGAAGCCAGCTTCATCGCTGTCAAATTCGAAGCGCCGCCTTTGATCTTGTGCGCATGGGCGCCAATGGCCTTGCCATCCTTGTGCGCGATCGCCTCGATAAAAACAGGCAGCTCTTCTTCGACCTGGGTAAAGAATTTATCCAGTACAGCATCAACCAGGGACTTGTCATCGCCGAACTCGGCCACGGCCTGGCTGTAATCAAAAACCTGAGTATCAACATTAGCCGCAGCCACCGGAGCCTGTACCGGCGCATCAACCCTGTCGGGGTTCATCCAGTGCGCCAGCGTTAACAGAAATGGCTTGCGACGAATAGGCTTGGTCAAAATATCGTGCATCCCAACCGCTAAACAAGAGGCGCGCGTTCCGTCATCCGCATTGGCTGTAACACCCAAAATAGGCACCCGCGCCACCCAGCCACCCAGGGCCCTGATCCGCCGCGTTGTCTCATATCCGTCCATCCCCGGCATCTGAATATCCATCAGAATAAGTTTATATTCCTTCAGTTCGCACGCCTTGACCGCCACAAACCCATCAGCAGCAAATTCACTCTGGTACCCGCCATTATCCAGATGCGCCCGCACTACGTCCCGGTTGATCTCGTAATCCTCGACCACTAAAATAGGCCCCGCGACCTTCGGAGGCAGAGGCGCCGCATCATTCTTTTCTTCATCCATTTCCGTAACACCAAGATCCTCGGCACTGCACGTCATAAAAGGCACCTCACACCAGAATGTTGTGCCAACCCCCAGTTGACTGACAAACCCCAGCGTACCTCCCATGAGCTCGACAAGATTCTTGGCAATGGAAGTGCCCAGGCCAGCCCCGCCGTGTTTGCGGGTCGCGGCCCCATCGACCTGCGCGAAACGTTCAAAGATCAAATGCTGTTTTTCTTCAGGTATGCCCATCCCTGTGTCAACCACGGAAAAACGGATCCTGACATCATCGTCAACCCTGTCCACCTGCTGGGCTTTCAGCACCACGGAGCCTTCATCGGTGAACTTGACCGCATTGTTCAAAAGATTGAGCAGGACCTGACACATACGCAGGCGGTCTGCCAGCAAGAACACCGGCACGTCGGGCCCGATCTCCAGCCGCAATTCAACGCCCTTCTCATTGGCCTTGATCGTGACAGTCTTGATCACATCCGCCATCAGCTGCTTCAAGTCAACCGGGGCGTAAAATACAGCCAGCTTGCCTTCCTCCAATTTTCCCTGATCAAGCACGTCATTGACCAGCGCCAACAGGATATCCGCCTCATTCAAAACAGTTTTGGCCATGGAATGAACACGATCAAGGTCCTGCGACCTGGCGATCAGCTCAGAAAAACCGACGATGCCGTTGAGCGGCGTA
The DNA here is from genome assembly GCA_002753465.1 of Candidatus Omnitrophota bacterium. Lineage (GTDB taxonomy): Bacteria > Omnitrophota > Gorgyraeia > Zapsychrales > Fredricksoniimonadaceae > Fredricksoniimonas. Next base: position 4,709 of record PEAF01000051.1, read on the forward strand.
CGGATCTCATGTGAAACATTAAAAAGGAACTGGGATTTCAGGCGGCTGGCTTCTTCGGCTTTTGCCTTGGCCTTCTCAAGATCCTGTGTGCGCCGGCGCACGGTATCCTCAAGGCCGGCACGGTACTGTTCGATCTCATGCTCGGCGTGCTTGCGGTCTGTAATATCCACTAATGAAAAAAGAATACCGCGACCCTCTTCTGTATGGAGCACGCTGACCCCGATATCAAACCACAGAGAATAACTGCCGTTGGGCACAAGGATCGCAAACTCCTGTTCTAAGCCATGAATGTTCTTGCCGGAGGCAATCACCTGAAAAGCAATATCCAAAAGGCCGCCGAGGGCACATAACTCGCCCACTTTACCGACCTGAAGTGCGCCCACGCCATAGCCGAACGACTCCATCAAAACCGAATTGACCCGCCGGACATGCAACTTTTCATCCAGCCACAGGAACCCGACCTGAGTTGAATTGAATATGGCCTCGAGCCTCACACGTTCCTTTTCAAGCTGAGTCGATAGTTTCAACAGCCTTTTCTGATGTTCCTCAAGATCCCGCTTTGACTCATGCTCACGCTTGAACGCCACAAAGAAACCGATCAATAATAAAATAAACACGGCAGTTACCATGATCGGGATCAGACGGTAGCGCGCCACATCCCCTGGCCAGGCCTTGGCGTCAAAATCTACCCCTAAAACAAGAGGGGAAACGCCCGGAGATAAAGCCCTCAACAGAATGCCCACCGAGATCCGCCGACCGCCGTCCCCGTCTTCGGACTCTGAAACAAATCTTCTCCCGGTACGGAACACCTCAAGAACCCCTGCCTCATGGCGTTTGTAAGAATCCCCCCTCAACGCCTCCTGCTCCAGGCTTCTTCTGACATCAGCATCAATATCCATCAATAAGGAAGGCCTACCATCTTTCAGGCAGATCAAGTGCAGATCTTTAGCGTTGGGATAATAATGCATGATCTGCGCTACTTCTTCTTTCAAATGCATATAGAAAATATCAGGCATGCCCAGAATATCTTCCTTCGGCACAAGGTAAACCGGGATCCTGGCCGCGATAAGGTCGGTGCCCGTTAACAGTTGTTCCTTCATCCGGCTTTCCTGCTGACGTCCGACAATATCCGTACAAACCCATCCCGTCAAAAGAACAGCGCCCAACCCCAGCGGCAGCATATAATTTTTGCCGAACCAAAATGATTTTGGCTGCTCCTGAAGCGCCTGCGCACGCACATGCGCATAATATGCCCAGGCGATAGTGACCATGACCATGGCCATCGCCATGCGCAGTATCTGGACTGGAAAGCCTGTCGCGGCATAAAAAGTGTCTTGATTCAATACCATTGAGGGGAAAATATGGGACGCGGGCGAAAAAAGATATGTAAAAATATAAGCTGCCAGGAATGCCGCGAAATACTTCAGCAAACGCTGCCCGTGGCCTGAAACCGGCAATGAATGATAAATGATCCAAGCCGTCGCCAGGCCGCCGCACAGACCTAATATATACCTGGAAAGAACCCCTATGCCCGCTATACCACCGAGCACATAACCCCAGCCTGTCACGCACATTAAAAGAGGTAAATAAACCCAGGCACCGCACCGCTTCGCGCCGTTTTCACGGATCTTCTGACGAAGGATCTCGGCAAAACAAAGGTAGGACATGATCCCGAAAACAAGTTTGATGACCTGAAGCGCAAGGTCGCCGCCGAAACTGATGGCGACCATATCCATCCATTCGCTGATGCCATGAAGAAAACCGAAACAACTGATCAGGATCCAGAATTTCTGCTGGGGTTTGGCGCGGCTGACAAAATACGACACCATGGCCAGGAGGATGAAACTAAGGCCATAGACGAAATAAATAAAATCCATCTGGTGGGCAAAAAATGCCTGCATCGGGATATTGTCCAATTAAGGTGCTGTCTCCGGAGATTCGCCGAACGCTTTCTGGACCGCTGACATGACGCGGTCGGCCTCAAAAGGCTTCACAATATAATCCGTCGCTCCCAGGCGAATGGCCTTCATGAGCGATTCGCGCTGGTCGATAGCGGTCACCATAACGACCTTGGCACTGGGATCAAATTTGAGGATCTCCTCCAGCGCCTTGATGCCGTCCATTTCAGGCATAATGATATCCATGGTCACCAGATCCGGCCTGAGTTCCTTATATTTCTCGACGGCCTCCCGGCCATTGGAGCATTCAGCCACCACATCATATTTACCGCACTCGATGAGAACATCTTTGATCATCAGGCGAATGATCGGGGCATCATCAACAGTTATAATCCTCTTAGCCATAACGCTTCTCCTTAGTTCAAACCGATAATATTCGCCAGTGTCTTTTGCGCATCGTTCTTCGGCAAAAGGAACATGCGGCATTTGATATCCACTTTTACAACGCGGAACGTGCTTTCGATCATGAGGATCTCGTTCTGCTCAGTGGCCGCATCCATGAGGAACTCCTGAAAAACAGTACTGGCATAATCATGCACCATCTTCGGCGGCGTCGGCTTCATGGCCACCTGGAAATCCGACGCGAATACATTCGTGATGGCGCTGGAAAGGATATTGCCCAGTTCCTGCACCGCACTCATGGTATAGACATCGATCGCCTTGGTCGCCCCGTCCGGACGGCGTAAAATAAGATCGGTCAGCATCATGCTGTCCTGAGAATCCACATAAAAAAGGAACTTGAACGGGATGTCGCCGACAAGGTCCACAAAAGCGCCTACTACAGCGCCCCGGTCGCTGGCCATGACATTCTCGGTGGCTTTGGAAATATCCGCCAAATAGACTTTTTCAAGTTCGATCTTGGACCCGGCCCTGACCATCTTGGAAAGAACCTGCGAGGCTTTATCGATGCTGAGCTTGGCCACCAGCCTTAATACGTAATGGACGTCTTTGCCTGCCATATTAAAATTCCTCCACTATCTGGCCGAAGATCTGACAAGCAACCTTGCCTGTATCCATGGCAAATTTGATGCGATAGCCTTTTTCACCACCCAGCTTAAGGGCTTTGAGCGGTATCCCGTATTCCAGCAGGATCGTTTTGACCGCGGCCGAATTCTCGCCGCCGATATTGCGCTCAACGCCCTGCAGGACCTTGGCCCCTCCGAACATCTTCGCGATCAGGTCCGTCGAACTGGCCCCGTGCATCACCTTAAGCGAACGGATAAGCTCCGGCACGCCGGTATCGGCGTACTTGGCCTTCTTGCATGTCGGTGACATTGCCTGCGCACCGGCGGACGCCATCATCAAATGCAATAAACCGCCGACTTTATGCTTGGGCGAATAAAGGCATAATCCCACGCACGAACCCAGGATGGTCGTAAGGACCTCACCCTCCTTGGCCGTCTTAAAGTCAGCCATGCCGACGATAATTTCTTTCAACCCCTCCATGCCTACCTCGATTCCTTGATGATCGTACCGGGGTCCAGAATAAGCGCCACATTGCCATCGGCCAGGATCGAGGCGCCGATAACACCTTTCACGCGCGAGAAATGCCGTGTGAAGGATTTAATGACAATTTCATCCTTGCCGACGAGTGAATCGACCAAAACGCCCAGGCGGTTCTCGCCATCGGTAATAATAACAACGCGCTTATATTCTTCTTCCTGCGAAGCATTAGCCTTAACCTTGATGACCTTTTCCAGCTCGACCAGGGAAAGGGCGTGATTCCTCAATTTGACCGTTGAATTCCCATCGACCGAATAAATGTCCTTGGTCGGGACCTTGATGATCTCGGTGACCGCATCAATGGGCAGAGCATAAACTTCGCCACCGATAATGACCAGAAGCGCCTGGATGATGGCCAAGGTCAGCGGGATCTTGAGGATGAATTTGCTGCCCACACCCACTTTTGTATCGATATCAACAACGCCGTTGAAGGACGTGATCATGCTCTTGACCACATCCATCCCGACGCCTCGGCCGGAAAGACCTGTGACCTTCGCCGCCATGCTGAAGCCCGGCAGGAAGATAAGATTTAATTTTTCTTTTTCGGTCATCTTAAGTGCCTGTTCCTCGGTGATCACGCCTTTCTTGACCGCTGATGCCGCGATCTTGTCAGCATCCATGCCCTTGCCGTCATCACGGATCTCGATGCACATGCTGTTGCCCTTATGCGAGGCCTTAAGCACTACCATGCCAATGGCCGGTTTACCGTTTTTTTCACGCGTCGCACGGTCTTCAATGCCGTGATCGACCGCGTTACGGATCATATGCGTTAAAGGATCACCCAACCCATCAACGATCTTTTTATCAAGTTCTGTTTCAGCGCCTTCAATGTGCAGAACAACGTCCTTATCCAGGTCTTTGGAAATATCACGCACAATACGCTTGAAGCGCGTGAATACGCCTTCGACCGGCACCATGCGCGTCTGCATCACGCCCGCCTGCAGGTCAGACGCCGTCTTTTCGAGAGAGCCCGTTGTCTCGGCGAGTTTATGGATATTATCCACAATATCTTCCTGATTGACCTGGGTGAACAGCATCTGAATGCTGGTCTTGAGCTCCTCGACCATTTTCTGGACCCTGGAAAGGTCATTCTTTCCGCCGGCAACGGTCGCCGTAAGTTCCTTCTGAAGGTCGGTCAGCAGTGTGGTCGAATGATCCACCACGCGCACAACATCCTTCTGGCGTAAAAGATCATTATTGAAAAGCCCGACCAGGCGCGCATACTGCGAACGGATGATGACAAGCTCGCCCGACAGGTTCATTAATTTGTCGAGTTTGCGCGCATCGATCTTGACCGTCGATATCTCGATGGGGGCACCGCCCTTGGCATCTGGCGCCTTGATCGCTGCCGCCGCCGGCTCATCCTTGACAGCCGCAGCCGCCTCGGGCCTGGACGTCTGTGCCGCTGAAAGATCCGTCATATTCACCTTTTCCATAGGTTTGTCTCCTATTATAGTAGCCAGGAATGCCGCATCCACCTTCTCGACGGTCTTGATCACCAGTCCGTCCATGGCCAGGATCTCGCGCACATTGCCTTCATTCACATTCGAGGCGAAAAGCACACAGATCATGGCTTCGATCTTGGTGGCATCCAGGGCCTCGGCCGTCGGGAAAGACACAATGGCCTTGCCATTTTTATCCAGCCGGCCTTCCACCATCATAAGACGCATGGACTTGATATTCTCCTTGGCCGCGACAGTCGCCTCGATCACAAAGATATCCTTGCCCTGCGCTACCTCCGCCTTGACCATCGCCCTCTTATCGGCCGGCAGTTGAGTCCAATCGACGACCACATCCTGAACAGGCGTAACCGCCTTGGGCGCCGCCGCTTTAGCCGCACCGGCCGCCGCCACTTTCATCTCAAGAACGATCTTGATCGACGACTTATCCAGGGCCTTGCACACGGTGGTCACATCAAAATCGATCATGCGGGTTTTACGCAGCTGAACGATCATGCTCTTGATAGCGTCCAGACCCTTGAATAAAACAGAGGCCATATCCGGCGGGATGGGCCTGTTCTGGGCGCGAAAGAACTGCAGGATGTTCTCCATCTTGTGCGCCACTTCAGCAATGGGCTTGGCGTTCACAATGCCGGATGAACCTTTGATCGTATGCATGATCCTGAAAATATCGTGCACGACCTGGGTATTCCCCTCTTCCTGCTCAGTTTTAAGCAGAAGATTGTTCAGATCGTCAATGTTCTGTTCGACCTCGGTGACGAACTGCTCAAGGTATTTCTCGTTAACACCGGCTTCATCCGCCGACGTCGCCGCCTCTTCCTTCTTAGGTGGTGGCGGGGGTGGGGGCGGAGCCGCAGGCTTAGGGGGTGCCGCCACGGGTGCCGCAACAGGCACGCCGCCGGGATTCAGGACCATTTCGATCTTATGGACCTCATCGCTGATCTCGACGCCCTCGGTCTTGGTTTCCCTGAGCACTTTCAACAATGAATTCAATTTATCGAACGAGGCAAAAAGCGCCTCGACCGCCGCAGCCGTTAACTGCATTTCCCCGTCGCGCAGTTTCTGCAGCAACGTTTCGGCTTTATGCGTCAAACCGACAACCTTTTTCAATCCAATGAACGAGGCCGTGCCCTTAATGGTATGCGCCGAGCGGAACATGGTGTTGAGCTCTTTGGCATCCATCTGCGCGCCGGCTTTAATAGCCTTCTCCGCGTCCAGCATCTTCTCATTGAGAACTTGCAGGTGCTCTTCGCTCTCCTGCAGGAACTCGGGCAGCATTTCCATGACGTCATCTTGGATCATATCATCGGACATTATCGGAAATCCTTTTTTAATTTTTACTCTAGCGCGCCTACCTTGGCCAAAACATCTGTGATGTGAAAAAGATCTGTTTCCATATTGACTCCGCCGGCCTGGAACGCCGCTTTGGGCATCCCGTAGACCACGCAGGTCGCTTCATTCTGGCCCACAACAAAGGCACCGCGTTTACGCATATTGACCAGGCCTTTAGTGCCATCGTCGCCCATACCGGTCAGTATAACGCCGACGGCGTTGGCCCCGTAATGCTGGGCAACACTGTCAAAAAGCACATCGCATGACGGACAAAACCCGTTCACGCGGTCAATGCCACCGATCAAAAGGCTTGATTGAGAGCCGCTCTTACGCACCCTCATCTGAAACCCACCCGGCGCGACATAGCAGGTATTATCCTCCAGCACCTGGCCATTTTTGGCCTCGCATACACGCACCGTCCCTAAACTGTTCAACCGCGCGGCAAAACTTCCGGTAAAACTGGCTGGCATATGCTGGACCCACACAATGGGTTTTGTCTTCGCCGGCAAACGCTTGACCAGTTCAACGGCAGCCTGAACACCCCCTGTTGATGAACCGATGGCAATAATATCCACCGTCTTACGGCTGACAGTAACGGTCTCTTTCGGAGTAGCGACAACGGGTTTAGCGCCAATCCCCGCTCCAGCGGTACGCCACTTGTTGCGGCGCGCTATATACTCAAGTTTCTCGATCATTTCATCCTGGACTTTACCCAGGCTGTGCGCCCCCGCCGCAGGTTTGGCCAGATAATCCACGGCCCCGTATTCAAGGGCTTTCAGTGTGACACTGGCCCCTTCGTGGGCAAGGGTGCTGAAAATAAAGACGGGCAACGGGCACTCATCCATGATATGACGCAGCGCTTCAAGCCCATTCATGACAGGCATTTCGCAATCAAGGATCAGGATATCAGGCTTTAAGGCCTTGACCTGTTCGATGGCTTCTTTGCCGTTCTTGGCCTCGCCAACCACCTCGAATTTACCCGAAGCCTCAAGGATGCCGCGCAATACCTGCCTTAAAAAAGGCGAATCATCTGCTAACAGGACTTTGATCACAATTAACCTGCCTTCTGATAAATGCCTGAATAAACCTGAGTGAGCGACGTCCTTACATCGCTCAGGCTCTCCGACAGACTGATGATAAAGTGTCCGCCCGGCTTTAAACTGGCCAACACGTTATCGACCACCTTCTGTTTGCTCTCCGGGTCAAAATAGATCATCACATTACGTAAAAAGATAACGTCAAAATCTTTCTCAGCGAACAACTTGAGCAAATTATGCTGCGTGAACTTCACCGTACTTTTGATCGCATCGCTCAACTCAAACTCTTTCCACATCTTGTTCTTCGTATTCACATGCTCTTTAAAATATTTTTCCTTTATCGTCGCCGGAACATCCTTGATGCTGCGGTCAGAAAAGAGGCCTTCTTTGGCCTCGGCCAGCACTTCACTGTTGATATCCGACGCCACTAAATGGACCTTCCAGCCGGGACGCCCTTTAAAGAATTCCTTACACGTGATCGCGATCGAATATGGCTCTTCACCAGAAGAGCTCGCCCCCGACCA
>PEAF01000146.1 GCA_002753465.1 Candidatus Omnitrophota bacterium
CGATATCATCGATAGCCTCTGTTATTCCTTGAAAAGTTTCTTTTCCATTGCCTTTATCTGCTTTAAACGGCGCAAATGTCTTCCGCCCTCAAACTCCGTCGACAACCAAATCCTGATCATCTCGATCATTTCCTTCTCCGCTACAAACTTCGAACTTAAGACCAGAACATTCGCATTGTTGTGCTGCCGTGAAAGGGTCGCCGCTTCGCGGTTATAACACAAGGCTGCATAAACACCCTTGACCTTGTTGGCCGCGATCGAATGGCCTATGCCGCTCATGCAAAGCAAAATGCCCCGCCCGTTCTTAAGGCGCGCCACATTCGTCCCGACTTCAAAAGCAATCGGAGGATAATCACATGGCTCAGCATCATAAGAACCCGCATCAACCACTTCATGGCCCAGCGCCTTGACCGCTACCACCATGCGGGATTTAAGTTCAAATCCGCGATGATCCGCCCCGATAAAAACCGTAAGCTTAGTTTTTTTCATGATCTACACCAATTCCTTAATGCGACCCAGGCAATCCTCGATCGACAGTAAACACTCCAGATATTCACCATGCGACATGCCGACGGGATCAGCAATATCCAGGTCTCTCTCGTGACGCGCCGGCCGGGTTGAAAACTCACCCAGCAAATAAACCCTTTTCTCAACACCAGGAACACGTTCCAGCACCTGATGACGGTGAGAACGCGTCATCACAAAAATGAGGTCTGACTTTTTCAAAAGCATATTGGTCACAGGCTGTGACATATGCTCCAGCGCATCGCACCCTTTTTCACCCAGCACATTGATCGCTTCCTGGCTCGCGCCGGTAGCGAAATGAACGCCGGTGCCAGCGGAAGAAATGTCGACATCCTTACGGCCTTTAAGCATCTTCTTGAAAAGATACTCGGCCATCACCGAACGGCAGCTGTTGCCGGTACATACAAAAAGAACATGCTTGCGGTTGATCGTATCATCGATCTCCTGCTGGGAAATAACCCCGGCACGTAATACCTTAGGCGCATCTGATGAAAAATCAACGATGGTCGATGCTGTGCCGAAATCAACCTTACCGCTGTCGATCGCCAGGTCCACCAGCCCGTCCAGATCACGCAACGCTTCTTCGCACGTGGCCGGCGCGGGATTAGCCTCAAAGTTGGCTGACGGCGCCGCGATGGTGCAATGCGCGTTCTCGACCAGCTTGAGCGCCACCGGATGGTCCGGGATGCGGATGCCGATCGTCTCATCCCCCTTGAGGGTAGGCACAATAACGGTCAATGGGCCCGGCCAGAAACGGTCAATGAGCTTAAAAAGTTTCGGCCCTACGTAAGACGTATAGTTACGGATCAGTTCCTTTTGGGCGATCATGATCGAGAAAGGCTTGCCTTCAGAACGTTTCTTGACCTCGCGCAGACGCTGCATCGCCGTCGGGTTTGAATTATCCGCCGCGATACCGTAAACAGTTTCCGTCGGGAATATCACCAAGCCCCCCTGATGGACCACGCGCGCCGCTTCCAGGATGCAGTCCGTTTCAGGTGCCTTAGGATTGATCTTCACGACTTTAGTTTTCACGCGAGAGCCTCTGTTCTAGCAAAATATATAAACAGGTGGCATCTTGATCACTGCTTGATGTGTCCGTCGCTCAAACAATTCGGCTGTCTTTTCCTAATAATGAATGTAAGCCAGCCTCATAACTCGCTTTGGGACACATCTGCGCAGTGATATATGCCACCAACCTTTATAATCTTATTGGCAATACTTTATCAAAAAGACGAAAAATGGGCGTCCACATAAAAACTCTTAGCATCTGGCGCTAAGAAAATCTATTTCCACTGTCTGAGCAGCCAGGCATGCTGTAAGCCTTAAAAGCCAGTAAGATCGTACTTAACCTTTAAGGATCTTCTCAGCCTGATCCGTCGTAAAATCTTCGAGTTTCTTCAAAAGTGCTTTATCAGAAAGAGCTAAAATACGTATCGCCATCAGGGCCGCATTCTTGGCCCCCGGCTTACCGACACCCATGCCGGCCACGGGAACGCCCGGCGGCATTTGTATCGTTGAAAGAACAGCATCCAGGCCATTAAAACCCATGGAATCCAGCGGGATGCCGATGACCGGAAGCTGTGTATGCGCCGCTACAACACCCGATAAAGCCGCAGCACCGCCGGCAGCACAGATAACCACCTTAACACCGCGCCCGCTCAAACCCTCAGCATACTCTGCTGTCTGTTTGGGCGTGCGATGTGCTGAAAGAACTTTCATTTCATGACCGACGCCGAAATCTTTAAGGATCTTGGCGGCCTCATCGACAACCGAGGCGTCATTCTTACTGCCCATCATGAGCGCTACTTGAATGTTTTCCATAAACCGCCTCCTGTCATCCTGAAGCCCGAGAGTATTACGCCCGGTCCAATGCCCTTTTGGCGATATCCTTGCGAAAATGAACGCCTTCAAATGTGATCTTATGCACCTGAGCATAAACACGATTGAGCGCGTCACCGATATCCTTGCCCATCGCTGTAACACCCAAAACTCGCCCGCCGGACGTAACGATCTTATCTTCAACCTTCTTCGTCCCGGCATGGAATACGATCGCATCAGCACTTACCTGATCCAGGCCCTTGATCTCTCTGCCAGAGGCAGAATTCCCGGGATAACCGCCGGCAGCCATCACCACGCACACACACGGGCGCGTATCCCATTCAAGTTCTGT
>PEAF01000147.1 GCA_002753465.1 Candidatus Omnitrophota bacterium
TTTTTCACAAAAGGATGGTGTACAAGAAATATATAGTCTTTGTGCATGGCCGCATGGAGCGTCCGTCAGGAACAATACGTATCCCGGTTAAGGACGCTTATTCGGATAAATTCTCTCCGGCCTCTGAGGGTAAGGATGCGTGTACGAAGTATAAGGTCCTTGAGACGCGCCGGCATTACTCGATCGTCGAGGGTGAACCGGTTACGGGGCGTACCAATCAGCTGCGTATCCATTTTAAAGAGATCGGGCACCCCATCGTCGGCGAAAATAAATATATTTTCCGCAAGGACTATGACCTGCGTTTCAAGCGAACGGCATTGCATGCGGCAGAGATCTCGTTCAAGCATCCGTTTACGGGCAAGGACATTGAGGTTAAAGCTCAGCTTTCCGCAGATATGATGAACTTTCTAGAGAGGAACAGAAGATGAGCGCTCCGACGGTAAAAGAGCTTACTGAGCTTTGCCATTCGATTGCTAAGTCCAAGGGGTTCTGGGACAATCCGCGTAATACAGGTGAAGCGCTAATGTTGGTCGTGACTGAGTTGGCCGAGGCGATGGAGGCTCATCGTAAGCAGGACAATGAGAATTTCAAAGAAGAGTTAGCGGACACTTTCATTCGTCTTTTTGATCTTTGCGGTGGTATGGGCATTGATATTGAAGGCGAGATCCTTAAAAAATGTGAGAAGAACAAGCAGCGTCCTTATAAGCATGGCAAGATTTGCTGAGCAGGTAATGCGGCAAGCTATTTTAGGTTGAGCTTCACACGGAACTTGTTTGCCGTCCCCTACGGTTTAGTCCTCACTATCGGGCAAGCACAAATACGCTTGCCCTTCGTTCGTCCTAAAGCCTTGGGGACATTTGGCAAAAAGTTCCTGATTGTGTTTCAGCTCAATCTAAAATAGCTATTGCCTATCGTATTTTCTAACTTGTATTTGCAGCATATTGGACTGGGCTTTCACTGGTTTAAGGCTGAAGGCATTCCGCAGCTGCGAGTTTGGAAACCAAGCTTTCCGCAATGTTGTTTTTGAAAAAGCTGTTTCCACTGTTTGAGCAGCCAGGTGTGCCGCAAGCCTTAAGAACCAGTGAATGCTGAATCTTATTATGGAACAGTTTAAGCTAGAATCTTCTTTTAAACTAATCGCTGACCAGAAGAATGCTGCGGATGCTTTAGTAGCTGGCATTGAGGCCGGGGCTAAGGCACAGGTTCTTCTGGGGGTGACGGGTAGCGGTAAAACGTTCACATTGGCCAATGTGATCGCCCGTCTTAATCGTCCGACCCTTGTTATTTCCCACAATAAGACATTGGCAGCTCAGCTTTATGGCGAGTTCAAGGAATTTTTCCCGACCAATGCGGTTGAATATTTTGTCAGTTATTACGATTATTACCAGCCTGAAGCATATATTCCCCAGACAGATGTTTATATCGAGAAAGATGCATCCATCAATGACCGGCTGGACCGCTTGCGGCTGGCCGCAACGACGTCGCTTATGTCACGCCGGGACTCTTTGATCGTAGCCAGCGTTTCGTGTATTTACAGCCTTGGTTCCCCGACAGATTATCAGAACAGCCTGGTATTTTTCAAGCGCGGTGAAAAGGCCGGGCGTGATGATGTGCTGCGCCGGCTTCTGGATATTCAATATGAGCGCAATGACTATGATTTTTCACGCGGTAAGATCAGGGTGCGGGGTGATATTGTCGAGATATTCCCTGCGTACCGTCAGGATGCGCTGCGCGTTGAGTTTTATGACGATGAGATCGAGCGGATCCGTCAGATCGATCCTCTGACCGGTGAGGTTCAGCAGGAGTTGGAGCAGGTGGCTGTTTTTCCGGCGAAGCACTTCGTGGTCTCTCAACCCAAAATGGAAGAGGCCTTGCACGAGATCGACCGGGAAATGCAGGCGCGCGTTACCGAATTGACATCTCAGGGCAAATTGCTTGAAGCGCAGCGACTGGGGTCGCGTACAAAGTACGATATGGAAATGATGCGTGAGATGGGCTATTGCAACGGCATTGAGAACTATTCTCGGGTCCTGTCGGGTAATGCACCTGGGGCGCGTCCGTGCTGCCTGATCGATTATTTCCCTAAGGATCTACTGGTGATCCTGGATGAGTCGCATGTGACCTGCCCGCAGATCAGGGGGATGTATGAAGGAGACCGGGCGCGCAAGGAGATGCTGGTGCAGCATGGATTTCGCTTGCCGTCATGCCTGGACAACAGGCCCCTGCGTTTTGAGGAATTTCAGTCGGTTGTAGGTCAGGTCATTTATGTGTCAGCAACTCCGGCCCCGTTTGAAGTGAAGGCGGCGGGAGGCAGGGTTATCGAGCAGGTCATCCGCCCGACCGGGATACCTGACCCTCATATTGAGGTACGTCCCACCGCAGGCCAGGTCGAGGATCTTTATAATGAGGTTCACGCGCGTGCTCAAAGGAATGAACGCACGCTTATCACGACGCTAACCAAGCGCATGTCAGAGGATCTTTCTGCTTATCTTGAGGAGAAGGGGTTGAGTGTCAAGTATCTGCATTCAGACATTGAAACGATAGAACGTTCCAAGATACTGCAAGATCTTCGCCTTAAGAAATATGATTGCATCGTTGGCGTTAATTTGTTGCGTGAAGGGCTTGATCTTCCCGAGGTATCATTGGTCGCTATATTGGATGCAGCTAAAGAAGGTTTTTTGCGCT
>PEAF01000005.1 GCA_002753465.1 Candidatus Omnitrophota bacterium
ATTTTATTGCCCTATTCTTAATACAATTCTAAAACATATTGCCTATCATTCAATCAAAAAAACATATATTTTATATATAGATGAAACGGCATATCACGGGTTTTGCCGATTATGCCACTTCCAATCAGCTCGAAAAATAATAGAAATCCAGCTGCTTTCATGGCAAACCTGCTTTGCAAATGTTATACTAACAAAGGATAAAGTGTTCTTTTAGATCCGAAAAGGCAAACTACTTGAAAGAGTAGGACGCAAAGCCAAGAGCCTAAAGCAGTTGTTAATAATGCTACGGTAGTCTGGTTGCCGTGACCGGTCATCCTCTGATCTGTTTCGTTAAGTTCCGCCCTCTTTCACTTGGTCTGTCTTTTCAGATATACCAGGGGGCTGTATGAATAAATATAGTCATTTCAGTCATCTTTATCAGCCTGGTTACCCTTTCGAGCAATGCCCTGGCGGAAACTATTGCCTTTAAGGTAACCGCAACGATACCGGCCCATGTGATGATGGCGGCTAATGATTTCGAACAGCCTTTACAAAAAGCACCCGGAACACTGGCCCAGGTCCAAGAGGTCGTCCGCAATAACCACTCTATTCTGGTAAGATCGATCGTAGTGCTTTGAATGATCTGATAACATCACTCCGCAGGCTTGCTCTCACTCATTTTTAAAGGTATGTGCAGTGTGTAGGTCACGCCTTCACCAAGATCGATCTCATTCTTGAGCTTGATAAGAGGGATATATTTTGAAGGCATCTCTTTCATATCCAACGTCAAAACATGCCTGCCTTCAGCGATATTCCTGAAGAAATAAACACCCCTGTTGTCCGTCAATAGCCTTAACTTGCCATCCAAGACGACCCTGACTTTCGGCACAAACTCGTCACCTTTATCGGGTAGATTATTGCCATTCTTATCAACAAAGGCTACCCCGTAAATACCCGATGAGGTGGTAAGGCCAAAGTCTGCGCGATTAACCTGCCCCGGACGAATAACTATCCTGTAAGAGGTCGCTGTCGAGAAAGAGAACCCGGACGGCAGCGATTCAAATACAGGCCTGACCAACACTTTTTTCGCCCTGACATTTACCTTGTATTGACCCTGGGCATCTGTAACAACTTCCTTGTCGCCAACCTTGATCTTGACGCCCGCAATGCCTTTTTCTTCAGACTTCTTTACGCCATCTGCATCCATATCTTTGAAAACGACGCCCGACACAACACCTTCCGGATCCCATGACAACGGCATACCCCAGTTCATCCGCATCCCGCAGTGCACATCCATGTCGTTGTACGAGGGATTAGCCAGGGCCTTCGGCCAAACCTTACGCACACCTCCATCCAGAAAATAGCTAACATCTTTATTAGGACGATAATCAACGCCCGCTGAGGCACTCAAACTATCTTCACCGGCAAGAAAGCTATTAATGCTTTTAAAATTCTTTTCCTTGCGGTAGGTCAGGTTAAAATTACCGGATGTTTTATCATTAAAGCTGCTATACGCCGATAAGCCTGTATAGAAAACGCCGGGATTTGAACGCTCGCCTGAAAATGTATCACTAAGCCAGGTGTATTCATAATTAGCGTTATAAGACAGCCAGGTCAATAATGGCAACTGCATCCCCGTAATAGCAGAGGTACGGTCATATTCGGAAAGAGGGGATTCCGCATACCTGACCCGTTGACGCACCATACCCGTATAAACACTGCCGACTCGCCCGCCCCACACATCCAGACTGCGCATAAGCCGCGTTGTTACCTGTGTATTCCTGCGCGGAGAAAGATCCTGTTGCGTATCCACATAATGCGCATTCATATCGACCATGTACCGTTTATTCAGAGGAATGCGCACCATAGCGGTGGTATCGAAATTCTGGCCGTTAGGATTCTCAGGATTAAAATAGATACGGTTTTGATAAACATCAATGATCGTATTAACACTTAACTTTTCCAGATCCGTATCTGTTGTCCATAGAGCCCCGATCTCTCCCTGAGCCGACCCAGAGCCTATAACCGTCGCATAACTGCGACTGATATCCCTCGCGCTGACCGCCGTCTGAAATGCCCCGTTCTTCCATTTAATGCCTCCCATAGCGGCATTGTGCGAGGCGTCATTGCGTGCCAGTTCGGCATTGAGCGTAACTTTATCGATCGTACGCGTGCCCTCAATAGAATATGCTTTATTAGCGACCGATGGGCTCCTGTCGGAACCATATGACTCCGCGTAATTAAGCGCCAGATAATTGGCTTTATCTTTAGGGAATAAGATCATCCTGAAGCCGTTAACATAAGATTTCAATGCCCTGGCAGACCCTAATGAAAAGCCGCCGAAGATCGGCTGCAGCTGGCCGTGTGTGACCGCAAGCCCTACCGCATCCTGAAATAAATTCACGTCCACGAACTGTCCGCGTAAATACATTGAAGGCAAAGTCAGTGATGACTGCCCGCGCAGCGCATCAAAAAGACGCACATTCAGATCACGTGTCCCGGGTACGGGAACCTGCGCCAACCCAACCGTATATGTGGGAACAGATTTAATTGGATTAAACCCTGTCAGGGATGCCGAGGCATCCATGTTCCCGTATGGCGTCTGCCCTTCTGTCCCCACCTGCTCGTAAAACGTCAGCCCTCGGCGCCTTAGGTCGCTCACCTGAGGGCCTGTGTAATATGACGTCCAGTCATTGGAATATTTCAAACGGAAAGGTGCCGCATGCTCAACTGGGCCTTCAGCCAAAGCCATGTCCTCTAACGTAATGATCGGCAGGATAACCTCAATATAAATCGTCTTACGCCCCAGCACATCCCAGATATGCAAGAAAGTACCGCCCCTGAGTTTGCCATCGATCTGAATGCGGTCTCTGGAAACTTGTTTGGCCGCAATAAATAGAGGATCGATCACCAGGAATTTCTCTATATCCTTACCTTCAATGATAACCGAATGCTGGAACGCAACGCGCACCGTCGGCTTCTGAGGATTGGCTTTAAGAATATCATCAACCGTGATCACATCGATCGGAGCATTCTCTTTCTTATCCGCGCCGTGAACAATGCTGGCCGCTTTAGCCGATTGCATGATCTTTCCTGCTGAAGGAGCGGCAGTACCCGATCCGGGTTCAAAGACAATCTTAGCCTTGATAGCGGTTGCCGCCTGGAACTGGTCGAGCGCATCAAAAATAGCATACGCCCTTTCTGTATCATCCGTCGAAGCGGTACTCTCGTTGAGATAATCAACCTCATTGGAGGGATTCAACATTGACAAATACCGCAGGGGTTCCTCAGCAGACGGCTCCACTAAATGCGCTTGTTTAAAAAAATAGATCGCTTCCTGGTCGTCGTGCTGCGCCAAAGCCTTGACGCCTTCAGAAACCAGAAATTTATACCCAATGGAATAATCTTGTGAAGATTGTGAACGTGGAGGGATAAAGCAGGTGATCAAACAAATGAATAAAGAAAAGCGTATGAAAGAAGGCGTAAAGAAAAGAAATGCAAGGAAACCTGGACGGTTTTTATTATTTAACAGTCCCGATCGTAAGGGCTCCGGAAGCATCTTTTGTAAGCCCGACTTCTTTAACAACAACATTACCTTCCTCGTAATCCGCATTAATGACCATACTATAATCACCTGGATCAAGCGTTGCTGGCAGCGGGATCGTCCAATTAGCTGACACGCCCGACGGCACATAAAGCTTTTTGATCTCACCGCGGTCAACGACAAGGCCATCAGCACTCATAATATAGTAGGTGATCTGCGGGATCAGGATCACACTGCTCATATTATGGAACTCGCCGGTCAATGTGGCAACATCTTGTTTCAAATTCTTCAGGTCAGCTTTCTTTTCAATACCCTTAGGCTCGATAAAAAAAAGGGATCCCACACGCGTGATGATACTCATCCCTGTCGAATCTTTATAAGGTTCAGAAGTACGTTCAAAGAACATCACACCATAACGGCCAGCATTGAAATCCGCAGGAACGGTAACAATACACTCGATATCCTTCTTACTTAATGGAGGTAAGATGAATTCCTGGGCAGGAAAAGAAACCATGGAAGCCGCTGAAGTAGCAATGCCTGTGCCTACCGGGAAGAAGGTCTTCTCCCCACCGTAAGGCGGCTGGTACTCGAAATCTTCCCAGTAAACCTTCACACGCTGTTCTTCATTAGTTGTATTGTGGACGGTAATGATCTGATTGATACGCTCCCCGCCGGAGACAGTCATGACCAGTTTGCCTTGTTCAACAAGGAGCTGCGCATGAGCTGTACCGGCAAGGAGAGCAGTAAACGCCAGAATAAAAATATTCAGTTTGATGAATTTTCTTATCATCGTATCAACAATACTTTACTGTAATTACACAGCCGTCGCGGTGACCGTCAATGTGCCGGAATAAGCACCAGCAGCATCGGCGTTAGTGAACATTTCAGCTCCGGTGACCTGTTTCGGATCGCCAGCGAAATTAACACCAACATATGCCCTCAACCATCCGCCATTTGTCTGAGCCGTCGTGAAAGTCTCATTCGCGAGATCCTTCAGCAACTTCTTACCGTTGGCATCACCATGCGTAGCAATGACAGCTTCTGTTTCCGTGGTGCCTGACAATGTAACCTTGAAGAATGTTCCAGTTGTCTTCCAACCTAAACCATGCCCCGTACCGTTAGGATTGTTGCCTTCAGCATAAGTCATGACAACATTCAAACCAGCTCCCGTTGCACCCGTGTCGATCACAAAGTAGTGGTCAGGAAGATAATTACCGAGGGCCGTGTTATACGTCATCGGATCCATGGCCAACTGATTGTTAATAACTGGGGAACGGCTGGCAGAATTGGCCGAAAGCACGCTGGTCGCAGAGACCGTAACATTGCTGACCTTGTTGATCGTTGCCGAAACCGTAAAAGGTACAACCACCGCGTTAGCGGGTACTGTCTGCACCGCGAAAAACAGTGCTGCCATTGACGCAAAAAATACTTTCTTCATAATCTACTCCTTTTTTCATTGATTCATTCTTGATTAATAGACTTTTCCTGGACCTTATTGTATTTCTTGATCTCAAGGGGTAATTAATTATAAAGTGAAACCTTGAAGTGTTCGCGAAAGAAATAAGGGTACTAATTCTGATCTAATGAAAACCTCATGGGAGCCAGAAAATTGCCAGCATTCATTTGAGAATAACTTTCCAACCGATACTGCACTTTAAACGCGGCCGGGCTTCCCTGCCCATCCGATACATAGATCGGATATTCTCCAACTGCCAAAGGAGAAAATTCAGTGAACTTTGTCTTGCCTTTCTGCCCCTGCGGGAGCACTACTTTAATTAAAAAATGATTGTTATCTAATTGATTACCTTTTTCATTTGTTAAAGGCGCTAGCATAGCCTGTGTTACAGAATAAGGCTTATGTAAATTGGTTTTAACGGCAACACTTATCTCATGATCTTCAGGTTGATTAGTCACACTTACGTTCTTAAAACTTACACCTTCTGGGGGCATACTTGCTTCAATAGTGAAAACCGGTTGCATCTGAAATTCCACGTAAACTGAAAATTCCTGTCTATTGCTGTCAGATTCGACCGTATATTTCAATTGCCCGGTATACGTACCGGCGTTCTGCTCAAGGATATTCTCTAAAACCGGCATGAACTTGATGTCAAGCTCTCCCTGAGAAACTCGCCCGGAGAAAATCATATCCCTTTGGCTGTTGCGCACTATCCCCTGTGTCATCATACCGGAAATAAGTTCCTCATTTCCACTGGCCACAAACTTCAATACTCCAGCTTTGAGCTCCTCAGCCTGCTGATTCTGAGGTATAACCGCAACTTCTTGATAAATTCGAACGTTATTACCCGTGCCACCCGTAAATGAAATCCTGACCCCATCAGCTGCCTGCAGGTCACTGTCTGAATCTTTAACAATGATCCTTGAATCCGCCTTCAATCCGCGTACCTCAGCACTCAAAGCGCTCCGCTGGCTTTCCAGGAACAGATTAAGCATTTGCTGGCTCTGGGCGCCGTCATTGGAACGCACAAAATACAAAATATTAGAACGAAAATTCCCTCCGGCATTTCTCTTTTGAGACATTGTTGAATACGCTACCGCAAAAGAATCACTGTCCCCAGATGTTCCGGACGTGTATAGGAGCTGATCAGCCATGCTCAATGGTTCGGCGCTTTGTAAATACAATGTGCCTCCCGTATTTGAGTTGTATTCCGTGATCGTTTGTAAGCCTGACAAATCGCCTACCTCACCTTTTTCATTAACCAGAGGTTCCATGACACGCTGAAAAACCTGATAACGGCTTGCATCTGTTGATGTGACTCTTACACGAACGTTCTTCACTATATTAATGTCAGAAAAGCCCTGTTTAAGCCTGACCTCATTCGTTCCATCAAAAGGAACAACGCTAATACTGACAGCTGCCAATAATGGCACAGTTGAAAGCATAAATACTAGAAATGTTAAATAAAGAGGTTTTTTCAATGTATTTCAGATTCGATCAATTTTTTCTATACGTTATTTTAACATATTGTTACATGCATTTCAAGACAGAGCCTCAAAATAAATGCCAAATAATGGCATAAAACTATAATTCTGATCAAATTATGTGCTTTTTGGCGCTTCTGGCTTGAATTTTAGGCTGTACATACTTGACCCCCACGTCAAAAGATCTTGGGCCATTCTCAATAATACGCATGATCTTGGCCTTGCCGACAAAAATATCGATCATTCCAGACATAACAACATGCAGTTCAAGGACAGCTCCGATACGATAAGGAACATCGCTTAGGAACAAAAGGCCGCTGTGACTCATATTCTTGGTCGTTGAAAGACTCCAGTCAGAAAGGTCATGCCTGCTCCCGTTCTTAAAAAGACGATGGCTGATGGCCACAACACGATCAGCGCGATCGCCCCTGCGGCGTTCAACAGCAACATCTTGAATAACTTCTTTGCGCATATTCCTCTCCGTTGTCACGATCAGATCATTTGGGACGGTTGAACGAACTTGTCGAAATCCTGCGCTGACATCAAGCCCAGCGCCTCGGTCGCGGCCTTAAGGGTGATACCTTCATCATGGGCTTTTTTGGCAACCTTGGCGGCATTATCATACCCGATATGAGGGGTCAGCGCCGTCACCAGCATCAATGAATTATTCAAATGCCGGTGGATGCGCCCGGCGTCAACCTTGATCCCCGTTACGCAATTATCAGAAAAACTGTTCACGGCATCCGCCAAAAGACGGATGGACTGAAGTACATTAAAGATAATCACCGGCTTATACACATTAAGTTCAAAATTCCCCGATGCGCCCGCCATGGTCACCGTTGTATCGTTACCCATGACCTGGACACAAACCATGGTCATCGCTTCAGACTGCGTGGGATTGACCTTGCCTGGCATAATGGAACTGCCGGGCTCATTCTCAGGGAGAATGAGCTCACCGATCCCGCAACGCGGTCCTGAAGCCAGCCAGCGCACATCATTGGCGATCTTCATCAGTGAACAGGCGATAACCTTCAAAGCACCCGAAAGCTCAACCATGGCATCATGACTGGCTAACCCCTCAAACTTGTTACGCCCCGTAATAAAAGGCAACCCCGTGATCTGCGCGATCAAGCCAGCCGATGTCACCGCAAAGTCCTTATGGGTATTAAGTCCCGTACCCACAGCGGTCCCGCCAAGAGCGAGCTCCATCAAGCGTGGATCAACCGATCTCAAGCGCTCAATACTATTGGCAACCTGACGCACATACCCAGAAAATTCCTGACCCAAAGTCAACGGCGTCGCATCCATCAAGTGCGTACGTCCGATCTTAACCGTATCGTTAAATTGTACGGCTTTAGTCTGCAGCACCGCCTGTAACTTGACAAGCGCTGGAATCAAATCCGAATGAACAGCCTGAGCTGCCGCCACATGCATGGCTGTTGGAAATACATCGTTGGACGACTGACCTTTATTAACATCATCATTCGGGTGCACCGGGGACTTTGACCCCATGCTGCCCCCCATAACAACACACGCCCGGTTAGCAATGACCTCGTTCACGTTCATATTCGTCTGCGTACCGCTACCCGTCTGCCATACGACCAAAGGGAAATGCCCTTCAAACTTACCTTCGATCACCTCATCCGCCGCCTTGACGATCGCTTCGACTTTCTTGCTGTCGAGAACACCCAGACGTCCATTGGCTATCGCCGCGGCTTTTTTGACGATGGCCATAGCATGGATAAAAGAGGACGGGAACCGCTCGCCGCCGATCTTAAAATTCTCCAGTGAACGCTGCGTCTGCGCACCGTAGAATTTATCGGCAGGAACCTTTACTTCGCCCATGCTGTCTGATTCAATGCGATGATCCATATTCACCTTTTAAATGGCTTTGCTTAACAAGGCCCCGAAAATCAATGTTAAGACTTCTTGATCATATCAACTAACAGGCGCACGCCAAAACCTGTAGCGCCATGCCCGTAATACATGCGGCTATCCCCGTCGACAAAAGCGGTTCCTGCAATATCCAGATGCGCCCAGGGCGTTTCACCCACAAACTGCTGGAGGAATGCCGCCGCCGTAAGGGTACCAGCAGAACCGCGTTGATTGCTGATATTCTTCACATCCGCGATCTTCGACTTGATCATGTCCTTAAGCTCAGGGTACAGCGGCAAACGCCACGTACGGTCATCTGTCGCCGCCGCACTGGCCGTCACAGCATCAGCCCACACATCGTTGTTAGACATTAACCCGGCATAATCATGCCCAAGGGCCACAACACACGCCCCTGTCAACGTCGCCAGGTCAACGAGCCTGGCAGGTTTGTATTTATCAATGACATAAGCGATAACATCCGCCAGGACCAAACGCCCTTCGGCATCAGTATTGCCGATCTCAACTGACTTGCCGGAATAACCAACGAACACATCGCCAGGCTTATAGGCATTGGCATCTATAGCATTCTCCGTGGCGCCAAAAGCAAAAATAATGTTCTTTTTAAGTTTAAGCTGCAGCGTCGCCTTAAGCGCACCGATAACAGCGGCCGCGCCGCTCATATCAGAACGCATGGTCTCAATGCTGCCGCTGGGCTTTAAATTCAACCCGCCCGAATCAAAGGTCAGCCCTTTACCCACGATGGCTGTATACGATTCGCCCTTTTTACCGCCGTTATAGCGAACAATGACGACGCGGGGTGCCTGGGAACTTCCTTTATTGACCGCCAAGAGAAGCCCAAACTTCTTCTCCTCCAGCTTCTTTCTGCCCAGGATCTCGGTCTCAACATCAATACGCCCCTTAACCAAACCAAGAACAGTCTTTTCAAGATACTCCGCCGTCACAACATCAGCATTTTCATTGACCAGATCCCGCGCAAGGTTCACGCATTCGGCAACCAAAACAGTTTCAGGACATTCCTGACTGCCGGCTGTCACGATATGGAGCGTTTTATTCTCGATCGTCTTGTCATCCTTCTTGCGCGAAATATATTTCTTCCAGGAATAGGTTCCGATAACCTTCGCCTCGATCAAGGCACGTATAACCTCCAGGCTATCCTGATGCGCCTGGATCTCGATATCGGCCGCTTTCTTGAAATACGGCGCCATAAGCGCGCGCCGGACAAGTCCGCGCAACACGGTCATGTTAAGTTCTTTTTCTTTACCCAACCCCAAAAGGACGACACAGCATTTTCCGATGATCAAAGGCAATACTTCACCTTTACCGCCTTCGAAACATTCTGACTTTAAAACATCATTGACCCTGAGCGCGACGTCTTTTGAAGAACAGACGAATTTGCCGGCCTTGGCCTGTTCGGACGTTAAAAGAACAAGCGCGCTGCCTTTATCGAACATCATCTTTGATGAAAACTTGATCACAAGCAACTCCCTGATTAACTGCGTTTGGTAATAGGAACATAGTCACGTTTTTGTGGGCCGACATAGATCTGACGCGGACGCCCGATCTTTGAACCGCCGGGCACCTCGGTCATCTCTTTCCAGTGCGCGATCCATCCAGGCATGCGTGCAATGGCAAACATGACCGTGAACATATTATTCGGTATCCCGATGGCTTTATAGATCAACCCGCTGTAGAAATCAACGTTCGGATAAAGATTACGCTCGACAAAATAATCATCCTTGAGGACTTTCTCTTCAAGCTTGATAGCAATATCCAGCAAAGGATCATCGATCCCCAGTTTATGAAGAAGGTCGTGCGCACACTGTTTGATGATCTTGGCCCGGGGGTCATAACTCTTGTATACACGGTGACCGACGCCCATTAAACGGAAGGAATTCGACTTGTCCTTGGCCATATTGATGTATTTATCAAGATCTCCGCCTTCATCCTTGATCATCTCAAGCATGTCGATGACCGCCTCGTTCGCCCCGCCGTGCAAAGGCCCCCACAACGCGCAAATGCCCGACGATACTGATGCAAAAAGATTGGTCCGCGCACTGCCGACCAGCCGCACCGTCGACGTTGAGCAGTTCTGCTCATGATCGGCGTGCAGGATAAAAAGGACCTTCATCGCCTCAACGACCTCGTCGTAGATCTTATACTGCTTGGTCGGAGACGAGAACATCATGTTCAACAGATTTGGCACATATTCAAGGTCCTCGCGCGGATAAACGAACGGCTCTCCGATCGACTTCTTGTAGGCAAACGCAACAATGGTGCGCACCTTGGACATAAGCTGTACGGCAATACGGTTAAAATCCTCTTTGGAGGAATTCATCATATCAATGCCGGGATAATAGGCCGACAAAGAACACACCATCGAGGCCAGAACAGCCATCGGATGCGCCGAAGAAGGGTAACCCCCGAAGAACTGCTTCATATCCTCGTGGATCATGGAATGTACTGTAAAATCTTCTGAAAGGGTGCGTAATTGCTCTGCGGTAGGCAACTCCCCGTAAATCAAAAGATGCGCCACCTCGATAAAGCTTGAATGCTCTGCCAGCTGTTCGATAGGATACCCGCGATAACGCAGGATCCCGGCGTCCCCGTCCAAATACGTGATCGCGCTGTCGCAATTTGACGTGTTACCGAACCCGTGATCAAATGTGACATAGTTGGTCAAAGACCTGAGTTTGGAAATATCGATCCCCCTCTCGCCTTCAGTCCCGACAACGACCGGAAGCTCGAACGTATTTCCGTCGAGGATTACTTTTGCTGGCTGGGGATGCTGATCCATTCAACTGCCTCCGCTATTACTTTAATAAGATAAAAAAATTAAGTTAAACATTATATATAAGTAATGATCTTTTTTCAACCCTGACGTTCCTTGGACAGTTCGCGTGCCAGGGCATCGACTTCACGCTTGATCGAGCGTATCTCAGGCAGGATAGCCATGAATGTATCAACGACCATGGGATCAAAATGAACTTCGCTCATTTTCCTGATCTCTTTGACAGCATCATCGACAGACCATGCCTTTTTATAAGGACGATCCGACGTCAGGGCATCAAAGACATCACACACGGCACAGATCCTCGCCGGCAAAGGAATCTGATCACCCTTGATCTTGCTCGGATAACCCGTACCGTCCCAGCGTTCGTGGTGCCCGCGCGCGATCATCTCGGCCATCCTCAGAAAAGGCGAATCCCCTCCGGAAAGTATCTCGGCCCCGACCACCGGGTGCGTTTTCATGACAGCCCACTCTTCAGGCGTGAGAGGGCCAGGTTTCAACAGGATCGCATCAGGAATAGCGATCTTTCCCACATCATGTAAAGGCGTTGTCGCCAGCACAAGGTCGCACTCCTCATCACTCATCCCCGACGCCCGCGCCAAACACGCACAGTAACGGCTCATGCGTACGATGTGCTGTCCTGTTTCATTATCACGGCATTCAGCCGCGTAGCCGAGACGTCGGATAACATCAAGACGGCTGTTCCTCAACTCTTTCGTACGTTCGCGGACCCTTTGCTCTAGTTCATCGTTCTTGCCGCAGAGTTCACGGTAAAGCAGGCGCACTTCGATCAAATTCCGCGCACGCAAGAGAACTTTCGGCCTGTCGTAAGGCTTGGTCAGAAAATCCTTGGCTCCGCCGGCTAAGGCGCGCAAATGCACCCTCTCATCGCTTTCCGACGTGATCACGAGTATCGGCAAATAATCATCAGGTTGATCATCTTTTAAATAACGCATCACCTGAAATCCGTCAATGCCAGGCAACCCGAGATCAAGGATAAGCAGATCTGGCTGGAACGTCGCATAGATCTTACGGATACGTTTGGCATTAGGGATAGCCCGGACATTCCTGAAACCGGATGAAAGAAGGATCGTTTCCAGTATCCTGCGGCTGACTTTGTCGTCTTCGACGATAAGGACCTTGGCATTAAGAATAGCTTCAGCTGATATCATTCAACCCTTGCCTCATTAATAGAATTCAGAAAAGCATGGTCTGTCACATCGCACAGGACAGGTGTCATGACCGCAAACTTCTGTTGAAGGGCATACGTATCCGTGCCTTGATCCTGGCGTTGGGCAGAGGGTCGCCCCGTCAGCCAGTAATACTTCCGTCCTGAAGGGTCCTGACGCTGACAAAACTCGCCATGGATCGGAACCTTGCACTGCCTGGTCAGGATCAATCCCTTGATATCGCGCTCTTTAACATCCGGTACATTGACATTCAAAAAAGTCCCCGATGGAAGACGGTGTGCAATGGCCCAGCGCACAGCCTTGACGCCGACTTTTGCCGCAACAGTAAAATCGGGTTCCGACCCTGAGTCGAGCGATATGGCTAATGAAGGGATGCCCATCAACGCCCCCTCCCTGGCCGCACCGACCGTCCCTGAATAAAATACGCTGCAACCGTCATTAGAACCGTTATTGATCCCTGAAACAATAAGATCCGGTTTAGCTTTCAGGACTACAGCAACACCGAATTTCACACAATCAGCCGGCGTTCCACTGATAGCGTGCGCTTTGATCTTACCGTCAAAAGGGACCGAATAATGATATATAGGATGATTTAACGTGATCGCCTGTGAGATAGAGCTTCGCTCGCTGTCAGGCGCAACCACCGTAACGTCCGCTATCTTCGACAATTGCCTGTACATCGCCAAAATACCGGGAGCGCGAACGCCATCATCATTCGTGAGTAGAATATGCATCGGCACCTTTTTTGAGATCATCGAAAAATCTTAACACGTGTCACTGTCCAACGCCATGGACAACATTAAAAATATTCTTCATCCTGGCACCCGAATCTTCCCATTTTTCCAAAGGATCCGCCCCTTTAATAAACGGCGCCCCCGCAAAAATATGCAAACAGGATTCTTCCAGGAGACAGGCTTTGGATGAAACAGCTAAACACACGCTGTTTTTACTCAAGAACCCTGCAGGACCGGAGAACCACCCTCGGTCAAAAACCTCATACTGCTGCAGAAAATGCCGTGATTTCTCTGCCGGAACACCGCACACAGACGCGGCAGGATGAAGCGCCTGAAGAAAGTCTTTGTCTATGACGCCCTCGTTAAGGTCCCCGTAGATCTTAAGTACCTCATATTCCCGGCTCTTGTCTCCCTCACAATCGATCTGATAGGAACGGCATAATTCGCGGTAGACCTCAATGGCCGCCCCGGCAACAACGCGATGTTCCCTCAAGTTCTTATCTGTCGTCTGGCCACGCGTGTCGACAATAACACGGCTGACCACGCGCGCTCCCTGACGCGTATACAAAGGATCCATCACAACCGGGATAAAGGACTTGTCTTTAACAGAAAAAAAGAACGACACATCCCCGCCCTCCATACGTATCAATTTCTTTAACATCCCCGGGGGCAGTGCGGACTGATCCAGTTCAAATGTTACCCGTCTGGCCAGAACCACTTTGTGAAGATCTCCGCGTTCAAAAGCATCAAGGACCGCTTCAGATGAACATATCCAATCTTCATAATCCGGAACATCCTCGCGGGCCACAACCAGCACATCGTCACGGGAAATGTCTTCAACAAAATACATCTTCTCTAAAATATCCCTGGCCGCGGTATCAAACGGTTCCCCGTCACAGCCACGGACCATATTGGCCACAAGCCAACATCCCTGCTTATCCTTTAAGACCTCGACAGCGGGAAGAATGCCGCGGATCGCCGAAAAATCATCCCACTCGATACCGCTCAGAGAACGTGCGAAACTCATGCCGACAAATATCCGCATCTCCGGACAAGCCGACATAAAATCATTGAACTGGCTCCAAACATCATCCAATCCGTGCCATCCGTCAGATGCCACCTCAAAAGACGCACCTACACCGGCAACGGCCAAAACCTGTTCCGTAGAACTGAAAAACACCCTGCGGTCATTCTTCTGGCCCAAAAGCCAGTCCAAAGGATCCATATCGATCAAAGGAACTTTAAAGCGGAGCGCAACAGGAAAAGATACCGCCGGAGAAGGCTCTCTGACGGCTTTTTCAAGCTGTTCAACCAGTTTCTTTTTCGCTTCCTCTAAACCGTAACGCATCAATTTACTCCCGTGCCCGCACGGCTGTATAAATAGTCACGCCGCCTGCCATCAATGAACATCGCGCGCCGTCCATAAACCCGACCTGAGCCATGATCCTTTCAAAGCGCTCCCCATATGGAAACGCCAATATCGTCCTGACAAGGTAATTATACGCCGATATCCGCCCTGTGCAAAGACCTCCGATAAAAGGGACGCACCACTTCAAATAGAACCTGTACCCTGACCTCGATAGAGGCGATGCCGGCAAAGAAAATTCAAGGGCAATGATCCTTCCCCCCGGCTTAAGGACCCGATAGGCTTCTGTCAGACCTTTTATCAGATCGCCGAAATTACGCACACCGAATCCAACCGTTACAACATCAAAACTTTTATCAGAAAACTCCAGTGCCAAAGCATTGCCTTTTTCAAGGCGGACCTTATCTGAAAGGCCTTTTGCAAAAACCTTTTCCTTTCCGAGGCTTAACATCCCGTCCGAAAGATCGATCCCGATTACCTCAACCACCCTCGGATCTGACGCCATGGCAATAGCCACATCCGCCGTTCCCGTTGCCAGATCAAGAACACGCAACCCATTACCCGCCGGGAGATGCTCTCTCATCCGATCACGCCATGTCCGGTCAAGTCCAAAAGACAAGACCCGATTGGTCTGGTCATAACCAGCGGATATGCTATTAAAAAGATCAATGGGCATTCAAAAAGCTCTCGACCTCAAGGGCAGCCATGCACCCGGACCCAGCCGCAACGATCGCTTGACGGTATTTCTTATCCTGCACGTCCCCGCAGGCAAAAAGGCCTTCAATACTTGTTTGCGTTGTGCCTGGTTTGGTCTTGATATAACCGACCTCATCACATTCAGCCTGCCCTGCCAGGAAAGCGGTATTGGGCGTATGGCCAATGGCATAAAATAACCCGCCACACACAAGATCGCTGATAACCCCAGACTTGACGTTTTTCACCTTAAGGCCAGCCAAAAATTTTTCACCCGACGCCTCGACAGGAACAGTACTCCAGAGGATTTCCACCTTGGGATGATCCAGCACGCGCGCCTGCATGGCCTTTGATGCCCTGAATTCGTCCCGGCGATGCATTAAAACGACCTTAGACGCATACTTCGTCAAATGGCACGCCTCTTCAATGGCAGAATCTCCGCCTCCGACAACGACAAGGACCTTGTTGCGAAAAAGCGGCAATGCTCCGTCACACACCGCACACGCCGATATACCCCGCTGCCAGTATTTATCTTCGCCGGGTATATTCATCCTTTTGGCAATAGCCCCTGTGGCCAAAATAATGGCTTTAGCCTCGATATCAAGGCCTCCATCTGTAACAAGACGAAAAGGCCTTTTAGAAAGATCAATACGCTCGACCGTCTGTGTTTCGATGCGCGTCCCGTGCTTGATCGACTGTTCACGCATACGCTGCATTAGCTCCGGTCCACTGATACCCTCAGGAAACCCTGGAAAGTTCTCAACCTCGGTCGTTGTGGTCAATTGACCGCCCGCCGCCACACCTCCGGCCATCATACCCTCGAACATCAATGGCTTTAAATTCGCCCGTGCCGCATAGATCGCCGCCGTATGCCCTGCCGGTCCTGAACCGATAATAACAAGATCTTCCATTTATTCCCTCACTTTAAAAGGCCGTAATTCGTCTAAACTCTTTAATCCTTCCGGCAACATAGGTCCTGATGATCTCGACAATAATTTATCCATGGGGATCTCTGAACTGATGGTAAACCCCGCATCTTTGATCATCGTCAGGGTCCGAACATCCGCTGCACCGCGCGTATTCAAATACCCTTGTAAAAAGAGTGAATTGGCGGCAAACAGCCCTAAAGGTTCCAGCGAACCCAAATGGATCTCCCGTCCGGCCGCCATGCGTATTTCCGCCTTGGGATTCATAAGACGGAATAAACACAGCACCCTCAGGCAATACTCCGGCGATAATCCCCGCGCTTCTTTCAACGCGATGCCGGGAATAGGGATCAGAAAGTTTACCGGTATCGATTCTGCCCCTAACTCTCGGAGGTTATAGGTCATTTCATAAAGATCCTGCGCATTCTCACCCATGCCGATAATGACCCCCGAACAGACGGCCAAACCTTCGGCATGCGCCGCTTGCAATGTTTGAAGGCGATCGGCGTAAGTATGCGATGTGCAAATATGATGGTAATATTTCTCAGAGGTGTTGAGATTATGGTTCAAACGATCAAGCCCGGCCTCTTTCAATTGCCGCGCCTGATTACGGTCAACGGCACCCGCTGACACACAGACTTCGATCTTATGGCGTTGCTTGATCTGCTTGATAAGACGCACCAGATGATCTACCCGCTCATAAGAAGGACCTGTACCTGAAAACACCATACAATACCGCATCGCCCCGCTATCATGCGCCTCCGCGGCCTCTGCCAGTATTTCCTCATCTGACTTCATGCCATAGGGCTCGATCGGTGCGGACGAAGAGGCTGATTGCGCGCAATACCGGCAATCTTCAGGACACATCCCATTTTGAACATTGTTAAGGATATGAACGGTAACCATCTTTCCGAAATATTGGCGTCGGAATTGATAGGCTACCTGCAAAAGCTCCAGCGTTTCAAGCTGCCCGAGATCAAGGACGCGCACGGCATCCTCTTGGGACAGTGCCTCATTATTAGTTACTTTTTTTGTCAGAATGTCATAAAAACTATTATTCATATGTGCGCCATTCTACCAGAAAGTTAAGAGAAATGCCTTGATTTTCATATTCTTTCCTTTAAAGTAAATAACATGTCAAAAGCACACACTTTTCATATGCCTGTCATGGGCACATGTTTCACCATAGATTCACCTATCCGTGTGGCACGTTACGGCATTTCTTCAGTTATATCACTGGTCGATGACCAATTGATCGAGGATGTACGTAAATTCTACGCACGACGCTATGACATGCCCTACACCCCTATTGCCAAATACGATGAGGATTGGCGGGCACGTCGCATCAGTGCTTATTTGAACCTTGTTGACATCATTGTCAGCAAACAGGTCGAAGAACTGAAATCCACTGCCTTTGAGCCAGAGTCCGAGATCACGCGTTATTTCGAATTTATTCCCAATGACTCACCATTAAAATCACTTTACACAAAAATGTTGAATACCCCTGATCCGACTGAAAAGGCGAAACTTCAGGTAGCATTACGCGAAGAAATCACACCCGGACGCATTGATGTCAACATTATGACCAAGCTAGACCGTCCTAACGTTGACCGTGACGGCAACCCTCTGCCCGAACAATTCTCCGATGCCTTGTCAGCTTTGCGTGGTTTTGCCCAAAGCACTGTCAGCTCAGCCATCGAACTTTCTGCCGGCTTCAATCGCAGGCTTTACACCTACATTGAGGAATTTGCTGATTTCTATGCTGATGCGGCTGGCCATGTCAAAAAAGAGATCATCCTTAAAGTCAGTGACTACCGGTCTGCTATCACGCAGGGAAAATTCCTGGCCAAGAAAGGCCTTTGGGTCTCAGAATTCCGCGTTGAATCAGGCCTTAATTGCGGTGGCCATGCTTTCGCTGGCTCCGGGAACCTGATGGGACCGGTCCTTGAAGAGTTCAAACAAAAACGGCAGGAACTCCTCGACCAATTAAACGGACTTTATCAAGAGGCACTGAAAATCAAGAATAAAGTTGTTCCAACTGTTGCTATGAATTTCCGTCTGACGGCTCAAGGCGGCATTGGCACATTTAACGAAGATACATTCTTAAGGCGCTACTACGGCGTTGCATCAACCGGCTGGGGCTCTCCTTTCCTTCTCGTGCCAGAGGCGGTGCAGATCGATCAAGACACGCTCAATAAATTAGCCGCCGCAGGTGAAAATGATATTTATTTGAGCGACGTTTCCCCGCTAAACGTAGCTTTTACGACCTTAAGAAACTCCATGAGCGAGCTTAGAAAACTTCAACTTATCAATGAAGGCATTCCCGGCAGTCCGTGCCTTCTGGGTCATCTGGCTACCAATACTGAATTTACACAGAACCCTGTTTGTACGTCCTCACGCGCCTATCAGAAGCTGAAACTGGAAGCTATCAAAGCCCTTGGCCTTCCTAAAGAGGAATATGATAAACAATGCGCTAAAGTAACCGTAAAAGCATGTATATGTGCCCAACTTGGCGACGGTTTCTACATAAATACCCATCAAGAAAAAAAGATCGGCACCTACCCGGCCGTTTGCCCCGGGCCTAACACCGCTTACTTTAACAAGCCGGTAACACTTAAGACCATGATCGACCATATTTACGGACGTACGAACATCATGCCTTTTCCCAACAGGCCACATATGTTCATTAAAGAATTAAAATTGAACTTGGATCAATTCGCCAAATTATGCGCCGAGAAGAAAACCACCCTGGTCGAGAAGAAAGACACAGCTCTTGAAGAATTCCGTCAGAATTTAGTAGACGGCATTGCCTACTACCGCATCTTGGTTCCTCAGATCATCGAAGAGTCAGAAGCCATGCGTACGCGCATGATGGCCGAACTCGACATCTGCGCCGAACGCCTCGCAACGCTATAAAACACCTGACTCTCCAGCCATATCTCTTATGTTAAAGCTACTTCGGTGGGAATATGCACGGCAAACGTCGTTCCATGTCCCGGCGCGCTTACGACAAGAATCTTACCGTTATATTTTCGTATAATGCCATAGGCAATCGACAATCCTAAGCCCGTACCAACACCAACATCTTTTGTCGTAAAGAATGGTTCAAAGATATGCGCGCGTACTTCCGGAGGAATACCTGTGCCGTTATCCATGATTTCAACAACTACGTGGCCGTCCTTAAGAAATGTCCTGACGCTTATCCTTCCTTTATCCTGGATCGCCTGCGCGGCATTAAGCAGAATATTCCTGAAAACATTGCCCAATTCCTGGGCATTGGCCAATATCTTCGGTAAAATACCGTATTCACGTACAAGATCACCTTTATATTTAAACTCGCTGTTAACCATGTTAATGGACACCTCGATCACATCGTGGACATCAAGATACTCATTATTGAACATGGTAGCCCTTGCAAAAAGCTTTAGGTCAGAAATGATCTTGCTGACACGCAGCGCTCCTGACTTTGTCTCGTCAACAAGAGGATACAGATCTGCCTCCAGGGCCGCAAATTTAACAGCCTCCCTCATTTCATGGATCTTACCAACACATGCCCGTGCTCCGGCAATATCATTATCTTTTAAGTATACCTCGAGGAATTCATACCCCCTAAGAACCCCATCGATCGCAAGAAGATATGCCCTTAACGTATCCATATTACTAATAATGAATGCCATGGGATTATTGATCTCATGCGCTATGCCTGCAGCAAGTTGACCGATAGACGCCATTTTCTCAGACTCGATCAGTTTCTGCTGCGCCAGCTTCAATGATTCCGTGCGTCGTATTACCTCTTTTTCAAGAAGCTCGTTGTGCAGCATGACCTGTTCTAACATATCATTAAAGGCATTCGCCAGAAAACCCACCTCATCATTAGCGTGCACTTTAGCGCGTAAGGTGTAATTCTTCTTTTTAGAAATATTGGCTATCAGATGGGACAGATCGACAATGGGGTCAATGATAAAACGCTGCAACTGAAACAGGAGGAATGCGGCCAGTAACATCGCGATGCCGTTAGCCAATAAGATGCCTTTAACGGTGCGCTGAACGCTCAGGAACATCATCTCTTCGGAAATACCGACGACAACCTGCCCGAACGCCTCATCATCAATAATGATAGGGATTGTAATCTGATCGATCATTTTCTGTCGCTGCAGTAAAACGACCATGCCGTTAATATCAGACGGCCTGTCATTGCGTTCCATCAACTTCTTAACGAGTGGCTTTCTAAAATTGAAACTGGCAAAGAAACTTGTTAGAGGCTTATGTTCACTGTCATAAATAATGGCATAAACGATCTCAGGGTCATTGTTGATCTTATCGACGATATTATCAAGTTGTACATAATTCTTGTACAACAGGGGATCTTTGCTGATATCCGCAACATACGCCCCGACGCTCTTGGCTTTATCCTGCAGTGATTTCTTCCAAAGGCCGACCTCATTGTGGGTAATGATCACAGAAACCGTCAGTGCAAAAAAGAAAAGCACTGCAAGGACAATGCTCAAGAACTTGAACTGTAAGCCTGCATTGATCCATCGCTTGATCACAAAATATCCCCTGCTTATTCTACAAACCGAGTGATCTTTTTCCGAAAAGCATCTGACAACGGCAACCTCATCCGCTCCAGGGACCTGCGATTAACAAGGATTTCCAGTTTACTGGTCCCGGCGATAGGAATATCCGTGGGCTTGACCCCGTTTAAGACCATGGACGCCATTTTTGCAGCCTGACGTCCGTCATCATAAGAATTCCCGCCAATCCCCAATAACATCCCCTGCTCGGTATAATTGAGCAAATGCGATACCGTGATCAATCCAGACCTTACCGACGCCGCTATGATCATATCGATCTTCTTCCCGACAACGCTGCTGCCTGAAAGATAAACGGCCTCAACGCGACCCTTCAAATAATTGATCATCTCGGCCGCATCATCTTCGAGGCTTATCGGAACAGGAACAACAACGATGCCTGTAACCGAACAGGTCTTCTGAAGGTCATGTAACTGGATCTCTGAATTTGATTCACCGGGTGTATACAAGATCGCAATGCGTTGAACCGGTCGAAGCGCATTAAGAACCTCCAATATCATGTCCATAGGAACATTATTCGTAACACCCGTTAAGTTGTTGCCAGAGCGGTCGGTGCCTTGAACGATTTTCGAGTCAACAGGATTAAAGACCAGGCTGAATACAATCGGAGTATCTTTAACCTCTTCAAACAAGGCCGTCGTTGCCGGAGTTCCCAAAGAGAAATAAATATCCCTTCCTTCGTGGGCAAAAGCTTTTGCGATTTTCATCGCCTTGGCTTTGTTCGACTGGGCATGCTGAACGTCAATGTCTAGATGATCCTGTGACAGTCCATCCTGAGATAATTGGTCCAGAAAGCCTTTTAAACTCTGAACATAACGCTCATCATCCGCCCAAACAAGGACGCCGATACGTTTTTTAGGTTGCTGGGCAAAAGCTGACGGGTTGGATAGTGACAGCGTAGCGATCAAACAAAAAAGGGAGATCAGGATGCGATTGAACATAAAAAGACCCCCCCCAGAAGTGTAAACAGGACAAAAAGATTATACACCCGGATTCTTAGAGAGAATGACTAAATATTAAATCTCTTGTGTTATCTTCATGGCGCAGAAATCAGGCCCGCACATCGTGCAGCAACGGGCAGAAGGATCTTGCTTGTCGCCCAATGACGCTTCACGGAAACGACGTGAGCGGGCAGGATCAAGTGTCAGGCGGTACTGGTCTTCCCAGCGAAATTCATAACGGGCCTTGGACATGGCATTATTGAGGGCAATCGCCATAGGATGCCCTTTGGCAAGATCGGCCGCATGTGCCGCGATCTTGTGGACAATAATACCTTCTTTAACATCTTCTTTATCCGGCAGCGCCAAATGTTCCTTCGGCGTTACATAACAGAGCATGGCGGTCCCCAGACTGCCGATCATCGCCGCCCCGATCGCGGACGTCACATGATCAAAGCCGGCGCCCATATCAACGACCAAAGGACCTAATGTATAAAAAGGCGCCCCATGACAAACTTCGAGCTGAAGGTCCATATTCTCTTTAATCTTATTGATCGGAACATGCCCCGGCCCTTCAATCATAACCTGAACATCATGCTTCCAGGCAACCTGGGTCAACTCGCCCAATATTCTAAGTTCGGCAAATTGCGCTTCGTCATTGGCATCATGCGTCGAGCCGGGCCGAAGTCCATCACCCAATGAAAATGCCACATCATACATTTTCAAGATCCCGCAGATCTCTTCAAAATGCGTATATAAAAAATTTTCTTTATGATGGATCTGCGTCCACTTGGCTAATATCGAACCGCCGCGCGACACAATGCCCGTCAGCCGCTTTTTAGCCAGCGGCACAAAGTCCTTAAGGACGCCCGCGTGCACGGTAAAATAATCGACGCCCTGCTCACATTGCTCGATCAGTGTGGCGCGATAAGCTTCCCACGTAAGCGCTTCAACTTTACCCCCAACCTTTTCTAAAGCCTGATAGATCGGCACCGTACCCACAGGAACAGGCGAATTCCTGATGATCCACTCACGCGTGGGGCGGATATTTTTTCCCGTTGATAGGTCCATCACGGTATCAGCGCCCCAACGCACTGACCAGAACATCTTCTCAAGCTCCTCTTTAATTCCAGAAGAAAGTGCCGAATTACCAATGTTGGAATTGATCTTGGTCAGAAAGTTACGCCCGATGGCCATGGGTTCACACTCGGGATGATTAATATTGACTGGAATAATCGCGCGGCCTTCTGCCACTTCTTTCCTGACAAACTCCGCATCATGGCCCTCACGAATAGCCACAAATTCCATCTCGGGTGTAATGATCCCGCGGCGCGCATAAGCCATTTGTGTCGGTGCCTGCCCGGGTTTGGCACAAAGCGCTTGGCGCTTTACAGGAAAATCACCGTGAAGGCAAACACTTTCCTGAACCGCAATATCTGATGACGCACACACATCAGCGCGCCCCAGGATCCAGTCCTGCCTTAAGGGATGAAGCCCCTTGCTCACATCGACAGAAACAGCATCATCCGTATACGGACCTGTAACATCATAAACACGCAGTGATGCCATGTCCTTATCAGAAAGAGAAACCTCCCGCATCGGAACACGCACATCCTTATGCAGGACACCGGGCACATAGATTTTCTTAGAGCCTTCAAATGAAGGCATATTTTCTTCAGAATTTTTCATACAATCCCATCAGTTCCGCTTTATCAAGGATATGCCCTTGCATCGCTGCCTCGAGCTCCTGACGCGTCGCGCCTTTCTTAAGATTCACCATAGCATCCAGCGCATAAGCTTCAAAAATATAACGGTGCTTCCCGGTGGGAGGACACGGCCCTTCCCATGCCTCTTTTCCTGAACTGTTCTTACCCTCTAGGCCGTAAGCCCAACCCTGACTGAATTCGACCTTATCCGGTGGAATATTAAATACCACCCAATGCACCCAATCACCCGGGAGAGCATCCGGGTCATGCACAATGAGCGCTAGACTTTTGGCTGCATCAGGCACATTTACATATTCGAGGGCGGGAGAAATATTAATGCCCTGGCATGTGAACTTGTGATGAATAAGTTCACCTTCACGAATATCAGGACTGGTCAGCATCATCGCCGCCTGAGCGCTGATTGTAAATATAACTAGTATAAGGATTGAGAAAATAAAATGTTGTTTCATTAATGCTTTTTTCATGCTCTTCTCAACTTCGCTACAAAGAAACCTGTATATTTCTTATCCGGCTTAACACGCCAGCATTTCATCACTTCAGGCGAAAACGCATTGCGACCCCATTGCGTAACGCACGGCGTCCGGGGGACGCCCGTCAACTCAATGGGTTCAAGAACAAAAGCTCCCTCACTCTTACGCAGGAACCAGTCGATGACCTCTTCATTCTCCTCAGGCGCGAACGTGCATGTCGCATAGACCAGAACACCACCTGATTTTAACAAACGTGACGCGCTCATCAGGATGCCTTTTTGTTTAAAGCTCATCTCTTTGATCTTGCGCAGGCTCCAATACCCCGTACTTTTAGGGTCATCCGCCCTGAAGCGCCCTTCAGAACTGCACGGGGCATCGACAAGAATGCGGTCGAACAATATATCATCTCCAGCCTTAAAGCGACGGATGTCACACAATTTGCATGAAACATTCAAAGCTCCCAGGAGCTCTACAACCGATCTCAGACGAAAGAACCTTGCCTTGACCGCCTCCACAGCGATAAGCGTACCCTGCCCCTTCATCATAGCGGCCACCTGTGTTGTCTTACTGCCTGGCGCAGCGCACGCATCCAGAACATGCTCACCGGGGCCAGCAGAAAGAATGACCGCAGGGATCATGCTGGCAAGGCTCTGTTGATAGATCTTCCCGGCACTGACCAAAGCATGCCGCGACAAAACATCTCGAGGTATGTTCTCAAGGACAAAAACATCCTCTGACCATGGGACTGGATGCAACAACACACCCTCGGCCTTAAAAATGGAAGAAATTTCATTCAATGAGGATTTGAACGGATTGATACGTATCGAAAGCAGTTCCGGAGATGAAAAGGAATCCAGCGTAAACCCAAGATCATCCGTAGAAAAAAGAAGTCTTAACCGGTCAACGAACTGGGCAGGGATCAAGCGCCAAGAACCTCTTTGGCTTTGGCGATCAAATCGGCTGAATTAAACGGCTTGTCAAAACAATGGTCGACACCGATCTCGCGCAACCGGTCCTTATCTGTCTCGTCAAAGTAGGCAGAAACGCCGATAATGCTCGTATGCTCGCAATTAGCAGAACGCTTGATCTTCTGGGCGACCTCAAAACCGTTCATGCCTGGCATTTTCATATCTAATATGACCAGGTCAGGCTTAAATAAAAGAAGTTTTATCCCCGCCTCAAACCCGTCATAAGCGACATCGATCTCGAAATTAGGTTCACGCTTGAACAACCGGCGGACGGAGCTGACCATATTGATATCATCATCAACGATCAAAATCTTATGCCCGCCGCTACGCGATGTTAAGCTGTCGGGGATCGGCATATTGAACTGTTTAAGAAATGAAATAAAGTCATCAACCTTAACACGGCTATGGTTGCCAGGCGTACGGTAAGCCTTGATCTTTCCATCATGTATCCACTGAAGGACAGTCCTTAAATGTACGTGACACAAATCAGCAATTTCGCCCGTTGTAAGAGGTCTCTCATTTGACATGTCGGTTCCTATTTTTCCTATTTTTCCACTCTCAAAAAGATACCTTAAAAATTTGAGAATGTCAAGGTAAACACATACTGTATAAAGATTTATATGCTACGGTCTTAAAAAAGAGGCTGTATCCGCTGCATCTAAAAGAATGGAAGCCTTGTTTTTAACTACTTCAAAAAAGCCGGGGTGTGTCGTCGTGAACTTGATAACACTGCCCGTTGTTGTGCGTATCTCAAAAGGGCCGGCCTTGATCGAAGCGATCATAGGCGCATGATCAACCAAAACCCCGAAATAACCCGCTCCGCCAGGAACGTACAGATACTTGATCTCTCCATTGAAGAGAACTTTCTCAGGCGTAACAACCGTTAATTGCATGACATTAGCCATAGATCAACTTGCCTTCAGCGCCTTGGCCTTTTCCATAACTTCTTCGATCGTACCGACCATATAGAATGCCTGTTCAGGCACATTATCCATCTTGCCCGTAATGATCATTTCAAACCCGCGGATCGTATCCTCAAGCTTCACGTAACGCCCCTTGATCCCTGTAAAATTCTCGGCAACAAACATCGGCTGAGAAAAGAATTTCTGGATCTTACGGGCACGATAAACAGTAAGTTTATCGTCATCGGCAAGTTCGTCAATACCAAGAATGGAAATAATATCGCGCAAGTCCTTATAACGCTGAAGGATCTTCTGAACAGAAAGGGCAACTCGATAATGCTCTTCACCGATGATGTTGGGATCAAGCATGCGTGATACAGAATCCAGCGGATCTACGGCCGGGTATATACCCAACTCCGCGATCTGTCGCGAAAGTACGATCTTGGCGTCCAGGTGAGAGAAAACAGTAGCCGGCGCCGGATCAGTCAAGTCATCGGCAGGAACGTAAACAGCCTGGACAGACGTGATAGAACCTTGACGTGTTGTCGCGATACGTTCCTCCAACTGTGCTACCTCTGTCGCCAACGAAGGCTGATAACCTACCGCTGAAGGCATGCGTCCCAACAACGTAGAAACTTCAGAACCAGCCTGGACGAAACGGTAAACGTTATCCAGAAATAAAAGCACGTCCTTACGCTCTTCATCACGAAAATATTCCGCCATGGTCAGTGCTGACAGGCCGACGCGAAAACGCGCCCCGGGCGGTTCATTCATCTGACCGAAAACCAGCGCGGTCTTCTCCATAACGCCGGATTCCTTAAGCTCGAGATAAAGCTCATTACCTTCTCGGGTGCGCTCGCCGATACCGCCGAACACGGACACACCGCCATGCTCACTGGCAATGGTACGGATAAGCTCCATAACAATAACTGTCTTACCAACACCCGCGCCACCGAACAAACCGATCTTGCCGCCCTTAGGCAGCGGCGCCAGAAGATCAAGCACCTTCATACCCGTCGGAAGGATCTGTGAAATAGAAAGCTGCTCTTCAAAGTTCGGCGCTTCACGATGGATCGGAAGGGTCTTGCCAGGATCTTTGACCGGACCAAGTCCGTCGATAGTTTTACCCAGAACGTTAAAAATACGCCCAAGCGTTTGAGGCCCGACAGGAACACTGATAGGAATACCCATATCCTTGGCTTTCATGCCGCGGATCAAACCTTCCGTTGAAGCCAGCGCCACGCAACGAACGGTATTGTTCCCGATCTGCTGCGCGACCTCAAGCATGATGTCAATATTCTTGTCAGGATATTCGACTTTGACGCCGCTTAATAGACTTGGCAATTCATTGTGCGCAAAGCGAATATCAACGCTCGGCCCGATAACCTGAATGATGTCCCCCGTAGCCATGACCGCTATCCTTTCAATGCTTCGGCAGAAGAAATGATCTCGATAACTTCTTTCGTGATCGTTGCCTGCCTGATTTTATTACGCAGCAATATAAGATCCCCCATGAGCTCCTTGGCGTTGTCTTTAGAAGACTTCATCGCCACCATACGCGCCGAATGTTCGCTGACAAATGATTCAAGCATCATGAGCCGCATCTTGTTGGACAGGTACATGGGCAGCACATCCGGCAAAATACCCTTGCTGCCGCTTTCAATGATAAAACTCCCATCTGTCTTGACCGGCTTGCGTTCAATGTTCAAAAGTTTTTCCGTCGTAGGAATATGCTTCATCGCACTCTTGTAAACGGTATAACATACATGGACCTCGGCCAAAGCCTTGGCGTCATAATCAGCCAGCACCGCATCAAAGAGTTCACGATGAAACGTGGAATTCAAACGCCCATGCATCGCGGCTACGGATTTATGCACAGCCATACCTTCTTTACGGAAATGCCCCGTGCCCTTACGCCCGTAAACATAAAGCTTCACTTCCCGTCCGGGATGCTGCGCAATAAAATTCTCCGCCTGGGTGATCACCTCATCATTGTAAATACCGCACAATCCGGTATCAGACGTGACAACAACAAGCCCTAAAGCACCCTGCTCACGCGACTTGAAATAAGCATTGGCCGTATTCTCCTCGACAGCGATCAAATTATTAAAAATGCTGTCGAGTTTGGCAAAATAAGTTCGCGACATGGCCAACGGCATCTCCAATGACTTGAACTTGGACATGGATACCATTTCCATCGCACGGGTCACTTTCCATGTGCCCTCGATAGAACGGATGCGAGATTTAAGCTGTCGTAATTGCTGTGACATTGATTATTTCTTCTTGAATTCCGCTTTGAACTCTTCGACAACTTTCTTCAGAAGATCAGCATTTAGCGAAACAAGGTCTCCTGTCTCATCGATCTCTTTAGCCACCTGAGGATAGGTATCCCCCATATGCTTTAAAAACTCAATTTCAAACTTCTTAAGCTGAGTGACCGGCAGATCATCCAAATAACCGTTAACGGCAGCTGATATGATCAAGACCTGCTGTGACAGCGCCAGAGGAACATATTGCCCCTGTTTAAGGATCTCAACAACACGCTCCCCGCGCGTGATCTGGTCCTGCGTCGCCTTATCAAGATCAGACCCGAACTGCAGGAAAGTGACCAGTTCGCGGTACTGCGCCAGATCCAAACGCAGCTTACCGGCAACCCGGCGCATCGCCTTGGCTTGCGCCTTACCACCTACACGCGAAACCGAAAGCCCGACGTTGATCGCCGGACGAACGCCAGAGTAAAAAAGATCGCCTTCAAGATAGATCTGACCGTCCGTGATCGAAATAACATTGGTCGGGATATAACTTGTAATATCGCCGCCCTGCGTTTCAATGATCGGTAATGCCGTCAACGAACCGGCACCTAAAGCGTCGGAAAGTTTTGCCGCACGCTCCAGCAAACGCGAATGTAAATAGAAAATATCACCCGGATACGCTTCACGGCCCGGTGGACGACGCAGCAAAAGCGATAATTGGCGATACGCCTGGGCATGCTTGGAAAGATCGTCATAAACGATCAAAACATCCTTACCCTTGAACATGAACTCCTCGCCCATCGCGCAACCGGCATAAGGCGCCAAATACTGAGAGGAAGCCGACGCACGGGAAGATGCGCTGACGATCGTCGTATACTCCATCGCGCCGTGCTTTTTTAGGGTTTCCGCAACAGCGACAATGCTGGAGATCTTCTGTCCAATGGCCACATAAATACAGTAAACGCCTTTACCTTTTTGATTGATAATGGCGTCGATCGCAACCGCCGTCTTGCCTGTCTGACGGTCACCGATGATAAGCTCGCGCTGTCCACGTCCGATAGGGATCATGGCATCAACAGCCTTAATACCCGTCTGAAGCGGAGTATTGATCGGCTGACGGGAAATAACATCGGGGGCGGCAAATTCAACCGCACGGAAGCGGTCTGTATCGATCGGGCCGCGTCCGTCAATGGGAACGCCCAGGGCATTGACAACGCGCCCTTTAAGCGCCTCACCCACAGGGACCTGAACGATCTTACCCGTACACTTAACGATATCGCCTTCTTTAATATTGCGGTCAGGATTATCTCTTCCGAAAATGATAACGCCCACGCTATCTTCTTCAAGGTTGACGGCCATGCCAAAAACACTGTTAGGGAACTCAATGATCTCACCGACCATAACATTATCGAGGCCATAAACGCGCGCAATAGCATCACCGACCTGAATGACCGTACCGATCGATTCAGTTTTAATCTGCGTCTTAAAATTCTCGAGTTCGGATTTTAGGATCGATGAAATCTCTTCGGGCTTTAAATTACTCATGCGCTCATCCTTGATTGAAGCAATTGTTTTTTGAGTTGAACCAACCTGTTGCGCACAGAGCCGTCGATCAGTGTATTGCCGATCATGATCTGCACGCCTCCTAAAAGGTCAGGGTCAAGTTGCAAATAAAGATTAACCTTTTTCTTGGCAAAGATCGCCACGCTTTCTTTGATGCGCTCGACGATATCAAGCTCAAGCGGAAACGTTGTTCGCAGCACCACATCCACAACATCACCGTGAGAGTACGCAATGCGCACATGATCAATCACCCCCAACAAAAGATCAATACGGTTTTTATCAAGGAGATAGTTTACGAACGTGATCGTCTCAGCGGAAAGAATACCGCTGAGAGCCTTGTCAATAATACGCGCCTTATCCAATTTTGATATTTCAGGAGCACGCAAAAATGTCATTAGATCAGTATTCTGACGGAATACGGAACGCAGGTCCTTCATGTCCGACACACAGCGCGGCAGACCGGACTTCGGTACGGCAAATTCGATGTACGCCTCGGCATAGCGTTTGGCGATAAGGCTATCTTTCATTGGCCTTCTCAAGATCGCTCAGGAGCCCTTCGATCAGTTTCTTATCCTGATCAAAAGTAAGTTTTTCCTGGATCATCTGTTCAGTGACCTTT
This sequence comes from Candidatus Omnitrophota bacterium, assembly GCA_002753465.1. Lineage (GTDB taxonomy): Bacteria > Omnitrophota > Gorgyraeia > Zapsychrales > Fredricksoniimonadaceae > Fredricksoniimonas. Next base: position 30,088 of record PEAF01000005.1, read on the forward strand.
ATGACCATATCCACCACTTCACCCTTAAGGGCTTCACGGCAGCGCATCAGCTCAAACCGAAGCTCACTCCGGGCATCATCAATGATCCGCTCCGCTTCAACGCGCGCTTTTTCCTTGATCTCGCGCGACTTTTGCTCACCCAGGACTTCAACTTCTCTTAAACGTTTCTGAGCCGTGTCTTCGATGCTCGCCAGGGCTTTTTCCATTTCGACACGTAAACGCACCGTTTCTGCCTTTACGCCCTCGATCGATTGGATCTGATCCTCGATCATCTTACGGCGATCCTCAAGGACCTTAAAAACAGGCCGCCATAAAAACTGCTTAAGCACGAGAAGAACCAGGGCAAAGCAAACCATCTGCGCAAGGATCATCTGAGGGTTCAATAATTTAAAAAGTTCCATAAGTACCCTTTTTTACACGCTTGATTCTTATCGACAATTAGATCTTTCCGATGAGCGGGAACACCATGAAACCAAGCACATAGAAAATGATGGTCTCAATAAGCGCACAACCCAAAAGCATCAGCGTCATAATTTTGCCCATAGCATCCGGTTGACGTCCCAGCGCCTGCAGTGCACTGGAAACGGCATTTCCCAACCCTACACCAACACCCAGCGCGGCAAGGCCAAGACCGATCGGCACACCAAAAGCTAAAGCTGCATGAAAATCCATTTTCTTCCTCCTAGTTTAATTAATGATGATGTCCATCTTCAGGCTTCATAACCAATGAAAAATAAACTACCGTTAAAATGCTGAACACCGCCGCCTGTATTGTCGACGTAAGCAGAACGAGAAGGAAATTAGGGAAAAGCCACATGAACCCGTCTTTAAGCCCCCAGCTGGCAAAAAGGGCCAGGATAATATCATCCCCGTAAATATTGCTGCGCAAACGAAGCGAAAGACTAAGGGGCCTGATAAGTTCACTGACGATATGCAAAATCAGCATGAAGATCGGCATAACCAGGGTCACGGCCATGATGCCTCTCGGTTGCCCTGCCAGATGATCAAAATATCCTAAGAAACCGAGCTCTTTGAACGCCGTATACTGCACATAGAAGAAAACAATAAGAGACAACGCCATGGTCGTTGACCAGTCAGCATTGGGTGATTTCAAGAATGGGATAAGACCAATATAGTTCATGGCCAGAATATAGATAAAAAGCGTTCCGACAAAAGGCGTGAACTTGCTTCCGCGCGGCCCAAGGACGCTGCAAACAAAATCATCCACAAAAGTCACCAGAAATTCAGCAGCACTCTGAAGGCGTCCCGGGATCCCCGTCTCACGTTTGCGCGTGGCTTTATAAGCGAAAAAACCCAGAAAAATAATGACCACCAGTGCATAAATAGCACTCTCCCAACGATGCAAAAAAAGCCCGAGGCTATTATCGCTGTTCAATTCAGCAATAAGCCCGACAATGTTGGGTAATTCCGGAGCTGAGTGTTTTACCGCTTCTGCTTCGACCATGAAGATCCATTACCTGATAATGATTTGAATCATAATAACATACGGACAAATAAAATAAAAAAGTCTTCTTACACAAATGCTTTGTAAGAAGACTTCATTGCCTTCATTCTTGATTTTGTCCAATATACCACAGATGAGAATGTTGTCAAGACGGCGAAAAGGAATCATGCGGGGGCAGAAAACTCCACCCCCGCATGATCCAAATTACCCGATCGCTATAGCACCACGCTCTTCCGTACGGATACGGATCGTATTCTCAAGAGGCATGATGAATATCTTGCCATCGCCTGTCTCACCCGTCTTGGCGCCCTTGATAATGGCCCTGACCGCCGGCTCAACAAAGTTATCGTTGACAGCGATCTCAATGCGGACCTTACGCAAAAGGTTCCCCATTTCCCTGGCACCACGGTAGATCTCGGTCACGCCCTTTTGACGGCCATGTCCCAAAACCTCGCTTACCGTCATAAGGTTAATGTCTGCCTTGTACAATTCATCCTTCACATCATCTAACTTACTCGGTTGTATGATCGCAATGACCATTTTCATATGACACCCTTTCTTTTATTAGTGACAGCTCAGAGCCATCCCCTGCTTATACCGTATTATTCTAACATTGTGTAAGCGCGCTCATGATGCTGGGTCAGGTCAAGACCAATATCCTCATCCTTTGTCTCAACGCGCATACCCATGACCATATCAATGGCCTTGAACAGGATGACTGTAACCACCGTCGAATAGATCAACGTGACCGCAACGGCTTTCAACTGAACAATGAACTGCGCGGGATTACCGTAAAACAACCCGTCGTTACCTGCCGCATTGACCAGCTTGGTCGCAAAAAGACCCGTAGCCAAAGCACCCCAGATCCCGCCGACACAATGCACACCGAAGGCGTCAAGCGCATCATCATACCCAAGCTTAGGCTTAATAATTGCCGCTGCGATATAACAAAACACGCTCACCAGAAGACCAATGGCCAAAGCGCCACTGACGTTCACAAAACCCGCTGCCGGAGTAATGGCAACAAGACCTGCCACGGCACCCGAGCAAATACCAAAAAGCGTCGGTTTACCATTACGGAACCACTCGATCGCCGCCCAACTTAAACCTGCCGCTGCTGCCGCGGTGTTAGTCACCACGAAAGCATTTACCGCAAGTCCATTCGCCGCTAACGAGGAACCGGCATTGAACCCGAACCATCCGAACCACAGTAGCGCTGTACCTAATGCTACGAAGGGCAAATTATGCGGTGAAGGAACATGCTTAGGCACATTCTTACGCGGACCGATCATAAGGGCCGTTACAAGCGCTGCAATACCGGCATTGATATGAACGACCGTACCACCCGCAAAATCCAACGCACCCATATTGCGCAGGAATCCACCCATGCCCCATACCCAGTGACAAATAGGTGCATAGACCAACGTCAACCATAAGGCCATGAACACTACGAATGAAGAAAACTTCATCCTTTCTGCGAACGCTCCCAGGATCAATGCTGGTGTAATAACTGCAAACATCGCCTGGAAGATCATGAACGCCTGATGCGGAATGGTCGCCGAATAATCATTATACGGCTCAAGCCCTACTCCATTAAGCATCGACCACTGCATGCCACCCCAAAAACCCGTGCCAGGAGCGAACGCAAGGCTGTAACCATAAACAACCCACAACACGCTTACCAAACACAATACAAAGAAACACTGCATTAAAATGCTCAGAACATTCTTCCTTCTGACCATCCCGCCATAGAAAAATGCCAACCCTGGTGTCATTAACATAACAAGGGCTGTTGAAACTAAAACCCACGCTGTATCTCCTGAATTCATTGCAGCACCCCTTTCAATAATTATTTACAAAAATCCCTATTAGAAATTAACATCCACTTGAACTGTATACGTATCAACCAGATCTTTATTATTATAAAGATCATACCCGAAAATAACTGAAGTATTGGGTGCAAAAGTATACCCTATGCCAAAGTTCGTGGAACCATAAGAACTCTTTGAACCCTGATAATCAATACCCAACCACCACTTGTCTGAGATCTCACTCAGGGTACGCTCCCAACCCAACAAAACGCCTTCATTACTAGCCTTGCCGTTGTAGGTTAAAAGGTCCTTGTTCCCCGAGAACGTACCGATGGAGAAACGCCCCAGAGAAAACTTATCGATAGACAATGTTTTGGCTGCCTTCCAGTAAGCCACATTAAAATCAGTTGTTTTAGAATTCGTTCCTACATCAAATATACCAACGGCCAATGCCGGGAAATACTGACCATACGCATTCTCAGGGATACCTAACTTGGTGTTAAAGTAAAATGGATCATTGTCCAACCCGGTCCCTGACTTGTGATCAAAACCAACTTCAGCATTAAGATTCTTAAAAGGAAGGACGCCAGCGGTCAACCCCAGGTTAGTGATCGTCGGTGGACGCATACCGGCAGCATCTGTTCCTGTCGGAACATAAAAATCGCTGGTCAAATGCACTGTTTTAAACGCCTGAATATCCGTTGAAGGACCCCAAACGATCGTACTGGCTGTCGCATTAGCTTTAGATACATTACCAGCAACTATCATAACCATTGCCCCAAAAACCACCAGGCCCACTTTCTTGATTAACATTGAATCTTTCATTTCATTTCTCCTTTTTTTATTCCTATGCTTTTCCTAAAGGTTTACTCTTTTCATGAACTTATCACTGCTTCAAGTCCCGCATATATCCTCCTCTCCGCAAATTTGTATAAAAAGAAAAAGCGCCTTCAATTCATTATTAGAATTGAAGACGCCTTTGTCTTCGGCCCTATCAGAGCCACACTGCTAAAGTTTACCCACTTTATCTTAACGGACGATCTTTGCCCGTTTATTTCACGGCCTGCTCGGCCGTGCTAGGACCCATAAATCAGTGGGTCCTCATTGGATAGTCTAAATATACTCCCTCTTTATAAAAATTGCAATAGCTTAAATCAAGATTTATTCCGACGAGAAGTAGTGATTTCTGAAAAATACTTTTGAAATTAATTCTTCAAACTTGCGTTTAGCTCATCAAATCCATATAATATCCAACAAGCGCATACCATCAAAAAAGGATCTTTATATGTTCTTCACAGAGCTTTTCCTTATACCTATCGCCGTTGTTCTGGGTGTCATTTCACTGGCCATCATCTTCCTGCCGACGATCATCGCCGGCATACGCAAGCACCGTCAATTTATCCCTATCTTGATCCTCAACATTTTTCTATGGTGGACATTCATTGCGTGGGCGGTAGCTCTTGCCTGGGCATTTGTAAAAGACAATCAAGATGAGACCGTCACTATTAAGATGAAGCCAGTTGAGCCTTGCGAACCTCCCCCTGAAGACCAGATCAAATCAGTATAATTAATAAAAGAGAGCGCCCTTTTCCGCATATCCCAAGTTTACGCACCCCTAAGTCTTTTCCGGCCCCCGCCAGAAAAAAGCGCATCCATGTGACAGGGCGCTCCCTCGATTTACTGTTCAGGTTGATCAATTATCTCTTTTATAATGCTCGAGAACTCTTTCTGAAAGGTCTGAGAATACGGCCGCTGAGCGACATACGATCTGATCATACCATTTATTATCTTTTCCCTGCTCCTGAGGCATTGACACAAACAATCCTTTTTTACCTTCGACCAGTCGCACCCCGCGGATCACTAAAACATCATTCACACATACATCTGCAAACGCTTTAAGATTTCCTGCATCTGGCAACCGATACATCTTTTCCACATTGAACGTTATTGTTGACATCTCTCCTCCTTTTGTTTATTTATCAAACTTATTGACGAAATACTACATCAATTTTGCTCATATGTCAATTAGTATTTTGATTATACGTCAAACTTTTTTAAGACGCGCCCACGACGTTATTTTTACATTGATACATTCACAAAATGTGCTATTGTAAATTAACAATATTTACGGAGGATTTTATGCAACAGCTTGGCGTACATATCCAGACTATACGAAAATTAAGACGCATGTCTCTCTCGGAATTAGCCAAAACAAGCGGCGTTCAGATTGCAACGCTTTCACGTATCGAAAACGGCAAAATGACGGGGACGCTGGCATCTCACTTGAATATCGCCAAAGCCATGGGTATAGATATTGCTGAACTTTATCAGGGACTGCAGGAAGACGCACCTGACCCGATCAAAGCTGATGAAACACTCGAGGCGGTCTCTACTATTAATGAAAAGGTTTCGTGTGAGATCCTGACCCGCCAGGCATCCTCCAAGAAAATGCTGCCCGCGATCATCAAGATCGAAGGCAAGGGCTCAACATCTCAAGAACGACGTGAACCTGCTTCTGAACGGTTTATTTTTGTACTGGAAGGCGTTGTTGTCGTGAAAGTAAAAGACCAGGCTGTCCGGCTTGAGAAGAATACTTCTCTATATTTCAATGCTTCATTGCCGCATATGATCGAAAACCCGAATGCCTCAACCGCCAAATTCCTTTCGGTCATCACCCCGGTTTCTTTATGACAGGCACTCTGCTTATTTACATCCAGGATGAACACACACGTGATACCCTCAAAGGCACGCTATGTAATTATATTCCTCTCATCGTTACTGAAGATACTCCCCAATGCCTCGAGGCGCTTAAACAACGCTCGCCTGTCAGTAAAGCTATTATAGGCGTATCGGGGATGGACGACGATGATATCGCGGATATCATTCACAGCATGCTGGAAATTAAACCGGAATTGAAGATCATTGCGCTAGGGGATAAAAACAGTGAAGACCTGGCTATCAACGCGGTGCGTTATGGAGCGAACGGCTACATTCTCCTGCCTATAAAGGCTGATGAACTTTTGGCAACGTTACGCTGATTTCTGCGGAAAACCCTTCTTCTTTAACAACATCAAGGAACTTTTCAAACCACTCTTTCTTGATGCCGTCAGCTTTCTGTAATTTATCAAAATCAGCTTTAAACATGGTATATACATGACCATAACTGCCGGAAATGATCCTGGCAACTTCCTTTGAATTGATATCAGAACGTGTAGGATCCTGCGTTAATGCCTGTCCATCCCACTGGAACGTCATATAGCGCGAAATGGTAAAAAGCGGCAGTGACCTTTTTTCTCCGGAGTGCAATACCTGCTCCGCCAAAAAGCTGATCTTGTAATTACCTACCAGCACCCCATTCACATAGTCAAAAGAACTCGTCACATCAAAATCCAGAAGACCGAGGCCTCGGCGAAATGCCTCAGAAGGTGTCGCCATAAGCAATCTGGTCTTATTCTCGTCAACAGAATAGACCTGGATGAACTTGGTACTGTAGCCGTTGCCGGAACCAGCCAAACTGATGACACTGACCAATCCCTTATCCATCAACCTGAAAACAGGCTCGGCCTTCTTATTATCGAAAACATCAATATGCCCAACATATCCCCAACTTCCGCTCACCCCTTTAAAGATAAGATATTGATAATCCGGAAAACGCAGGCTCTGACTTGAAACCCGCATTACCCTGTAATCACCCAACTCATACTCTTGAATGACAGGATAAGGGAGAATACAGGCGCTATTATCTGAAAAGCTGCACCCAAAAAGATACTCATCACGCAAAGCAACGGCATGAGCATCCTTAAGGACCGCGGTTTTCCCGATCCCGATCTTCTTCCAGAGCTTACCGATGCGCACCCCTGGATAATAGTAGTCCTGACGACGCGCTTCATTTTGCTTAAAAATATTCTTATCGGCTGATTGATAATACGCATCCGTATCCGCAAAGAACTTCTCAACGGATAAGTACGTAACTGTTTTGGGAATGAAAAGCAAGGCGAGCGCGATAACAATAAGGATGGATGGTATGAACTTCAGAAATTTATTTCTCACAAGGTCTCCTTAATCTTTAACATCCGCGTCCGAAGAGAACTGCGCCCATAACCCCAGTCGTGACTTGCGCGCCTGCCTGAATGATCGTTTAAATTCTTCAGCATGACGTATATTAGGAGGGATCGTCATCGGGTAAGCATAGCCATTCTTGATGATCTCTTCATTAATGAAAAGCCCGTCATCAACCCTGTAAACATAAGCCAGGAGCCTGCCGTACTTGTCACGCCGTTGAATATCGAAATCAAGCCTTACCCTTCGCCCATCCAGCAACGATCTGGTATAAACCGCCGCCTGATGGCCCATCTCCAGTATCTGTTGAACATCACGTCCGGAGCGCCCGGCATCACGCAGCAATTTCTTATTCCGAGATGACTCAGGCGTATCAATGCCGATAAAACGAACTTTTTCACCATCAGCCAGCTTTATTGTATCCCCGTCAAAAACATACACTACCTTAACGTCAGGATAGGTCTTATCGCCACTTACCTGATCAGCCGGATTCACCGTCTTCACAGGGGCGGATAACCGCAGCGCAAGCACCATAAATGCTGTTATAAAAAGAACAAAGAAGGTTAATGAATAATATTTCCGCATCCTGGAACTTTCAATCCACACCCTTGATCCGTACAAAATCCGACGACGGATAATAATAACTTAAGATCTGTTTGTAGTCATGATGCAACATCGCCATATTATAGGCGCCCCACTGGCACATCCCCACACCATGCCCCCAACCACGGCCCACAAAATCCACATACCACCCTTTCATCTCAACTTCATACAAATTACTGCGTAAAAGATTAGGGCCTACAGCATCCCGGAACAACTTCCCTTCGATCGTTTCTGCCTTATCATCCCGCGTGACGATCTTAAGCTTACGCACGCGGCCGCTTTTATTCCGCTCGATGACCTGGATATCCTTGATCAACCCGAGTTTATAGCCCCGGGCATTCAAACCATCCTGAATATCCTTAAGACGAAAGTTGCGTCGCCACTGGTAGTGCGGCGAATTAACGGAAAATGTAGATATGACGCCGCCCTTTAAAGGCAGAATATCGACGTCCCACAACTCAGACGCATCCTCGGTCACTCCGCCGCTATTGGCATGAAAGAACGTCGGAAATATCTTGCCTTTATACATCAGCACTTCACCGCGCGTACGGCGTACGGCGACGTTCGTGCGGTATCGCTCCGACCCTTTTCCGCCATAAACCTGGGAATAAATATCATTCGTTACATCATAATCACGGGCCGCAAACTTTTCCATGGAGTAAAGCGCGAAGGTGCGTGTTGCCACAGCCTGCGCCTTGATCGCCTCCATAGGCCACTTATCGGAGATCTCATGGTAAAGGACACCCCGTATGTAAAGCTCAAGCTCGATCGAATTCACAACCGTAAACCCGGCGCCGCTATTATTTATAACAACGATATTCCCGCGGAAATAACCGTCATTGACGCTGACGGCGGTTTCGTGCCGTGGCGCAATAATAATACGTGCGAGATCATAAACATGTGTACCGACCTTGGTCCTGCCATTCTCAAGGGTAACCACCACCGGGCGAAGCCGGGGACCTGCCTGGAGGACTTTTCCGGTTATAAAATCCAGGATCTCATACCGGCCATCGACGGCCACCGTAAAATGATCCTGATCACGCAAAATCGCCACACGGATAAGCTTGGCCTTGGCTGTTACAACATCATCAGCGATCAAGAGAATAACAAACGACAAGACTAATAGTCCAAGCAGTTTCTTGATCACAGCTGTTGTCTCGCCTTCTCCGTGATCTCACGGCCGCGTGATGTGCGGCGCAAAAACCCCATCTTTAATAAATACGGCTCAACAACATCAATAAGCGTATCAACCTCTTCATTCAGTGTCGCCGCAAGGGCTTCAACACCCACAGGTCCGCCGCTATATTGATCGCGGATAACTGTTAAGATCTTACGGTCAAAACGATCAAGTCCCTGTGTGTCAATATCCAACCGGGCCATGGCTTCCTTAACGACCGCCGCGCGCACGGTCAATCCGCCGCCTTTGACCTGAGCATAATCACGCACACGCTTCAAAAGGCGATTAGCAATGCGCGGCGTACCGCGGGAACGTAAAGCAACCTCAAGGGCAGAGGCCTGATCTATGTCAACCCCCAATTTGACCGATGAACGCATAATGATCGTCGCGAGATCATCCGGTTCGTAAAAATCAATATGGAATGCCAGACCGAAACGATCTCTCAACGGCGATGCCAGGAGCCCGCTGCGCGTCGTCGCCCCGATCAATGTGAATGGCTTCAGATTAAAATTGATCGTTTTGGCATACGGGCCTTTATCCACCACAAAATCTATCTTATAGTTTTCCATGGCCGGATAAAGGAACTCTTCGACCGTTTTTGACATGCGGTGGATCTCATCGATAAAAAGAACATCCCCCCGCTCAAGGTTAGTGAGTATGCCGATAAAATCTCCCGCTCGCTCGATGGCCGGACCGGAAGTAACGGTGATCTTACTTTTCATTTCATGGGCAATGATGTGGGCAAGGGATGTTTTTCCCAAACCGGGAGGTCCGGAAAAAAGCATGTGCTCGAGGGGTTCGCCGCGTTGCTGAGCGGCTTCAACAGCGATGCGGATATTAGCTACAAGGTCCTTTTGACCGATAAAATCCGTAAGATTCTCGGGCCGCAGCGAGAGACCGGTAACACGGTCCTCTTCCGTCTCCTGCGTGTTAAGGATGACCTGCTTTAATTCTTCCATCAGCCCACCGTCTGTTGTTGAACAACAATGTTCTCCGCATTACGGACCAACTCGATATCAGCAAAAAGGCGTTTTTGGGCGATCACGACTTCCTTCATCTTGCACAGTTCAAGGACCGCCATGAAAGTCACAATGACCTCTATCTTGTCACGCGCATTATCAAAAAGCTCCTGCAGCCTGATGCTGGAGCGCTCGATGAGCATATGTAAAATGCTGTGGACCTTTTCTTCAACCGTATATTCCTCGCGCACAACCTCATAATTGACCTTTTCAGGTTTATTGGCCATCGCCTGGGTAAGCGCCGTAATGAGATCAAAAAGATTGGCTTCAAAATACACTTCCTTTGCACCCTCTTTCATCTCAGCCAGGGCCTCTTCATCCGAACGGCGCGCAAAAAGGTCCTGCCGGCCTTCAGCCTTAAGGCGCAGTGCTTCTGCCGCCTCTTTGATCCTCTGGTATTCTTCCAGACGGCGGACAAGTTCAGTGCGCGGATCTTCCTGGGGGGTTACCTCTGTCGGATCGGGAGGCAAAAGCATCTTGGACTTGATCTGCAGGAGTGTTGCCGCCATCACAAGAAAATCCCCGATCCCGTCAAGATCAAGCATCTTCATTAATTCTATATACTGGATATATTGTTCTGTAACGCGCGCGATAGGAATATCGCAGATATTGATCTCATCTTTTCTGATGAGATACAATAAAAGATCAAGAGGACCTTCAAACTTTTCTAATTGGATCTTATAATTCATGGGGTTTAACGAAAAACCGCTGTACGCACTTCTTTCATTGTCGTAACCGCGATAGCACGCGCCTTTTCAGCACCTTGTTTAAGCACAGATTCGACATATCCTCGGTCCGCGAGGACCTTAAGGCGTTTTTCACGGATAGGCCTCAAATACTCTATGATCGCTTCCGCCAGGTTCTTCTTGCAATCCGTACAACCCTTAGTCGCCCCCTCACACCAGAGGCGCGCTTCTGAAACTTGCCCCGGTAAGAACGTATTGTAATATGAGAAAACATTGCATTCATCCGGATGCCCCACATCCTTCAGCCGTAACCGCTTCGGATCCGTAAGCATATTCCTGACCTTAGCCATGATCTCATCTGGCGTATCAGACAGATTGATCGTATTGCCATAACTCTTGGACATCTTACGACCGTCAAGTCCCAGTAAACGCGGGGTTGGCGTCATGATCGCTTCACAATCCGCGAACACATCTTTCTTGTAAATGAAATTAAACCGGCGGCTTATCTCACGCGTCAGTTCCAGATGCGGCAACTGATCTTCACCGATAGGCACAGCCTGGGCTTTATAAAGAAGGATATCCGCTGCCTGAAGGACCGGGTATCCCAAAAAGGCATACGTCTGAAGGTCACGCGTGGTGATCTCGCGCAACTGTTCCTTATACGTCGGGTTACGTTCGAGCCAGCCTAAAGGCGTCAAACAAGACAGGAACATCTGAAGCTCAAGATGCTCAGGAACATCTGACTGAAGGAAAATAATAGAGCGCTCAGGATCAACGCCGCAAGCCAGCCAATCCACGGTCATATCATAAATATGATCGACCATCTGATGGCTATTCTCATATTCCCCCATGAGAGCATGCCAATCCGCTACAGAATAGATGCACCGGTACGAATCCTGCAGTTTGACCCAGTTATGAAGTGCCCCCACCAGGTGCCCAAGATGAAGCTTTCCCGTCGGACGCATGCCGCTGAAGACCGTTTTCATTTACAGTTTCCTGGCGATCTGTTCGATCTGGAACGTTTCAATGATATCCCCGACCTGATACCCGTCAAACTTATCCACAGAAATGCCGCACTCAAAACCTTCGCCGACTTCTTTGACATCATCCTTAAACCGTTTCAGGGCGACAATCTTACTGGAATGAACCACCGCTCCGTTACGGATAACATCCGCCTCCATCTTCTGACGGATACGTCCCTTCAAAATAAAACATCCTGCAACCATGCCGGCCTTGGTCAACTTGAACACCTGCCGCACTTCTGCCCGCGCCAGGAAATGTCGCTTGGTATCAGGTTTCAACAACCCTTCAAGGGCCGCCTTCATCTCATTGACAGCGTCATAGATAACATTGTATTTTCTAATATCGACCGGAGCTTTTTCAAGTTCCTCACTCGCATCCGTGTTCATGCCGACATTAAAGGAAATGATAATAGCCTTGGATACATGCGCTAGAATAATATCCGATGCGTTAACATCACCGACACCCGTATGGATGAATTTGATCTTAACTTCTTTATTGGTGTTCGGGACCTTAAGCAATGCTTCACGCAGCGCCTCAACAGAACCTTGTACGTCCGCCTTGAGAACAATATTCAATTCCTTGACCTCACCCTCTTTCTTCTGCGCCAGAAGATCTTCAAGCGTGATCTTATTTGAATTCTTAAGCCGGTCCGCCTTTACTTTCTGCATACGCACATCAGAGATCTCTCGTGCCACTTTCTCATTTTCAACAACAAAGAACTTTTCACCGGCTTCAGGCACCGCTGAAAGGCCCAGGATCTCAACCGGCATGGACGGACCCGCCGAACGCGTATGCTGATGATGATCATCAAACATAGCCTTGACCTTGCCGTAATTTGGCCCGACGACGACCAAATCGCCCTCTTTAAGCGTTCCGCTTTGAACAACCAGTGTCGCCACAGCACCGCGACCGGGGCTTAAATGTGCTTCAACAATGATGCCCGCAGCCCGCTTATCTGGATTGGCCTTAAGCTCAAGGATCTCAGCCTCAAGAAGGATCATTTCTAATAGATTATCAATGCCCTCACCCGTAAGGGCAGAAACAGGCGCGACAACAGTCTTTCCGCCCCAATCTTCAGGCATCAGATCATGCTCGATCAGTTGCTTCTTGACCATATCCGGATCGGCATCCTTCCGGTCCATTTTATTAAGCGCCACAACGATGGCAACGCCTGCCGCCTTGGCATGATCGATCGCCTCAAGGGTCTGGGGCATCAATCCTTCATTCGCGGCAACAACAAGGACAACAAGGTCCGTAATATGTGCCCCGCGCGCGCGCATGGCTGTAAAGGCAGCATGACCCGGCGTATCAAGGAACGTTATTGTTCCCTTGCTCATCGGAACAGAATAGGCACGTATATGCTGCGTGATCCCACCATGCTCGGAATCAACAACCTTGGTTTTACGGATACAGTCCATGAGCGATGTTTTTCCATGATCGACATGTCCCATGAACGTGACGATCGGAGCTCGCGGTTTGAGGGTTGAGGGATCATCCTTAGCTTTGTCATGAAAATCGATGGTCTGCTCTTCCTGACTCTTGATCTGGATCAAATTGTATCCAAAAGCTTCACAGATCTTACGGGCAATATCCTCACCAAGATTCTGATTGATATTGGCAAAAATGCCCATACCCATAAGCGTTTTCAATACAGCCTGGACCTTTTCCTGAATGCGGAAAGCAAGGTCTCCGACAGTAATAGGGATCTTGACATCAATGTCACGCAAAGGACCTTCATATTTGGCAGGCGACGCCGGAGCCTGTTCAACAGCAACCGTGGCTGCTGGTGCCGCTGTCTGCTGCGTGGCATGGGCATTGCGCGCCGCCTGGATGGCAGCCTGCTCTTCTTCACGCCGCTTGGCCAGGGGCTTTACCGAAACAAACTGAGGCTGCTCTTTTGGAACAACCTTGGTGACAACTGTCTTTATGACTTTCTTGACAACTGTATTACCCTCAGCGTCGGTTGTTGTCACATTTTCTTGTGTCGACGTTTTAGTGAACTGTGCAAGCTCATTCACAGGCTCGTTCACAACCTCATTCACGACCTCCTGAACAGGGCCTTCAACAGACCGGGCATCAGGCGCGCGAACAGCAGGCTTTGGAACTTCGACAGGCTTAGGCTCAGGCTTGGTAACGATACGCACCGTCACATGCTCAACAGCAGGCTCACTGCCTTTATCCGAAGAAGCCGCTTTAGCGGGACCCTTCTTCTTTACAGCAGGCTTTTTTACATCACCGTCAGCCAAAGGCTTCTTGGGTGCCGCACGTTTAGCCGCAGACTTTTTAACAACATCCTCTTCTTTTTCTTCCGGAATAGCCCCTTTAGTCTGAAGCTCTCCCTTAAGAACAGAAAGCACGCCTGGGCTTAGTTCATGCGCATCCCCTTTGGCGCGCAACTTAAGCTCTTTGAGCGTCGCGAGAATGAGCTCCTCGCTGATGTTGTATTTAGCAGCCAGTTCCTTTACTAACATGTGCGTATCTTTCCGGGCCTATGGGCCCTAAAATGACTTTCTTACTGATCGGACTTCTCATCCTCGGCTTCAGGCGCCTCTTGCGCTTCGGCATCACCAGCAGGTTCTTCAACTTCCTCGACAACCTCCTCAACGACCTCAACCTCCTTGGTCGTTTCACCCGACTGCTGCTTAAGATGTTCTTCCCACTGATTCGCGGAAAAAATATCAAGCTCCCATCCTAAAAGACGGCCAGCCAAACGGACATTCTGGCCATATCGCCCGATCGCGATCGAAAGCTGATCGTCAGCAACGATAATATTTGCCTTTTTCTCGAGGCTCAAAAGCTGCATCTGTGAAATCTCCGCCGGAGAAAGGGCCGCCTGAATGTACTCTTTGATATCCGCAGAATAACGGACAATATCGATCTTTTCACCGTGCAGTTCATTGACAATATTCTTAACACGGGAACCGCGCATACCGACGCACGCGCCTACACAGTCCACCTTGTCATCCTTTGAATAAACAGAGATCTTGGTGCGTTCACCCGGATCCCGCGCAATGGCCTTTACCTCAATAATGCCCTCATAGATCTCAGGCACTTCAAGTTCGAACAGGCGCTTGACGAAATTAGGATGCGCACGCGACAGAACGATCTGCGGCCCGCGCGATTCACGCTGGACCTCAAGGATAAAAGCGCGCACGCGATCTCCCTGCTTAAACTCTTCCTTGCCGCACAACTCCGTGCGCGGGATTATGGCTTCAGTTTTTCCAAGATCAACGATCAAATTACCCCGGTCAAAACGATAAACGCTGCCGGAAATGATCTGGCCGACGCGGATGCTATACTCGTTATAGACAACATCTTTTTCAGCTTCACGGATCTTCTGGAAAACGACCTGCTTGGCGGTCTGAGCGGCAATGCGGCCGAACTCATTAGAGCGGATCTCCTGGCCGTTAGCGAACGCCTGGATCTTGCCCGTTTTAAGGTCAAGTTTAGCCGTAACATCTTCTTCCTTGCCTACTGTCCAAACCTTACGCGCGGCAGAAGCAACGGCCGCCTCGACAGCCTCGATCAAAACTTCCTTGGCAATACCCTTATCGCGTTCGATCTGTTCAAGGACCGTCATTAATTCACTTTCCATAAACCCCTCTTTTAGTTAATGATCTGCTTTGCTTTTTCTATTTTATCCATGGGCAGAACAACTTCACCCTTGCGGGCCTGCACAATGATCGCCGCCTCAGATACGGCCTGCAACAAACCTGAATATTCACGCTTACCATTTACAGGTTCTTTAAGAAAAACCTGCACGTCACGGCCAAGAACACGCCGGAGATCCCGATAACCGATCAGCGCACGGTCCAGACCCGGCGATGACACTTCAAGGGTGTAATTGTCCCCTAAATTAAGCTCGCTATCGATCTTAACCACAAGTGCATGATTCAGGCGCGTACATTCTTCCATGCCGATCCCGCCTTCAGGCTTATCCGCAAAAACCTGCAGGTTCATCACATTGTTATGGACATTGACATTAACGTGCACGATCTCAATACCGATCTCGTCGCAAATCGATTGTGCAAGGTTTCTGATATCCGCGGCCAGTGCATCGAAACTTCCCATAAGAATAACCTATTTTTTGACCAAAAACAAAACACGCTCAAGAGCCCCTTCCAAAGGAACACTCTCGACCACGCCGGTAGCGCGATCCTTGATCTCAACTTTTCCTTCTTGGAGACCGCGTTTGCCGATCGTCACGCGGAAAGGGATGCCGATGAGGTCTGCGTCGTTGAACTTGCGTCCAGCGCTATCGTCACGATCATCCATTAAAACATCAATTCCCTGTTTTGTCAACTCATCATATAGACGCTGCGCGAGCTCCATGGTCTGCGGATCAGCCACCTGCAGGGGAAGTATTTCAACCTGGAACGGCGCCACGCCGATCGGCCATTTTATACCTTTTTCATCGTGATGCACCTCAATGATGGTCGCGATCAATCGACTGACGCCGATACCGTAGCACCCCATGATAATAGGTTGCAACTTGCCCGTTTCATCAAGATAAAGTGCACCCAAAGCTTCTGTATATTTTGTACCTAACTGGAAAATATGCCCGACCTCGATCGCCTGATGCTCAACACCGTTCTCATCAGTGGCTTTATCTTCACCGATCGCCGCCGGAACAAGGAATTCATGCGAGATCTTGCCACCCATCGCGCCGGTATCCGCCTCGGCAATGATCGGCTTGAGCCCGCAACGGTCAAAAATGTTCTTATATGCCTTATACATGGCATCATAGTTCTTCTTAAGGCCGGCATCGTCGATATCGAAGCTGTAGGCATCTTTCATGATAAATTCACATGCACGCACAACACCGAAACGCGGACGGGTCTCATCACGGAATTTAGTCTGGATCTGATAAAGCGTGACCGGCAGCTGACGGTATGACTGCACAAAACTTTTAACAAGATCAGTAATGATCTCTTCATGGGTTGGGCCTAAACACATGGCCGCACCTTTTTTGTTCTTGAAACGTATCATCACATCTTCAAGGGTCTTGTCGCGTCCTGTTTTCTGCCAGAGCTCCATCGGATGCTGTGCCGGCATCAGAAGTTCGTGAGCTCCCGCGGCATTGATCTCTTCGCGAATAATATCCTGGATCTTACGTAAGACACGCCACCCGAGCGGAAGATAAGAATAAACCCCGGATGTCAGCATATGCACCAAACCTGAACGTAACAGAAGCTGATGGCTGATGGCTTCAGTTCCTGTCGGAACTTCCTTGAGCGTAGGGATAAAATACTTTGACCACTTCATGTACTAAACTCCTGTTAAACGTAAATTAAAAATGCCGCTCAATGCGTGAATTCCAAGGGGATCTTGATATTGCGCTTGGCGAACTTATCGGCGAATGAGGGCGTTTTCCGGGTCGCAACCCAATCACCGATGATCTTACCTGTAACTTCGTCCATCTTTTCCTGCTTGAACGTAAAAACATCTTCCAATGAAACCTTGTTTTCCTTCTTATCGTAACGCAGATCCGTGATATGCAATACACGACGGACGCCGTCAATGCAAAGCTCGGAATAAACGATCAGATCGATCGATGTGGCCACCTGACGCTGTATCTGCTCGCCTGAAAGGCGGATACCGGACATGAGCATCATGGTGATCATGCGGTTGAAACACTCTTCAGGTGAATCGGCGTGTACGATCGACAATGTACCGGAATGGCCGGATGAGATCGACTGGATCATGTCGAGGATCTCTTCACCTCTGACCTCACCGACGATAATACGATCAGGCCGCATGCGCAATGAGTTCACAAAAAGATCGCGGATGGTTACCGCCCCCTTGCCTTCCACATTCGCCGCTTTCGACTGAAGATTGACCACATGTTCCTGCAGGAGCCTTAACTCTGACGTGTCTTCAATGGTGATGATGCGCTCTTCTTCATTAATATGCGCCGAGAGGACGTTCAATATTGTCGTTTTACCGGAACCCGTCGCCCCGCAGAAAACAATGTTAAGCTTGGCCTTGATCGCGGCCACGAGAAAATCAACCATCTGCTTGTTAACCGTCTTTAACTCGATCAAATTCTCCATGGTACCGATATCCCTGGAAAATTTCCTTATGGTCATGATGGCGCCGTTTAGCGTACACGGAGGGATAATGACGTTAACACGTGAGCCGTCAGGCATTGAAAAATCAACATAGGGTGATGATTCATCTATACGGCGAGGCGTACCTGAAGCCGTAAGTATCTTCTGAAGCGTATGCATTAAATGAGCATTATCGTCGAACTTGATATCCGTGCGCGTGATCTTGCCCTGCTTTTGAATATAAATATGCTTGGGCCCATTGATCATGATCTCGGTAATGTCCTTATCTTCCATCAAAGAGCGCAACGGCCCAAGACTGACCGCCGCCGCTGTCAACTCACGGATCAGGCGGACCCGGTCCTCAAAGGTGACGACAAGTTCATTTTCACGGCAAAGATCAGCGATCGCCTTATCGACGAACATACGCAACTGATCTTCATTCATGGCGTCTTTCAGTTTAAGAAAGTCCGTCTTGGAAATAATAAACCTGTGTAACTGCCCTTTAAGGTCCTCATAATCAGTTGGTTTAGGTTGTGCCGCCATTATCCCTCCCTTTTATCTGAAGAAAGCCCGCACTTTATCGATCAATCCGATACGTTCAAAATCGACATAAAACACAAAAATGGCTAAAGCAATGATCAAGCCGAATCCAAACTTCATCACAATGTCTTCCGTCTTGACAGATAATGCACGGCCACGGAGCTTTTCAAGGCCGATCAAGGCTAAATGACCGCCATCCAGCGGGATGAGCGGCAAAACATTGAAAAGGGCAAGGCTGGCGCTGATGATACCGACTATATGCAGCAGGAATGAAAAACCGACACCCGCCGCAAATTTAACAATAAAGAATATACCGACGAGCCCCGTGACGCCATCTTTAGCGGAGCGCTGCCCCGTGACGATCTCCCACAAGCTCACGTATGTCTTGACAGTTATCGTCGAGAGTTCCTCTGCCCCTTTGATAAATGACTCAAAGAAACCGTACTTCTTTATAACAAGCTTCTCAGGTTTATCCAGACCCGTCGGCTGAATACCGATACGCGCAACGGAATGTTCACGGCCGAAAATATCCTTCGTCTTCTCAAGCCTGGGCGTCACTTTTAATGCCACAACGGCCTGTCCGCGGGAAACCTCGACATCCAGCGTCTTACCCTGCGAAGCCATGACCCTGTCCTGCATTTCAGCCCAATTGAGGATCTTCACGCCGTCGATGGATATCAAAACGTCATTGGCCGCGAAACCGGCCTGCTGTGCCGCTGAAGCCGCCATGACTTTTCCGACTTTGGCCGGCAAAGCTTTAGACGACGCATCAAGATCAACCGCGCCGATCCAGAAAACAACAACAAAACAAAGGTAGGCTAAAAGATAATTCACGACCGGCCCCATAAGGATGATCAGGGCGCGCTGGCCCATTGACTTTGAAAAGTACTCGTCCGGAGCACCCTTGCAATTAGTCCTCTCATCACCGGCCATCTTGACGTAACCGCCTAAAGGTATCGCGCAAATACGGTAATCGGTATCGCCTTTTTTCCAGCCGCAAAGTTTCGGGCCGAAACCGAACGCAAATTCTTCAACACGGACGCCCAGTTTTCTAGCCATTAAAAAGTGGCCTGCTTCATGCACAACGATCAAAAGCCCGAGAATAAAAACAAAAATTAAAAACGTCATGATACCCTTTCTACAATTTCCTGCGCCTTCTGGCGTGCCCATCCATCAGCATATTTGATATCCAAAAGACCAGGTCTTGGCACATTAACATGTTTAGACAACGTGCGCTCGACTACAGAATGAATCCCGGTGAATTTTATCTTTCCTTTCAGGAACGCCTCAACAGCGATCTCATCGGCTGCATTAAGCACTGTCGGTGCCGTGCCTGCCTGACGCGCCGCCGCATAAGCTAATTTAAGCGACGGGAATTTCTTAAGATCCGGAGCCTCGAATGTCAGCGCTTTCAATTGAACCAGGTCCAGGCGCTTCAACGGCATCGGCAACCGTTCTGGATACGTTAACGCATACTGAATGGGCAGGCGCATATCCGTCACACCCAGTTGCGCAATGATCGACCCGTCAATAAACTCGACCATTGAATGGATGATCGCCTCCGGATGGATCAGCACATTGATCTTATCGACACCTACACCAAACAACCGCTGGGCCTCGATCACCTCAAACCCTTTGTTCATGAGCGTTGCCGAGTCGACCGTGATCTTGGCGCCCATTTTCCAGCGCGGATGCGCCAAAATATCTTTTACTGAAACCTGATCATGTTTCATGCGCGGCAAACAGCGTAACGCGCCACCTGATGCGGTCAAATGGATCTGATGAAGGTCTTGGGTATTGCGCCCCTCCAGACACTGAAAGATCGCGCTCTGCTCACTATCAACAGGAACGATAACAGATCCGCTCCTGCGGGCAGCTTCCATTAAAATATCCCCGGCCATGACCAGTGCTTCTTTGTTGGCAGGCGCCACTTTCTTGCCCGCACGTACGGCAGCCAGAAAAGGCTCTAAGGCCGCCGCCCCTGTCATCGCGATAACGACCACATCGATATCAGCCCTTGATACAAGTTCGGGAAGGTCTCTCTGGGCATCAAAGAACTTTACCCTGCTGTGATCTTTCTTCAGCTGCGGCAAATGAACCGACGCCATGGCCACAAATTTAGGGGCATACTGACGGATCTGTGAACGTATCAAGTTCACACTGTTATGCGCGGCTAAAAGCACCACTTCAAACCTGTCCGGATGGGCTGCAATGACCTTAAGGGCATTAACGCCTATCGAACCGGTTGAACCAAGGATAGCAATGCGTTTCTTTTTCATGCCTTACCGTAGATTGAAAACAACGCTCATATAAAGGTAGAATGCCGGCACCGAAAACAAAAGGCTGTCGATCAGATCCAGGATGCCGCCGATACCCGGAACAAAATTCCCGGAATCTTTGACGTTGCAATCCCGCTTGATCAGCGACTCGGAAAGATCTCCCAATTGCCCCAAACAACCGAAAAAACACCCCAGCAGGGCAACATAAGCCGGCGTAAACTGTTCGAACGGCGGAAGCCACCCGCGGCACAAGACCGCCACAACCGCACTGCACAAAAGCCCACCCAGGGTTCCCTCAACTGATTTATTCGGGCTGACATTGGGCAAAAGCGGATGTTTGCCGAAAGCGCTGCCGATCAAAAGCGCACCGATATCACTTGATTTGGTAACAGCTACGATAAAAAGGACCAGCTTTGCCCCCTCGAACCCAGGCAAAAGCAAATAGGTTTTTACGATGAAGCTGAAGAACCACGAAACATAAAGCACACCGAAAAGAGTCGTCGATAAACCGAGTATGGCATTGCGATTATCCTTGCGGTTGAATTGAAGCATCAGAATGAGCAGGAACGCACACACAATAAAAAGCAACTCCCAGTTCTTGGTCAGCTCGAAACGCGTAAATATTGACAAAGGAATAAGCACGCCGATAAAGATGCCTGTGTAGCTGTAAATAGGGATATCTTTTTTCTTGATTAGATAAAAAAACTCGTACAACCCGCCCGCCGTCAGCAGGCAAATAAGTATAATAAAAAACCATGGGTAAAATGCTGCAAGCGCGATCAACGAGATAGCCACGACGCTGCTGACAAAGCGCAACCAATTCATCGTATCTCCCCTTTACCTGTAGTCCCAAAACGCCGGTCACGTTCCGCAAAATCAGCCAAGGCTAGCCGGAATTCATCGGGCGTAAAATCAGGCCAGCACTTTTCCGTAAAATAAAACTCCGCATACGAAAGTTGCCACAACAGAAAATTACTGATCCGCTTCTCACCGGATGTCCGTATCAAAAGATCCGGATCGGGCAAACCGGCCGTATAAAGCTTTGAAGCAAAAAGCTCCTCATTGATCTTATCAACGGACAACCGTCCTGCCGCACAATCAGCCGCAATCGACTTCACGGCCTCCAGTATCTCCTGACGGCTGCCATAATTAAAAGCAATATTAAGAACTAATCCCTTATTGTTTTTGGTCGTTTCAACGGCACGGTCAAACGCCTCCAATACCGAGGCCGGTGCATTCGTCCGGCAGCCAGAAACACGCAAACGGACATTATTAGCACACATCTTCTGCAATCGCTGGCCAAGAGCCGCTACCAGTGTCTGCATCAGCATCGATACTTCAGACGCATCGCGCTTCCAGTTCTCAGTCGAGAAAGTATAAAGTGTCAGCGCCTCCAGGCCTGCATCACGTGCGGCCTCAACGATCTCGTCCACACGCTTTACACCTTCAATATGCCCGTGCGTACGCGCAAGACCTCGGGCCTTCGCCCAACGGCCGTTACCATCCATAATGATCGCTACATGCTTTGGGATCTTCATTCATGCCCTCATTAAATAAAATGGGGGATCCTTGTCCCCCATCAACACGCAACCGCCAAAACAGCATCCGCACACTAAAACTTCATTTCTTCGCTTCGGCCGCCAGGGCCATGGCCGCAACCTGTTCCTGCGCTTTACGCTCAGCCAACTCAGCCCTTGCCGCCGCCTGCTTCAGTTCTTCAGCCGCCCGGCGTGACGCCTCCTGGGCCTCACTCAATTTAGCTTCCAGTTCTGCACGTTTGGCTATCGCATCGTCAAGATTCTTACGCAGATCCGACTCCTGAGAGCGCCCCTGCTGCGTCGTCTTCTCAAGATCCGACTTCAGCGCTGTATTCTCATCTTTTGACTTATCAAATGATTCCTGTATCCTCGAAAGTTTGACCTGTGTCGTCTGCAGATCCGCCTCGAGTTTCTTCACGCGATACTCACCGCGCTGAAGCTCTTCTTCGGCCGTCATACGGCTGTAACGTTCCTGCTCCAGGATCTTGGTAACATCCGTATTCTCTTTATTGAAACGTACCAAAAGAAGGACGCTGCCTACGGCCACGATAAAAACGATGAAAAAAATAAAATTCTTCAATGAAGCCCCTGGGATCACTGTGTTAATTCTTGTGCCGACTTCTTAACGACTGGCGGCAAAATAACGATCTCGACACGGCGATTCTTTTGCCGTCCGACCTTATCATCATTGGAGGCAACCGGACGGTACTCACCATAACCTATAGCTGCAAGACGACTTGGTTTAACCCCGCCTTTTTCTTCAAGCTGATGCAGCACGCTAAGTGCGCGCGCCGAAGAAAGCTCCCAATTGGATTTCCAGGTTGAAAGCTTGATGGGATCATTATCCGTATGCCCCTCAATACCAACACTGAGCTCGGGAACTACCGTCTGAAGGACCTGCGAGACCTTGTCGAGTTTTGCCAAGGAATCTTCACGCAAGAGATCTTTGCCTGAATCGAAAAGAACTTCGGCGACAAAGGTGATCACAAGGCCTTTTTCAAGCATTTCGACCTTGACTTCTTTATCGGCGATCTCCTGGGAAAGGCGATCTTCAAGTTCTTTCTTGGCACGCTCTAAAGCGCTTAATTCACCCTTAAGGCGCGAGATCTTCTCCACATCGACCGTACGGCCCTTCTGAAGAATGATCGTACACCCGTTCAATGACATGCCAAGGGTAACGATCAATACTGAAAATAAGACCTGCTTTAACATACTGAACTCCTTCAAATTCAAATTAACATGTGCGCATTTCAACGTCAAGATTTTCGCCTGTTATTGAGAAACCTTTAGCGCACAATGATCTCATCTCTCTCAGAACCGATGGATATATACTTGATAGGAACACCCACTAACTCCTCCATACGATTTACATAATCACGCGCCTGCGGCGGCAGCTTACGAAAATCCCGGATAGTCCCTATCGGCTTCTGCCAGCCAGGCATTTCAACGTAAACCGGCTTGGCATGGCAAAATACATCATAGTCATGTGGGAAGTGCTTGAAGGTCTTTCCCTTATATTTGTAGGAAGTACAAAGGCTGATGGTCTTTAACTCATCGAGAACATCCAGCTTCATGATAGCGAGCTCATCAAATCCGCCCACGATCGCAGCATAACGCACCAGAACGCTATCAAACCAGCCGCAGCGACGCGCACGGCCGGTCGTTGATCCGAATTCCTTGCCCTTGGTCCTGATCTCTTCTTCCATCTTGGGTGAAAATTCTGTCGGGAACGGGCCTTCTCCGACGCGCGTGGTGTATGCCTTGACAGCAGCAATGATCTTATCAAGCTTTGTCGGCGCAACGCCACTGCCGCTGGCTACGCCGCCAACGGTCGTATTGGAAGATGTCACGTACGGATATGTTCCAAAATCAATATCCAGGAACGCGCCTTGAGCACCTTCGAACAGAACGGATTTGTTATTGTCGATCGCCTCATTCACATAGATCGCCGTATCACACACATAAGGCTTTAAGCGACGCGCATAAACTACATATTCATTATAAATACTATCGAAATCAAAGCCCTTTTGATTGAAGACTTTCTTGAAATACTCGTTTTTCTCGCGGAGATTGTCCTGCAGCTTGGAACGGAACACCTTCGGGTTCATCAGATCGACCATGCGTATACCGCAACGCGTCACTTTATCGGCATAACACGGGCCGATGCCGCGTCCGGTTGTTCCGATCCGGTGCTCGCGCATTTTCTCGCGCAACCCGTCCAAGACACGATGATAGGGCATGACCACATGGCTATTGACCGCGATCTTAAGCTGTTTAGGGGTTACCTTGATGCCGCGCACCTTAAGCCCGTCGATCTCCTCAAGCAAAGCCTTAGGGTCTACCACAACACCGTTGCCGATAACACAGACTTTACCCGTACGCAAAATAGCCGACGGCAAAAGATGGAAAACATAATGCTCTTTACCGACAATGACCGTATGGCCGGCATTACTCCCGCCCTGATAACGGACCGTCACATCAACATCTTTGGAAAGGATGTCGATCAATTTACCCTTACCTTCATCGCCCCACTGTGCCCCGACAACAACAATATTCATCAGACTTTCCTCTTGGCTAACCTTTATTATAATGAAAATAGATCAATGCACCGCCAACCGCCATATAAAACGCCACCATCATACTAGCCACAAGCGACTTACTTCCCCTCAGGGAATCGATCACCTTGCCGCGCCATATCAGAACCATCATAATCGCCAGGACCACGACACCGACATTCCGTGTCAGTTCATAAATGATCAACCCACCCACGGAACCGAATAATCGCCCGCTCTCAAACGACATCGCTCCCTGCAAGATAACGTGCAATGTCTGCGGCCAGACATTGGCTAACGCCGCAAGCGCCAAAGCCAGTGTTACCGCCACGAGACCCGTGAAGGTAATGCCAAGCTTTATTGGTCGCGGCCACGGCGTAAAAGAGGCGTTATTATCATTGATCAGCAAACGCCATTGAACCGCAAAGAGCCAGGCAACGCCCAGAAAAAGAACCCCGAGAATACAATAAAACCACGACGCGGTGACCAGGAACTCGTTGGATGACCATAAGAACGGAACAACGCCGATATCACAAAGAACACCGAAGATAATAAAAGAAACCAGAAAATAGCCCGTAAATAATGCCAGCACGCCCTTGGAGGTTTTTGCTGAAAAAGACAGCAACAAAAGCAGGAACACCCCGAGCGCAGCCAACTGAACAGGACTGAACATATCCTGAGCGCCGACCATGACAAATGTCATCCAGTCATACAGCATACGTTACGTTAAACCTTAAGCATTTTGACAAATTGAATGCCTTTTGTCGCCTTTAATCCGTCGATAACGGCCACCGGGACATCGCCGTCAACATTAACAACGCTGACTGCCGTTGCGCCTTCTTTTTCACGGCCGAAAGTTATATAAGCGATATTGATCCTGGCATTGCCAAGGGCTACCCCCACCGCGCCGACAATGCCGGGTATATCACTGTTACGGATAAAAAGAATGTTGCCTGAAGGAACAGCCTCGACATAAACATTGTTGACTTTGACAATGCGCGGCTTCTTATTAGAAGACAGCGTTCCCCATACTTCCAGGGTCTCCTTATCCGTGACGATCTCAAGCATAATGCAATTAACAAATTCACCCTCAGCACTCAAATGAACCTCTTGAATGTCGATCCCGCGGTCCTTGGCGATATCGATCGAATTGATCGTATTGACATTATCCGCCAGAATAGGCTTTAATATGCCGTGCGCCAATGACATGGTGACTGGCATAACATTGTACTTCGTCAGCAGTCCGCTGTAGCTGATCTTGACCGTTTTGATCCCGCCGTTAACCAGTTGACCTGCAAACTTACCCAGCTTATCCCCGAGGTCAATGTATGGTTCAAGGACCTTGAATGCTTCCTCATCGAGAGACGGAAAATTAGCTGCATTACGTATTCCCTTGCCCAGCAGCGCATCACGTACGGAATAGGCCACCTCAATAGCCACATTAACCTGCGCTTCAGCGGTTGAAGCCCCCAAATGAGGCGTAAGTACGCAAGCATCAAACTTCATAACAGGCATATCCGGTTTAGGCGGTTCCTCATCGTAAACGTCAAGGGCCACACCGGCGATCCGTTTGGCCTCAAGCGCCTTGGCTAATGCCGCCTCGTCAATGATGCCGCCCCGTGCGCAATTGACCAGGCGCACGGACTTTTTCATCATATTGATCTGCTTCTCGCCGATCATGCCGCTGGTCTCATCCGTCTTAGGCACATGAATGGTGATGAAATCAGAATTCTGGATAAGATCTTCGAACGTGCAAACAGCTATGCCCCGCTTTGCCGCCATTTCCGCCGATAAGAATGGATCATAGGCCTTGATGGTCATGCCGAAGCCCTGTGCAAATTTGGCAACCGTAGAACCAATACGCCCAAGACCAATGACACCTAATGTCTTCCCGTAAAGCTCAACACCCTGGAATTTGCTGCGCTCCCATTTACCGGCCTTCATGGAACTATGGGCCTGGGGGATGTTACGCGCCAGCGCCATGATCAAGCTGAAGGCATGCTCGGCCGTCGACGTAGTATTCCCGCCGGGCGTATTCATCGCAATGATACCTTTTTTGGTCGCAGCCTTAAGGTCAACGTTATCCAAACCGACGCCGGCACGGCCGATCACTTTGAGCTTCGTTGCGGCAGCAATGATATCCTCGGTGACCTGAGTACCGCTACGCACAATGAGCGCATCGTATTGACCGATGATCTCCTTAAGCTGTTCAGGCTTAAGATCATATTTGCAATCAACTTCAAAAGCATCGCCCTCCCGGAGGATCTTCAAACCCTCTTCGGCAAGCTTGTCACTAACAAGGATCTTGATTTTTGTCATACAAACCCCTTATGAATTAAAAACCTTTTGCGCCGCCGCCAAACTGGCACCAAGCTCGAACTTATGACCGGCCTGCTTCAAAACTTTCTCAAGGCACGACAAGCCTGTCAGGATATCGTACTCATCAACCGCGCCCATATGGGCAATGCGAACAACCTTACCATCAAGCTCACCTTGACCGCCGGCGAAAGTGATACCGTGCGTATCGCGCATGATCTTGACAAGCTTCTTGGGATCAAGGGCTTCAGGGATCATGATCGCGGTAAGGGCGCGTGAACGGAATGCCGGTTGAGCGTAAACGCTAAGGCCGATGGCCTCAGCCGCAGCCCAGACAGCCTGCGCCATTTTCAAGTAATAGGCCTGCTTTTTATCGATCCCGTCAGCCATCAGCATCTTGACTGCTTCATTGAGCGCAATGACAATACCGATCGCGGGTGTGAAGGGCGTATCCGTATCCGCAAGGGCTTTTCTGGCTTTGCGTAAGTCAAAATAAAAACGCACATTGGTCGAGGCGCTGATCATCGCGATCGCTTTCGCGCTGGCCGCCACAATACCGACACCCGGTGGAAGCATCAACCCTTTATGCGAACCTGAACAATAAACGTCAACGCCCCAGTCATCCATCCTGATGGGCTCGGTGCCTAATGCGCTGACGGCATCGACCACCAGTGCGGCATGGGTCGTTTTCATAAAAGCGCCAATGGAAGCCAAATCCGGTGTTACAGCCGTCGATGTCTCACACTGGGTCAGAAAAACAGCCTTGGCATCGGGATTATCAGCCAATACCTTCTTGATCTCTTCGACGGTAACAGCACGTCCCCAGGCAACCTTAAGAACGATCGGCGTGGCCTTATAAGCTTTAACAAGCTCAGTCCAGCGCTCGCCGAACTTGCCGTATTCAACCGTGATCGCCTTATCACCGGGATTGATCAGATTACCGACAGCGGCTTCCATCGCCCCGGTTCCTGAGGATGCCAGCAGATACACATCAGATGATGTCCCGATCAATGTCTTAAGATTCGCAAAAACTTCTTTCAATATCTGTTGAAATTGCGGCGTACGGTGATGGATGATCGGCTTGCCTAAAACCTCACAAAGTTCAACTGGAACTTTTGATGGGCCAGGTGTTAAAAGTAAATTTCTTTTCATACTGCTATCCTTTCGAACGGTCATCCCCAAGCCCTGAGGGCGTAAGGATCCCCACATTAGTTGTTCACATTACCTGACAATAGCCGGAACGACTTCATCCACTAAACCGTAATCCTTTGCTTCCTGCGCGGACATGAAGAAATCACGGTCAGAATCCTTAAGGACCTTTTCCAGCGGCTGATTACTATGCGTTGCAATGATCTGCGATAAATTCTGTTTCATCCTCAGGATTTCCTGAGCCTGGATGTGAATATCGCTGGCCGTACCCTCGGCACCGCCCCACGGCTGATGGATCATGATACGGGCATTGGGCAAAGCAAAACGCTTGCCGCGCGCACCGGCCGTCAAAAGCACAGCCCCCATGCTCGCACACTGGCCGATGCAGTACGTGCAGACCTTTGGCTTCAGGAACTGAATCGTGTCATAGATCGCAAGGCCCGCTGTTACAGAACCGCCCGGCGAATTGATATAAAGACTGATATCCTTATCAGGATCTTCCGCCTGCAGGAACAACAGCTGCGCAACGATGAGATTGGAAACCACATCGTCGATCGCTGTGCCCAGAAAAACGATACGGTCCTTGAGCAAACGTGAGAAAATATCATACGCACGCTCGGACTGTCCGGTGGTTTCAACGACCATAGGGACTAAATTAGCTCTTGTCATTTCGCTTCCTCCAGTTTGGCTTCCTTAAGCAGGAATTCCATAACCTTAGCGGATAAGTTTTCATTCTGCGCCGCGTCGATCTTTTCGATCTCGGCGATCTTATGCAGAATTAAAAATGTTTTAACATCTTTAGCCGAAGCTTCTTTCAGGTCCTTCAATGATTCTTCGGTTTTCTTAGCGACATCATCTTCCTTCACGCCATATGTCTTCAAACGGCGGCTGAACTCTTCCACACGTCCGGACAACTGACGCTCAACCAAAGACTGAGGAACATCCAATTTGCATGATTTGATCAGCGCATCGATCAACTGTGTTTCAATTTCCTGACGGTTCTGGCGCTCTTTGTCAAATTCAAGGTTACGCTTAACCGCTGTCTTTAACTCTTCTAAAGACGGGAAACCGAGTGTTTTAGCAAAGGCGTCATCCAAGGGCGCATTTTCATCAAGCCCACGGCCCTTCTTGAAGAAATCAACGCTCTTACTCACTTCTTCATCAGAAACAACGGCGCTCTTTTTGCTGATCTTGATGCCCTTATAATCCTTGACCTCAACTTCAGGCCGGATATCGAATGTCGCGCGGAACTTAAGCCCATCCTCAGTCATTTCAACCTGATCGATAGACGGAAAATCAATAGGGTCCATCTTCTCCTGAATAATACCCTCCTGGTACACTTCAGGAATGAGCTTTTTCATCATTTCATCGCGGGCAAATGCACCGTGAGAAGCTTCGACCATTTTCCGGGGCGCCTTACCCTGGCGAAAACCCTTGATCGTAACATGTTTGACCACATCATTGAAAACTTCATCAAGCTTGCGGGCCACACGCTCCTTAGGGACCTCAAAACTAATTTCACGACGAAGAGCGTCAACTTTTTTTACAGAGATCTTCATGGACACTACCTGCTCCTTTCAAGCATTTTTCTAATAGGAAGGCTATATCTTAAAACATTTATATATAAAAGCAACCAAAAAAATGGGCTTCCTACCCCCAATATATACACCCTCAAATACAGGCGCCGCCATACAGTCAGCTTTTAGCAATAAAATAGCCGGCATGGCGCCGGCTATAAAATGAGCTAAATGAGTCATCAACGTTACATGGTAAACTTCTCGCCCAGATATACCTTGCGGGCATTAGGATCATTGATCAGATCCTGTGCCGTACCCGCGATCATAATACGACCTTCAGCCACAAGATAAGCGCGATCAACGATCGACAATGTTTCACGGACGTTATGATCTGTCAGCAAAATACCAAGCCCTCGCTTTTTAAGGTCCTTGATGATCTCCTGCGCTTCAGCGACAACGATAGGATCAATGCCGGAGAACGGCTCGTCCAACAAAAGGAAAGACGGATGGGTCACCAAAGCGCGTGTGATCTCCAGACGTCGGCGCTCACCGCCGGAAAGCGTATACGCCTTACTGCGTGCCAGATGGGAAATGTTCAGCTCCTCAAGTAAAGACTCAAGACGGCGCTTTCTTTCCTGCGGCCCGATATCCAGCGTTTCAAGGACCGCCATGATATTTTCTTCAACGGTCAGTTTGCGGAATATGGACGGCTCCTGGGCCAGATACCCCATACCCAGGCGGCAACGTTCATGGATAGGTTTCTTCGTAATATCTTCCTGGTCAAAGAATATCTGCCCTTCATCAGGCGGGACAATGCCTACCGCCATATAAAATGAAGTGGTCTTACCGGCCCCGTTGGGTCCAAGAAGCCCTACGATCTCGGAACGTCCCACCGTAAGGCTAAGCCCGTTCACAACCCTGCGGCCATTGTAAACCTTTACCAGATCTTTAACTTCGAGAAGGTCCATATACCATCCTTAATAATTGAGGATCGCGCTGGATGTTTTATCACCCGGATCGATCAAAAGCTTGGGTTTTCCCGTCATGATCATACGCTGCTCGTCCGCTTTATAAACAAGAGTTTCAGAATATGTAATGTTCATGCCTTGATGGACTTCGACATTGCCCGTACAAATGATTTCTTTGATCTTACGGCTGTCTTTATCGAATTTGACCTCCATGCGGTCAGACTTAACCTTGCGACCGGTGGATATCTCGATCGCTACAGCATTGTTCGTGAACACAGCCGACTGTGTCGCCTGATCAACTTCCATCGAGCCGTCACAGGTGATCTGAATGCGATTATCGGCTTTCTTATCTTTACCTTCGGATAGAATATCAGCAGTAACATCGCTTCTTAATTTAGCATCTTTAAGGCTCGGATGAGCCTCCATCCCCTGCCCGGACACCGTCATACCTTTATCTTCAATGCGCACCTTGTCATTGGTCTGGACCAGATCATTATTACGCTGCCACTGAAGCGTTTCTGTTTTGAGCGTCGCCCCGCTTTCGGCGGTAACGACCACATCACGCTTTAAATTCACATCGCCGGTGGCCTTGTCAATGTTGCCTTCTTTGGCGGTAACGTTCATGTTCTCCTTGCCGTAAGAATAAGCATTGACATTCGTGACAGCCACATCATCACCATGGATATGCGCCTTGTCACCCTTAATATCCCATGATTTCTGTCCACCCTCGGAATAACCCGAAAGATTGAATCCTTCCAATTCCTGAGCGACGATCTCCCGCTGAGCCTTCTTGCCGCCATCAACACTGTTCTGCGCCCAAAGAGGGCATGTGAAAAACATAAGAACAATAACGCTAATAATTGATTTCTTCATTCAATACCCCAGCGGCCCTGCGCCTTAAGGATTATTTCAATGACCTCACGTACCGCACCGCGCCCGCCTTCTTGAACCGTCACATGATCGACGATCTTTTTAACTTCCGCCACAGCATTAGCCGGCGCTGCCGAGAAACCTACGCGCGATAAAATAGCAACATCGGGCATATCATCGCCAATGAAGCAAACTTCTTCGTCACTCACGCCAAAAGCTTTGAGCATTTTCTCATAGGAGCTTAACTTGGGGTACGCGTCCAGATAAACCTTGTCGAACTTAAGGTCCTTGGCCCTGGCCTTGACAGCTGTCGATGAGCGTGCCGAAATGACCGCTGTCTTTAAACCCTCACGGCGGGCACGGCTAATGCCATACCCGTCCTTAACATCAAAGAATTTTAATTCAAGGCCATCACCGTCGTATATGATGCGCCCGTCCGTCATAACACCATCGACATCCATGGCGATCACCTTGATCTTTTTGAGCAATGCGTTTTTCACCGGGCCAACCCTGCTTTCAAAAGGTCCTGAACATCCAATAAGCCGACCAAAGCACCCTTGGCATCCACCACAGGCAGTTCATCGACTTTCTTTTGCGTCAGGATATCGAAAGCCTCAGCCGCCAGACGGTCCTTGGAGATCGTCATCGGGTTCTTGGTCATAACCTCATCCACCCTCTGCGTGAGAACACCTGCCCCCACCTCAAGATGGCGACGGAGATCCCCGTCAGTGAATATCCCGACGAACTGTTTTTTGGCATTGATGACACACGCCGACCCGCAACGCGCCTGGGTGATGCTCAAAAGGACATCTTTGACCAGCGCCGTATCGCGCACCTTGGCGAAATAGGTGCCCTTACGCATGATATCTTCAACCGTCAGCAACAATCTCCGGCCTAAACTTCCGCCCGGATGGAAAAAAGCGAAATCTTCTCTTTTAAAGTTCTTGCGATCGATCAAACAAGCGGCCAGCGCATCGCCCATCGCGAGTGTTGCCGTCGTTGACGCCATGGGCGCCAGGCCTAAAGGACAGCCCTCACGGTCAACGCCCACATTAATCACCAGGTCGCAATGTTTAGCCAGAGAAGATTTTATCCCTCCGGTTATAGCGATCGTTTGGCATTTGATCTTCTTAAGCAACGGCAGCAATCTTACAGTTTCTTCTGTCTCACCGCTTGAAGAGATCAGGATCACAACATCATCGCGCGTTACCTGGCCCAGATCACCATGGACGGCCTCAGCACTGTGCATGTAAATACTGGGCGTCCCCGTCGAAGAGAGTGTCGCCGAAAGCTTACGCCCCACGATGCCCGTCTTACCCATACCGGCCACGATCACGCGACCCTTGCAAGAGGCCATCGCATCAACTGCCTGAATAAAATCTTTGTCGATATTCTTGATCAGCGCCTTGATGGCCGCCGCTTCGATCTCTAAAACTTCCCTGGCACGTTTAAGCGACATATTATTTCGACCCTTTCACGATGCGATCGATCTTGACCATGGTTTTCAAGATCGGCTCAAGCTGCGCTATGGCCAGCATATTGGGGCCATCCGACAATGCTTTCTTAGGATCTGTATGTGTCTCCATGAAAACAGCGTCAACGCCTGCCGCCACGCCACAACGCGACAATAGCGGGATAAACTCGCTGCGACCGCCGGTTGTGCTGCCCAGTCCGCCCGGTTGTTGAACGCTGTGGGTCACGTCATAAACAACAGGATAGCCCGTCGAGGCCATGATCTCAAAGCCGGTAAAATCAGTCACAAGATTGTTATATCCAAAACTTACACCGCGCTCGGTCAACAACAACTTTCGACAACCGGCTGCCTCAACCTTTTTAACAATGGACTTTACGTCCCACGGAGCCAGGAATTGGCCTTTCTTAATACTGACAATACGGCCGCTCTGCGCCGCGCGCACGACCAGCGACGTCTGACGGCAAAGGAACGCCGGGATCTGGATGATATCCAGGACTTTTTCGGCAAGGTCCATCTGCGTAACCTCATGCACATCGCTCACCACCGGCACACCAAAACGTTCTTTGACCTCAGCCAGGATATCCAACCCCTCTTCAAGGCCGGGTCCGCGGAACGAATCGATCGACGTCCGGTTCGCCTTGTCATAACTGGCTTTGAATACATAGGGAATGCCGAGCTTCTTGGTCAGCTTGACCAGTTCGCCCGCCATCTTGATGGTCGAAGGACGATCTTCGATAACACAAGGTCCTGCGATCAGAACGAACGGCGCACCGCCGCCAAAAGTGATCTTGCCAAGCTTGACTGTATGTTTTTTCATTTTATCCCGTGCGCTTTCATGTAGGCTTCGACTTTAAGAACATCTTCAGGTGTATCCACGCCGATCGTCTCCATCGTTGTTTCAACGGTCTTTATTTTATAGCCCGCTTCAAGGACACGTAACTGCTCCAGGCTTTCTTCCTGTTCCAGGAATGATTTTGCCCAACGGCAGTACTCGAATAGAAAATCCCGTCGATAAGCGTAGATCCCGAGATGCTTGAAATAATTTGATACCAAAGGCTCACCATCCCGTTTATAGGGAATTGGCGCCCTTGAGAAATACAAAGCACACGCATTCTTGTCAACCACAACCTTAACCACATTAGGGTTACGGAATTCTTCAACAGATGTAAGACGCTTAATAGGCGTTGCCAATACACAACTGACATCAGCTTTAAGTGCCTGGACCAGCGCATCAATAAGACCAGGCTGTATGAGCGGTTCATCCGCCTGGATATTCACAATAATGTCCGCGTCGCTTGACATAGCGGCTTCTGCCACACGGTCGGACCCCGATGGATGGTCCTTACGTGTTAAAACAGCGTTGGCACCGAAACCCTTCGCCCGCGCCAGCACATGCGGCTCGTCGCACGCAATAATGACATCGGAAAGCTCTTTAGCCTGTTTGACCCGGCGCCACACATGCTCCAGCATACACGTACCAGCGATCTCAACCAGCACCTTGCCGGGTAAACGTGTCGATGCCCAACGGGCCGGTAAAATGCCGATAGCCTTCAATTATTTATCCTCTTTGAGGGACCGGACAAGTTCCTCAGGGCTTACGGATGCCGCGCCCATCTTGCCGACGACTATGCCGGCCGCATGATTGGCAATATCAGCCGACTGGCGCTTGGTGGCTCCGGCCGCTATGGCCAGCGTGAATACGGAAATAACCGTATCCCCGGCACCTGACACATCAAATACCTCCTGCGCGCGCGTCGGGATATGATGCGGCTCTTTTCCCTGCTCGAACAGGCACATGCCATCCTCACCTAGAGTGACCAGCAATGAATCAATGCCCAGATATTTTAAAAGGCCCTTACCGGCATCAACGATCGCAGTCATGCTTGTCAG
>PEAF01000052.1 GCA_002753465.1 Candidatus Omnitrophota bacterium
AATATATTCCGGTGCCGACATTGAAGAAGAAAATAAAAAACACCTCTGAAACAAGAAATAAAAAAAGCCAAAATACTTCACGTTTTATCCAGACCACGGATAACACTACGAAATAAATCAGAACATTAAGCCAGTGAACGTGAAATTTATCCAGGAAGTACCTACTCAAGGCGGGATGGAAGGATTTAAATATGCCGTCCAGTAAAGGGATCAGGGGTTTTTGATGGTCAAAATAGGACGGCGTCGCTGCCGCTGCAAGCAAATCCCGAACAAGAAATGAGTAATCACATCCTAAAACAACTATATAATAAAGTAAAAAACCAGTCGCCATAATGGCCGAGAACCGGACAATATACGTCACGCTTTCCTTTTTCAAAATCAAGAAATAAATGATCGTACACAAGCTCAAGATCGGGACCAGTGGATAGCTTACATTTTTGACCAGAAAAAGCAGGAACACGATCATCGCGAGCCGCCCATTATATCGCCGCGGATCCTTATCAAATAAAGACAAATAAATAAAAAATATCGAACAGACGAAGAAATAACTCAAATCGACATAAAAAGATGCCATCTGTTCAATGAAAAAATACTGCCCCGATATCAAAAGGATCAAATAAAATGCCTTCCGAGGCGCCATGATCTTGAGTAAAGAATGAAATAAGGCTAAAAATAATATAAGGTTCAACAAAACGCCGGAATAGAAAAATGTGAAATGGGATGGGCCGAACAATAAAAAGGCCGGGACGGTCCTGAACATCAGGATCTTGTCAACGTAGCTGTAGAGGTAGTAATATTGAGCTGACACGAAGTCCTGTCTTGCCAGTGAATCAGCAAGCAGTACCGTGTTTGTATAATACTCATAAAAGTGACTGAAATAAAACCCGCCGTAATATTTCAAATAAAAATAATAAAAAATCATCAACACCGCACAAATGGCGAGCAGAATAAAATAATACCTTCTGCATAAAGCCTGATCTGCCGGCGTTTTCATTTCATGGCCCTTTGAAGAACATTTGTTATCCCCAGTCAACCCGAACATACACCACCGCATTTTTGTCGAAATTTCTTAGTAAATATTTTCTATCGCGTCCTAAGTCACACGGCTTCCTCAGTTAGCCTCTTTTGGAACAACTGACGCGTGGCGCATGCTGTTAAAAATATACGCGGCCATTAATTTATACCCGGCCGCATTCGGATGAATGCCATCTGCTGTAAAATAAGACGGTTTGTCCGGCAATGCGTCAAAGTAGCTCCCGTTATCTACAAAAACAAGTCCCTCTTCCCGTGCCACGCGCTCATGAACCCTCTTTAACGCTCCAAATGTTGCCCCGGGATAACTGCAAAGAACGACCTTGATCTTCCGCTCGCGACAGATCCGGATCATCTGACGGATATCATATTCGGCGACCTTGAAAAAAACAGGCATGTGGCCTTTCGCCTCAAGAGACGCGGCAAGACGCCGCGCCTGCCTTCCCTGTTTTTTAACAGCACCGGCATCTGTCACATCCACATCGTCCATCACCATCCGCCTGTCCATCTGTATCAGCCCGGTTGAATAACAGATCCATTTCATCAATTTAAATACCCTGAACCCGTCAAAAAAGCCCAGCGTCCTGAAATATAAATTCTGCAGCCTTTCATGCTTGTTAAACAGGAGCACGTTACTGTTACTCAAATTCCACCAATTATTTAAACCCACCATCATGATCACCACGTCTGGCTTGAATTTGTTTAATGTCGACGGAAGATTGTACAGCATGGTGGATGTATTAATGCCGATGGTCTGGCTGAAAAAAACGCGGGTTTTAGTCTGGGGGAACTGCTGCTTGAATAAAAGCTCCAGCTGATGCGGATAATTTTCCTGGGCCGGGTCCTGCGTCCCGACACCGAACGTCGTGGACTCTCCAAGACAGAAAATCCTATACCGGGCCTGATTGTTCTGAACTTTATAGTACTTTAAATCAAAAAGAGCTCCCGCAATACGAAGACCGATCTCTAAAAGGACCAATGCCAAAAAGATCCCAAAAAATACCAGCCCTATCCTGGCTTTAAGCTCAAAGGTCCATTTCATAAACCCTTTCTATGCTCTCTGCCGAAACGCGCCAATTGTATTTCTCTTCCGCCCTTTTCCTGGCCGCGACAGACATGGCCTCGCGGCGCGGCGCATCCGCCGCCAGCGCAAGGATCCCGCGGGCGATCTCATCCGCACGGCCCGGCGGCACCAGGAGCCCGGCCCCCTCGATCATATACCTGACCTCGCCAATATCGCTGGCCACAATAGGTTTGCCTGAAGCCAGATACTCGACGATCTTCAGCGGGCTCTTGCAGCGTGTGATCTCATTATCCTCAAACGGCGCCACACAGATATCCGCTGCCGCAATGTGGGCCGGCACATCCTCATGTTGTACAAAATCCGTAAAAATAACGCGCTCTTTCAATCCAAGTTCCTCGGTAAATGTCTGCAGTGGGCCCAGATCGTAACCGCTGCCCATGATCATGAACTTGAGTCCGGCACCCAGGTTCTTATCCTCGATCATCCTGATCGCTTTCAGAAAAAGCCGGACATATTGGCAGGAATGCAGCTGGCCATGATAAAGGACCAGAACTTCCGTCGTGATCTTGTATTTCTGCCGAACAGCGTCACGATCCTGCGCGGGGCTGAACTGCACCAGATCAGCCCCGACAGGTGCCATGGCGATCCTCTTTTTATCCGCACCGCGCCTTAAAGCCAACGTTCTTAGGGCGTCACTGGCCACGGAAACACTGTCCGCCAGAAAAGGCAGGCACCTTTCCAGCATATAAAACGAGAAGCCGGTCAAAACGCTTGAAGGCGATATGCGCTGGATCGACGAAAAGAATATCTTCTCCTCCCAGTCGTCCCAGTCGTAATGCAATGGTTTATTAGCCGTATACGCCGCCGCGACAGCAGGGATCGCGGCATAGAAATGGCTTTTTTGAACGTGCACCATTTCCGCCCAGCGGGCCATGCCCAGAAGGGTTTTAAAATTACCCCACATGGACCCCAGCGAGATCGTTCTATTAATAGGGATAATGGGAATATTGCGAAAGGTGCCCCTCGGGCTTGGCTTCATCGAGAAATAAACGATCTTGATCTCATGGCCTTTATTCGCCAGCTCATCGGCAAGTTTAAGGATGCGGATCGTCCAAGGCTCCATGGGGGACTGAAAATCATGCGGATGGACCATTAATATCTTCACACTCTAGCTCCCCGGGAAAATGATCGTTTTACGCCAGATCTTGACCGCATGCAGATAAACGGCCAGACCCAAATGATACGCGAGCAACAAAAGAAATAACGGCCACGTGACGATGCGACGCCATGAAAAAAAGAAGCGCGCATTCTTCGTCGTTGTATGGTCAAGCCGTTCGGTTTCCGCCACCGGACTTTCCTCGTCATAGATGCCCATAAAATGCGTGGTGATGCGCAGCTTGCGCAGATGCGCAAAAAGCTCACGCGCCCGGCGCTTGCGGATCTCAAACGTATTTTTCCCGTCCGACGTTTCCCACGCCGCACACCTGTCCTTGCCCTCGGGAAAAACAATGCCAAACTTGCCCGGGTCAAGCTCAAGGTCCGTTGAGGCCGTAATATTGCAAGGATTTAAACTGGAAACAACCTCAACATAATCACGGATAAGCTCCAGGTGCTGTTTGGTCAACTCAATGTCCTCATCGGTCTCACCCGGGAATCCGGTGATCAGATTGATCCAGGCGTTCATGCCGGCTTCTCGCGTCCTTTTAAGAACGGTGAGGATGTCGGTAAATACGAAGGGCTTGCCCATCTTCTTAAGAACATTATCCGAGAGGCTTTCCACGCCATAAACGATGGTGGTCACGCCGGCACCCTTCAGTTTTTTAAAAAGTTCCGGCTTCATATCCGTCCTGGCCACGCCCTGCGCCGTCCAGTTGATCGGCAGCTTCGAGGCAATGATCAAGTCGCAAAGCTCTTCCAGGACACGCAAGTTCCCGTTGAATAAAAGATCATTGCAGCGGAAGGCCTTTTTCCCGTGTTTCTCATAATTCAATTTGATCTCATCAAAAATATTCCTGGCGGAGCGTGAACGGAATTTCCCGCCCCACATGCGCCAATCATTGCAAAAAGCACACTTATTAATGCAGCCGCGGCTGAAAAGAACGGGCAATTCTTCCTGCACATCGTATTTTTTAAGCGGTAATTTTTCCCAGGCAGGAAAAGGGATATCATCAAGCTGGGTCAGGCACTCTGGCATACGGATCGCCGCGCGGTCACGCACGCCACCGGCAACAACACCGGCCCTGTCCACCGGAACACCCGCCCTTGTGGCCATCACAATGTCATAGAAAGCCGCCTCACCTTCGCCGAGAACAAAAAAATCCACCAGACCGTCTTTCAATAACACATCGCCATTGACGACGGAAATAAAGAACCTGAAGGGCATGCGCGTATCATCATGAAGAAAGTTGCAGGAAGGACCACCGAAAATAATGCACATGTCCGGCTTGCGCAGGCGCAGAGCCTCGGCCATTTTAATGGCAAACAGGATATTCGCACCATTGATCGAAAAGCCCACGAACCGTACGCCGCCGTCTATGATGCGCTTGACCCAAATATCGATCTGCGGCTTTAAAAAGGTAAACGTGGCGTTAAAATCATCTTCGCGTGTCCACGCATTCAGATTCTCCATTTTCCAGAGATCTTTACGCTCTGCCGGCGCGGCGTCATAAAGCAGGATATTAAGGTCGAGCACATCACAGGCAACGCCTTTTTTCTCGAGATACGCGGCGATATACGCTGGCCCCATCGGCGGAAGACATGTGCCCCACATCGGGGAAACAACCAGAAGAACATCGGCCTTCATCGGCGCACCCTGGATAAAAGTTTCAACACCTGCTTTTCAAACCCGGACAAGGCGCTCAACTGCTGCTCAACCTGCTGATTGCGCCCCAGGTCATCACAGCTTTTATAACAACCCATCTTGCAATTCTCGTCATTACCGATCTTCTGGAAGAAACTGTCATTCGGATCGAACTTGAGCGCTTTACGCCTGAACTCACGCTGCTTGGCCGCATTCCATATTTCACGGAAAGGCTGCGTATAAAGATTCCCCACAGGGATGCGATGCGCCTTCAGGCAGAAATTGACATCTCCGTCGGGCATGATGCGGCTGAATACCCAGCCGACATAACAGGGCTTCTGTCCCAATAAACCGCTGTCATACTGCGCATCATCGGCCTTAACATCACCCAGGCGGCGCATAAAATGCTCCAGGTTCGTCACACGCGTTTTATTGTCCCTCTTTAAGATCCGCTCACATTGCTCAAGTATAACCTTACGCTGATCCGGCGCCAGCACCAGCTTGTCGGTCTTGCCGGGTATGGTATCAACCACCGTGAACTCAACAGATTCCGAGCCTGTTTCCTCGGCGAAAGCCACCATCTGCCCAAGCTCCATATAATTCAAATTGGATATAACATTATAGATCTTGATCACAGGACCTCGACCGGCCTTCAGGGCATTGAGCATTTTAAGCGCATCCTTCATGCGGTAAAATGTCGCCTCATCTTTATTCGGGTGCGTCAACACATAGGTCGCCGCTGTCGCGGCCCAAAAACTGACCGTCATCGCATCAACGGAAAGCTCGATCAGCTGCCGCACAACACGCTCATTGACCAGCGTGAAATTCGTATTCACCGCACAGTGCATACCGCGCGCCTTGGCATGTGCCAGGATCTCGAGGATGTCCTTATGCATGAACGGCTCGCCGCCACCCGAGAAATAAAGCTCGCTCGTCCCCAGGCCGGCCAGCTCATCGATGAGCGAAAGGACCATCTGCGTGGGTAACGTTTTGTATTTCTTCGCCCCTTTATACATCCGCTCTTCCAAAAGAGGCGAATTGCACCAGCAGCTGACGCAATTATTGTTGCAGTCACTGGTCAAGTCGATCTGGACATGGTCCGGGCCTTTGAACGCGCGTGACCCGTGATAAACGCCCATCACGTTCAGCCAGTATTTTCTAACCTTCGGCCAATTGCCCTGCTCACTGCCCATAAAAGTATTAAAGAACTTCTGAACATGCACAGGCAAGCTGAAAGACGGCGCGCGCCACGCTGTACGCGCGGCATTGATCCTCTGACGCAAAAATGCTGCTACGCGCGCCAGTGCTGCCACAAGACCGTTCCGTTGAACATGCTGAGTGAACTTGAACCAGAGATCCCCTGCCCCAACATCATAATGACGCGTTCTCCAGACATGGTCGCGCCATACCCGGTCAGCGCGGCGCTTGGCCTTTAAAAGATCCTGTGCGGTCAAGGCCTCGGTACGCAGCATCGCCTTAAAATTCCCGTCATAATCAGAAAGGTCGCTGGAAACAATGTGGCCACGCTGCTCAAGCTCCTTATAATAGGGCGTACCCGGAAAAGCCGTATTGATCGAGAACTGCAAGGAATCCGGGTCAAGCTCAAGGGCAAGATCGATCGTTTTCTGGATCGTTGCCTGAGTTTCGCCGGGCAGGCCGAAGGAAAAAGTTAAATGCGTTTTAATACCGATCGACTTGGTGAAGCGGATCATCCGCTCTGTCTGACGCAGGTCCATACCTTTGCGTATATTGTTCAGCAGCGTTTGGTCGGCAGACTCGACACCGTATTTGATCGCCACCAGCCCCGCCTCATGCAGGCTCTGGAGAACATCCTCTTCCATGATATCCGCGCGCGCCATCATCGCCCAGGGGACGTTCAAGGCGCGCCGCCGGATCTCGCGCGCCAGCTCCATCATCCTGAGCTTGCCGATATTCATGGTGTCGTCGTCGAAATACACTGACTTGAAGCCCATCGTCTTAACAAGATATTCCATCTCGTCGACAACATCCTTGACGCTGCGTGTGCGGTAACGCCGGCTCTGGTACATCAACTGCGGCCATATGCAAAAAAGGCACTGATACGGACAGCCGCGCGTCGACCACATCTGGACGCTCGGAGCCGGAATACCTCCGGGCGTATCATTGTAGCGGTCCATCGGAAGGCCTTCACGCAAAGGCCAGGGAAGGAAATCAAGGTCCTCGAGCAAGGGCCGCGGCGGATTAACCCTGAGTTCGGCCCCCTGGCGATGGATCAATCCTTTCACATCATCGACATGCACGCCGCCTTGAAGCCGCTGAACAAGCTCAAGGAGCATCACTTCATATTCGCCGACCATGACATAGCTGATCGCCGGATGGGCTTTCAAGAACTGCGGGTCGCGGATATTGGACTCGGGGCCGCAGAGCGCGACCTTAAGCCCCTGGGGCAGCCTGCCGATAACCATCAAGTCATTCGAAAGAGACGGCGTTGATGTCTCCGCGACGAGCAGGTCAGGCTTCTCATCGGTCACGGCCTGCAGAAAATCTTTTTCAGCGATTTCCTGAGCCAAGGAATCAATGACTTTGACCTCAAAACCCTCGCGCTTTAAAAGCGCCGCGGCATACGCCAGAAAAAACGGATACGGAGAGTAGTTCTTTTCATGTACGGTTTTTATATGCGGCCAGCGAGACCCGGCCCGGACCCCGAAATAGCCGCGCCTTTCCCACGGAAGATTGACTAAAAGTATTTTCATCAGGCCTTTTCACCCTTACGCACATCCAAAAGATCGCGGATCTCCTGCGCCAGTGCATTTGACTGGAATAACGAGCGCTCAATGCCATTGAGCATCCTGGCGGTATCATTACGCATCTCGTAAACCAGCTGGCCGATGATCGACAGAAGCCTTAAGACCACCCCCGCCAGAAAACTGACCACAACAACCGTGATGAACTTTAATGACGTCACGGGAAAAAGCCTGAAGGCGATAACCACGCCCAAGACAACAATGATCAGCGAGAAGATCTTTAATACCTGTGCCGTTCTCATCATGCTAACTCCTTATTTATACAGATGTCACCTTTGAAAAACTGATACTCACCCGGTGGAACAAAAATATCACCGCCCTTACGCACACACAGGCAGTGGAACATGCGGGCGCGTGAACCATCCATATGCCCGGCGTTCTCGATCATGATGCGATTATTCCTTAAGGCGGCCGGCGCAAAAATGATCCCGGGCAAATCCTTCGACGCTACCAAGGCCTGCGCCTTGCCGTCGGCATCAATGGCGTTCAGGCACACGCGGAAATGATCATCACTGGTAAACCCTGTCGGAAAATCCTTGAACGTACTGCCGTCAGACCACTGCGTATAGGCCCCGTCCAACATCAAGACCGCTTCCTGTATGCTGATCTGCGCGGGACACACCACTTTCATACGGCAGTCCCAGGCAATGATACGCCCATCCTTAAGGCCGATCTCCCAGCGCTGCACAATGGGCAGCCAGGGCCAGGCGCCATGTACGATCAGTCCGTCGTCCTTGACAGACTCCACCCTCCATACCGCCTGAGAAGAATCATGCCATACCCCTTTTGAAAAAAGCGACGTGTAAAGTCCGGCCCCTGTCGTTAATCGACGGCCATGATAAAAAATAGAAATAAAGCCTTCTTTAAATATAACCTTTACTTCTTTGGAGGTCATTTCATGTACAAGCGGCTTATTGATAACGCTAGGCGGAGCCTCTTTCTTTAAATAAAAACACCCCTTGAAATAAACGCGCCTTTTACCGTGCCGCTGCCCCTCATCCGCAAACTCCTGCGTGCTTAAAAAATACGGCTGCACGACACCTTCAACCGGGACTACAATGCCGCAAACCTGCTGTTCCAGGCGCGTTTCAAAGCTCAACCCTGTCGACGCGCTAAAAAATATCCTGGTCTTGACCCCGAGGCTTTCCTGGCCCAGCGCCTCAACCGGCGTCGATAAGCAGCACTCCACCCGTTCATTCTCAACAATATACCGGCCCTTGTTTTTCATCAGCACCTCAAGCCCAACACCGCCTTCGGGCAAAAGGGTGAACTTCCAGGCCTGAAAAAATCCCATGGGCTTACGCCACTTCAAGCAACAAACGATCTCGGCAGAAGATGTCTGCCGCACACGCCATACAGCGCCCGATGAAGAAGAGATCTCGGCGCCTGCGACGGTAAACAGCGCCCTTAAGCCCTCGCGACGCGTTATTTCCCTGTCACCGATAAAAAGCTGTATCTTTCCCGGCGTCGCAACAATTTTAAATCCCTTGTCAATCTCAAGAACACGGGGCCTTGCCCTCTCCTGCCGGACCAGAGCGCCCAACTGCTCCTGCTGCTGCCGCCCCTCAAGCTCCTGCCGACGGCTTTCTTCTTGCGCA
Source organism: Candidatus Omnitrophota bacterium (assembly GCA_002753465.1). Lineage (GTDB taxonomy): Bacteria > Omnitrophota > Gorgyraeia > Zapsychrales > Fredricksoniimonadaceae > Fredricksoniimonas. The sequence continues at coordinate 9,238 of PEAF01000052.1, forward strand.
CGCTGCCACCCGTCAGACTCGATCCTGCGACGCACCTCCTCGCCTTTGACCCAACCGGCGATATCCTGCTCACGGCGTGCCCCCTCAGCCGCTGCCCATATTTCAATTTCATTTTGCCGGCGCGTCTTTTCAGCCTGCCCCCATGCCGCATTATCCTGCTCACGACGCGTCATTTCTGCCTGCCGGCGGCCGTCTTCTTCCTGCTGCCACCCTTCTGAACCCTGCCTGCGGCGCGCTGCCTCGGCCTTGCCCCAGCCCACCGTATCTTCTTCGCGGCGCGCAGCTTCAGCCACGGACCAGGCCTCAACCTCCTGCCGGCGACGCGCTTCTTCGGTGCTCACCCATGCCGCCATATCCTTTTCACGTCGATCGATCTCGGCCTTGCGTCGAATATCTTCAGCCTGCTGCCAGTCCTGTGATTCTTGGCAACGGCGCGTCTCCTCAGCTTTGACCCAACCCAAAGCATCCTGCTTACGGCGATCCGATTCAGCGGCAGACCAAGCTTCAACTTCATTTTGCCGGCGAACCTCTTCAGACAACAACCATGCCGAGCGCGCTTGCTCAGACCGTTCGATTTCTGCCTGCCGGCGAATACCTTCCGCCTGCTGCCACGCCTCAGACTCAGCCCTACGGCGCGCCTCCTCATTCTTTACCCAGCCCGCCGTGTCTTCTTCCCGCCGCGAAAATTCAGTCTGTTGCCAGCTATCTATTTCCTTAGCGCGCCGTGCCTGCTCCTCTTGCTCCCAGGCCGCCACATCAAGATCTCGACGCTCACCCTCTTTCGTCCGCCACACCAGCGCCTCATCGTCCAGCCGATCCTGCAGCTCTTTTTGCCGCAGCGCTTCTTCAGCCTGCCAACGTGCGGCCTCCTGCTGCCGCCTTTTTTCCTCATCGGCCAGCTGGCGCTCTTCCTGCTCAAGCGCCTTAACACCTAGATATTTATATTTTTTCTGGTCAAGGCTCAGCGGGGAAACATAACTGGCGACAACATCATCGATGTGTCCGTCAAGAACGATCTGTCCCTTCTTTAAAAAGATCCCGCGGCTGCACACCTGTTTCGCTGAGGCGAAATCATGCGTTACAAAAATGATCGTTTTGCCCCTGGCCTTGAACTCCAGGACTTTATCAAGGCTCTTCAGGCGGAAATTATCGTCACCCACCGCCAGACAATCGTCGATCAAAAGTATATCCGGATCCACGTGGATCGCGAGGCTGAAAGCAAGGCGCACATACATCCCTTGAGAATAACACCGGACAGGAACGTCGATGAATTTGCCGATATCAGCAAATGCGAATATCTGCTCAAGCCGCGCGTTGATCTCGGCGCGATCGAAATTATATAAACTGGCGTTAAGAAGAACATTGTCCCGCCCGGTCAGCTCCGGATGAAACCCGGCGCCAAGATCCAAAAGGCTGGAGACACGGCCGCTGACTTTCACCTCGCCCTTTTGGGCGTGCAGAAGTCCGGCAAGAAGCCTTAAAAGGGTTGATTTGCCGGCGCCATTAGGGCCGATGATCGCAACCGACTCGCCGGCCGCAACAGAAAAAGAAACATCGTTCAGCGCAAGAAAACTTTCACGGATAGTCTTATTTTCCAGCTTGATCTCAAGCTCATATTTCTCGACAACATTTTTAAGATCAACTGCCATCATGCCCTGCATGCTATATCCGCCTTAGAAAATTGCCCGCTTTTGTATTAAAGATCACCACCCCTGCCCACATCACAGCAACAGATGACGCGAAAACAACCAGTAAATTTAACGGGTGCGCCAGGCCGCTACCTAAAAGGGCCGCACGGAATAATTCCATATATGGATTAACCGGATTAAAAGCAAACCAGCCCCGATACGCCGCAGGGACCATATCCGCCGCATAAAAGACGGGGGTCAGCCAAAGCCAAAACATAAGCAGCGTGCCCAGGAACTGATTGATATCCCTGACCTCAACACACCAGGCCGCCAGCATCAGCGATATGCCCGCGGTGAACAGGAACAGAAAAAACATCGCCACCAATAAAAGCGGCAGCATAAAAACAACTGATGATTTTACCATTATAAAAAATGGCAGCAGAACGAGCAAGCTACATCCAAAAACAATAAAATTGGTCAGAACAACCGCCAGAGGAATGAACATCCTGGAAAAAGAAAACTGTTTTAATACCGCCGCATTAGATGGGACCGAAACGGCCGCCTCCTGGAGTGAGCTGGCAAAAAATGTCCACGGGAACATGCCCGCAATAATAAACAGATAAAAGTTCTCAACATTGGCCTTAAAAACCTGTGTAAAAACAAAACCGACGATCAACGCCAGCAGCAGGGGATTGATAAAAGCCCACAAAACACCCAGCAGGGATCCCGCATATTTTGTTTTAATATTCTTAGCGACCAGGCTGAATAAAATATCCCGCTGTTCGATCACCTTTTGCATTGAAAACCTCTGGTTGATTCCATGCTACAAGAAACACCTTTGCGCAAAGATCCTGCCCTCCTGGATCACGTCCTCCATGGACATGTATTTCCAGGCGCCATAGCGCCCGCACGGCGTAATGCGGTGTTCAGAAAGAAACCCCATGATCTGCTTTCGGGCCTCGGCGTAATTCTTGTCATAGATAGGATACGCATACTTGATGTCATTGATATCCCGCATGAGGATCTCATCACCATTAGAAATAAGCCCGACCTTGCGCAGATCCCGCTCAATGCGCGCGACGATCTTTTTCTTATCGATCGGCTTAAAGCTTGAATAAGACACCTCGGCATACATGGATCCTGCCCCCGAAGGTGCCAGACCTGCCGCAAAATTATGATAAAACCCGACACGGAAAAAGCTGTGGTCTTTCTGTGAAAAATACGCCCAGTGTTTGTCGGATGGCCGCGCCTGCTTCAGGCCAAGATTTAAATTAAAGACTGAA
>PEAF01000148.1 GCA_002753465.1 Candidatus Omnitrophota bacterium
CCACCTTGATCTCATTCGGGTTAATGCCCTTGTCTTTAGCTAACCCGATCTCTTTTTCCTTAATATTCCTTGAACTCATCGCGATATCGCAACTTCCACTGATAAGGCTGGAAAGCCCTGTACCTGACCCACCACCCGTAACAGCAATAAAGTCACCTGGGTACATCTCCATATACTTCTCCGACCATGCCTGGCCGAGATTGACCATGGTATCCGACCCCTTGATCTGGATCGAATTCTTGCCTGATCTGGCAAACACAGGCGAGGCGATCAATAAAACAGCAACGATCAACATCAATTTTCTTATCATATGCGTCTCCTTTTTAACAATAGTGTACATTCCTAGTATTAAGCAGAAATGAACCCTATGTTAAATCCATGTAAATTGTCGAAATAAGCAGTTTTACAAAGGAAAAGTGAACCAGAACTTGGAACCAAAGCCTTCATTACTTTCAACCCCCACACTTCCATGATGCATTTCAATAATATGCTTAACAATAGAAAGCCCAAGACCTGTGCCACCAAGTTCGCGAGATCGCGCCTTATCGACCCTATAAAAACGTTCAAAGATACGGGGAACATCGTTGGGAGGAATGCCAATACCAGCGTCCTCGATTACAAACTCAATGGCATTTTCTGTAACTTTGCTAGAGATCATGATAAATCCGCCAGGTTTGTTAAACTTTATAGCATTGTCGATCAAATTAGTCAAAACTTGCTCCATACGCCCTTGATCAGCGTTAACCATCAGACTGCTAGGCAACTTATTGCTGACATCCAATCCCTTCTTGGCTATCTGGGCCTGAAAGTTGGACAGAACTTTTTGAACAAGCGCTTTAAGATCGAATACAGTGACCTTCAACGGCCCCTCCTGTGATTCGATCGCAGACAGGTCCAGAAGATCGCTGATCAACTGATTCAGCCGCTCGGTGTGCTCAGCGACGATCTTCAAAAACTTCCTGCCGTGGTCCTTATCCTCCAGCGCACCGTCCAAAAGCGTTTCTACATAGCCCTTGATCGACGTAAGCGGTGTTTTGAGTTCATGTGAAACATTAGCCACAAAATCCTGGCGCATGGTCTCAAGCTTACGTATTTCAGTAATATCATGAATAACAAGCAGGCATCCGCTAACAACGCCCTTCTCAAAGATGGGAGACGCGTTGACCTGAAAGATCTTCTTTACGGGGTAACTGAGTGAAAGATCGCTGGAAAAGAATTCACCCTTGGCCAAAACCCTCTTAATGATCTCAAAAATATCATTATTGCGAATAACCTCTAGAAAAATACGCCCTTCGACACTCCTTTTTGTTATGCCAAAGATATTCTCGATGGCAGGATTGATCGAAACCACCTGTCCGGCCCCGTTAACAACTATAACCCCTTCGATCATACTGAAAAAAACAGCCTCAAGATGCTGATTCTTGGTCTGGATCTCACGGATCTTATTTTCAAGGTCCTGCGCCATCTTGTTCAGTGTGACCGCAAGTTGTCCAATCTCATCCTGAGAGTCTTGCGGAATAGTACGACTAAAATCTCCCTCAGCAAACCTGCTCACAAACTGAATCATTCTTCTGATCGGCTTCATCGTTTGAGCGGAAACAAACAACCCAAGCCCGAAAGCCATAAAAATCGACAGGGATATACCAAAGAAAATAAGGCTCCTGTCCAAGAAAAAAGCAACGATACAAAAAGAGATTAGGACGACCAGTAAATATGAAAAGACCAGTTTGAAATGAAATCGTTCCTTGAACACGTGCGGCTTACTCCTCTGTGTTGAATCGATATCCATATCCTTTGACCGTAACGATCCTCATAGCCTCATCTTTTAACTTCTTGCGTAGTGTTCTGATATGAACATCGACAGTCCTAGTCTGTATCTCAATAGCCTCATCATATCCCCATATAGCATCAAGTAGCTGTTCGCGAGACAGGACCCGGCCTTTTGCCTTGATCAATGTTGTTAAAAGCTCATATTCCTTAGAGGCTAGATGAATCAGCTTATTCTTAATACTTACTTGGATCTTAGAAAAATCAACTGCTAGATCCCCCACATGGAGGATTTCACTGAAGCTGACTTTTCCATCCATGCGCCGGATGATAGCCTTGACCCGTAGCACAAGCTCGCGCGGGCTGAAAGGTTTAACCACATAATCATCAGCCCCAAGTTCAAGGCCAACAATACGGTCAACCTCTTCACCTTTAGCTGTCAGCATCATCACAGGAACATGTTGCAATTTAGGATTTTGCTTAATACGACGGCAGACCTCAAGGCCATCGACGCCGGGAAGCATAACATCCAAAAGGATCAAATTGAACACATATTTGGCAAGAGCCGCCAATCCCGCCTCACCGGTCATGGCAACTTCGCAAGCATACCCCGCCTTCTCCAAATTATATTGAATCAGTTGCGCGATATCTCTCTCATCCTCGACGATAAGGATCTTTTTCTTTTCCATATTGAGATATATTACCAGAAACTTTGACTTTTCCCCATCGCTTTGTTATCCTTTAACACTATGAAGAAAATTAAAGTTGCCGTCATCGGCGTCGGGCACCTTGGTGCACGTCACCTGAAAACCTATTGCCAGTTAAAAGACATCATTGAACTTGTCGGCGTTTCTG
>PEAF01000149.1 GCA_002753465.1 Candidatus Omnitrophota bacterium
TCCCGCTGTAATTATTTTTTCAATTTTTTATATTTATCCCTGCTTTGAGCTGTTCAATCTGTCGCTGCATCAGTGGCAGGGTATCGGCCCCAAGACGTTCATCGGGCTTGAGAATTTCAGGGAGCTTTGGGGGGATCAGGTCTGGTGGAGCTCGATAGGGCATGCGGGCTATATCACGCTGATCGCCTTGACGTTCCAGAACGCGCTGGCCTTTGCGCTGGCTTTGGCCTGTGACCGCGAGATCCGCATGAAGCGATTTTACCGCGTGATCTTTTTTATCCCTCCCGTGCTTTCCGAGGTCGTTGTTGGCATCTTGTGGAACTGGATCCTCAATGCCGGTGTGAACAATGGACAGAACGTCGGCTTGCTCAATCATTTTCTGGTGCAGATCGGTTTGCCGAATCTGGTGCATAACTGGCTTTCAGACCCCAAGACCGCGCTCACATGCATTGCTGTTGTACATTCCTGGAAGGGTTTTGGGTGGGGTTTTATCATGCTCTTGGCAGGGCTTCAGACCATTGACCGTCAGCTTTATGAGGCCGCCAGGGTGGATGGGGCGGGCGCCTGGAGCACGTTCTGGCATGTGACGGTCCCTATGATGGTGCCGGTCATCATGGTCGTCGTTATTTTAACGGTGCTAGGGTCCATGCAGGTCTTCGTCCTTATTTTATCGCTGGTCAATCAGGGATTGGTTTACCATACCGAGGTCCCCATTACACGCATTCTGGGATCCATGTCCTCCACGAACCAGTTCGGATATGCCTGCGCGCAGGCGGTCGTTTTCGGCGCCATTCTGGTAGGGATTTCTTTTACGCTCAAGGCATTCTCCGATCGGATGAAGCAGGTATGATATGGTGAACAATAAATTCAACCTGGAAAGAGTCCACAATAAATACGTCATGGAAGCTGTTTTCCGTAATACGCTGGTGCATGCTTTCCTGCTGACGGTGGCCGTGGCGTGCCTGTTCCCGATCTTCTGGATGGTCCGTTCATCCTTGATGTCCAATGCTACGATCTTTGTCGACCGGTCGCTTTTTCCGCATGAATGGAACTGGCATAATTATGTGGTGGCCTGGACCAAGGGTAATTTCGGCGTCTACTTCCTTAACAGCATAATTTATACCGTCAGCGTTGTGATGGGCATCGTTGTTGTTTCATCCCTGGCGGCATTTGCTTTCTCGCGCTTGCAGTTCCCGGGTAAGAATGTTATCTTTTATATGTTCGTGGCGGCCATGATGATCCCGACACCGGGAAGTTTCGTGCCGCTTTTTGTGTTGATGAACAAGCTGCATCTGGTCAATACCCGGCTCGGGTATATTCTGTGCATGATCAATGTCGGCTTATCCCTCAGCATTCTTTTGCTTAAGACTTTCTTTGACAAGATACCGAACGACCTTGAGAATGCCGCGCGCATCGACGGGTGCAACCGGCTGCAGGTCTGGTGGCATGTGGCCTTGCCATTGACGGCGCCGGCGATCGCGGTCATCGTGATCTATAATTCATTGAACGTGTGGAACGAGTATATTCTGGCAACGCTTTTACTGAGCGACAATAACCTCATGCCGCTGCAGCGGGGGCTGATGGTGTTTAACGGGGCGTACCAGGTTGATTATCCGGTCTTGATGGCCGGCCTGACCATGACGGCCATTCCGGTCATTCTGGTGTATTTTTTGATGCAAAAACATATTGTTAAGGGGATCTCGGCGGGCGCTTTAGTGGGTTGATCTGTTCAATAGAAGTTCTTACACGGGGAAATTATGTTAAAAAGAGCATGGTCGTTGGGTCTTATTTTTTGTATCTTCATCGTGTCGGCCCCGACGCATGTCCGGGCCGAGGAAAGCAGTGCTCAGCCGGCCAAAGTTGAGGCGCTCGATCTGACGTCCAAGACATTTGAAGAGTTGACACGCCTGGCATGGGATGCGCTCAACCGTGCGGACCACGCGGAAGTGCTGCGTATTTTGCAGACGGCGATCAGGGTATTCGAACCGCAGGCCATGCTTTTGCATTCCCGGTTGACTGATTTTCCGCCGCGTGATCGGATGGAAGAATATCGCTTGCTGTCTGATGTGGCGACCATTCATTTCGTGGGGCTTGAATCGCTGCGCATGCAGGGTAAGACTGAGGAGGCCATTGCCCTCGCCAAGGAGATCATCCGGGAATATCCGTTTGCCGAGTCATGGGATGCCAGCCGTGGAGGGTTTTGGAAGGTTGCTGAAAAAGCACAGATCATCATGGATCAGTTGACAGGAGTCGCTGAAGAGCGGGAAGAGGCCGCGCGTTCAGCCCTGCTGACGCATCCGAACCTTGCATTCGCGGGCAAGGACAGGATCGTTGATTATACCAAGTACGGTGAGTTCTCAGGTGTCGGCACCAAGGATTATAAATATCAGATGGGCAAACCCTCTGTGCTGGCGGAAGCCGTTGGGGAGGGGATATTCCCTAATACCGTGGATGTTCTCAAAGACCCGCGCTACCGTGAAGTTTATAAGGAAGGCCGGCTGCACGGCACGCATTGGGATTATGTGAATACGCGCGATCTTGAGGCGGCTTTTTATAAATGGGCGACG
>PEAF01000150.1 GCA_002753465.1 Candidatus Omnitrophota bacterium
GGCCGCGATGCGCTACAAAGGAGATCATGGATTTTAATATTTTCCAGTCATTGGGTCTGGAGAATTCGGTATATATTCAGCATGCCGCCGTCATGCTGGAGCATTTTTATAAATGTAAGTCGGGACGCGTTTCCGTTTCCTGGCATCAGCAAACATGCTCGTCGGATTATGACTGGCAGGGGCGGTATCAGCAGATCGTACAACAATATGCAGATAAGCGGAAGGCGGGTTAAGGCTATGGCAGTACCGGTCAAGAAATATACCCGCGGTAGCGGCTTGTTGGAGAATTTTCTGGCCAAGCAGCGCGCCGGGAGGGCTGATGGCCTTCTTAAGGAAGAATTGCGGCAGGGCCGGGTCCTTGATATCGGTTGCGGCACGACACCGGTGTTCCTTTTAAATACGCGATTTTCAACCAAGCATGGCATTGACCCTGCCATTGTAACTTCCCGTGACAATGCCGGGCTTAAGTTGCTGCCTCTGGGCGTGAATAGAAATACATGTCTGCCGTTTCCTGATGCCTTCTTTGCGGCCATTGTTACTTTGGGGACGGTCGAGCATTTTGATGATGAGCTTTGGGCACATCTTTTACGCGAGGCGTACCGGTTACTACAGGATGGCGGGCAGTTGGTCTTTACAACGCCCGGGGCAGGGACATATGGTTTTCTGAAGTTTCTGGCATCCATGAATATGGTCAGCAGCCAGGAGATCAAGGGGCATATCCGTTCTACCGACATTCTGCTGGCATCACTGCAGCGCGCCGGTTTCAGAAAAGAAAATATCCGCTGCGGTACATTTCAGTTGGGCCTGAACCGGTGGTTTTCGGCGCTCAAATAAAAGGAAGTATCTTTTCATGTGGTATGTGTACATCATTGAATGTGCTGGCGGGCGGCTTTATACGGGGGTGACCACTGATCTGGCGCGGCGCCTTAAAGAGCATCAAGCCGGTAAGGGGGCTAAGTTTACCCGCGCTTTCGGTGCCATGAAGTTATATTATAGTGAAGCGTGTCCGGATCATGGTGCTGCGCTCAAGCGTGAGGCCTTGATCAAGAAAATGCCGCGGGCCACGAAGCTGGCTTTGCAGATGCTTTAAAAGATGGTGTATCTTTCTAATAATACAAATATAATAGATTTAATTTATTTGAATGCCTTTAAAAATTAAAGGGTATTGCTGTGAAAATAAAAGTTAAATTCATGCTGGCTATTACGGTTGTCCTGGTCATGGGCGCTGCTTTAATGTTGGGCTGGACGGGATATTCCGCCTACAAAGTCGCTACGTATCAGGCCACCGATGAGGTGACGACACTTTCTGCGTCGATCTTGCAGGCCCTTCGTGGGATCATGGCAACCGGTGATCGCGCGATCCTGTACGGCTATATCAACAGCGTACGTCAATTCAAGAATGTGACCGAACTCAGGGTTATGCGATCGGCGGCGTTAGAGTCTGAACTTGGCGTTGTGGTTGAAGCTCGCCCGAAGGACGATGTGGACCGGAGAGTGCTTGATGGCGTGGGTAGAGGGATAGATCGGCAGGTGCTGATCAATGGCGCGCGTGCTATCCGTCATGTTTCTCCTATTATCATGGCCCAATCCTGCCTCGGGTGCCATCCGACCATGAAGGTCGGCGGTGTCGGCGGTGCGGTGAGTTTGACGATAACCTATCAGGATGCCGTTGATGCTGTGGTGAGAAATCTTACGGCCTCGGGTAGCATACAGTTCATTATTATTTTCATCGTTATTTTTATCATCGTGCTGTTTTTTAATCAGCTCATCATGGGCCCGATCGATTATGTCGGCAGCTTTATTAAAAAGATGGGGCGCGGTGATACCGGTGCGCAGATCGATCTGACGTCCTCAGGTCACGGCCTGATATCGCAGCTCAGTGGACAGAGTAAGGTTGACCCGCAAGATGAGATCGGCACATTGGCGGCTACGTTTAATAATATGGCCCGGGACTTGAAAGCTACGACGGTTTCATTGGAAACGTTGCAAAACTCCCAGGTGCAGTTAATGAAAGCCAAAGAAGCGGCTGAAGTTGCCAATCAGGCCAAGAGCGACTTTTTGGCCAATATGTCCCACGAGATCCGCACGCCTATGAATGCGATCCTGGGGTTTGGCGCTCTTTTAAGAAAAACGACGTTGACGGACAGGCAGAGGGGTTACTCGGATATGGTGCATTCGAGCGGACAGCTTCTTTTAAGTATCATTGATGATATCTTGGATATTTCCAAGATGGATTCTGGCCGTATGAAGCTTGAGACGATCGAGTTCGATCTGCCGTATCTGGTCACGGATGCGTTTAAGATGATCTCGGTACGCCTGGCGGAAGGGAAGATCTATCCGCATATTGAGATCGATCCGGAAATCCCTTTTCAGGTCAAGGGCGACCCGACGCGTTTAAGGCAGATACTGATCAATCTTTTGGGCAATGCGGTGAAGTTCACCGCTGAGGGTGAGATCAGATTGACGCTTGAACTGGATGGCGATACGGTTGTGGCGCCGGATGAGGTCAGCGTGTGAGGGTTG
>PEAF01000053.1 GCA_002753465.1 Candidatus Omnitrophota bacterium
AACTCATGATGAATAAGCACGATATCCCCCGATACTTTGGCTACAGCCGAACGAATAGCCGCACCCTTGCCCTGATTGCGGGTATGCGTCACCACCACGACATGCCCATGCGAATCAGACAGTAATCCGCTTAAGACCCGCGCCGTAGTATCAGTAGACCCGTCATCCACAACAATGATCTCGCGCGACGTGATCGCCGCCAGCAAAGGCTGCGCCATAACCTTCTGGATCACGGACCCAATGGTTTTTTCTTCATTGTAAACGGGGATAATTACGGAAAGTTTCATTCCTTTAAACCTTTCGTCCTACCGCAAACAAAGACTGCCCAAAAGGCGGCCTTACCATCAACTTATCAATACCACGAAGAACAGGCACGATCCTGTCCAAACGCCGACAAGACTTCAAGTCAAAATGCTTTCGTTTCAGGATCTTTCCCGATATATACCAAGTCAATGGACCAAAAAAATTCATATACCGGATATCCTCAACCTGCAAGCCACCCTTTTCCATCGCTGTCCTTAAAGTTCCGCGCTGATAGCGACGAAAATGCCCGACAGAAGCGTCAAGTTCACCATACACGCATCTCAAGGCCGGTACAAGGATCAAAACTTGCCCATCTTTCTTCAGCAAAGAACCTATGTTCGCCACCGCCCTAGCATCATCTTCAATGTGCTCAAGCACATTTAAACACATCGCAATATCCATGCCACGAAATGGCGCCTGTTTTACTGAGGCATCATCTGTTATATCCAAACTCATAACATGATGATCTTTAACATGGAGCTTCACTTTTTCAAGTGCACTCAACATATCGACATTGAGATCTGTAAGCACTAACTTGTTGACCTGCGGCGTATTGATCAATTTGGCAATAGCGCCATACCCACTGCCTATATCCAAAACAGCGCCGCTAAGATATGGCTTCAGGTGAGAATAAACCCAATTATTGTAATTCTTGGCCGAAGAAGCAACCCCCAGGTTCAATTCAAGATGTTTTGTCATGTCCTACCTTTTGATCCGGATCATATCACCCACCACGCGCACCAACCACATCAACTCTCCCCACGAGCGCACGGTCGTAAGCACATCCAGGATCTTCAAAGGACGGATGTAAAACTCTTTCCACGCCAACTTGCAATACTTGACCACTTCTTCAGGTGTAGTCTCGCCATATTTAAAGAACGCCTTCATCGCAAAAAGGCCCTCATCAATGCCCCCAGTCACATCTTCCAAAAACTCACCGTTACGGGCTATATCATCGAACATTTCTGTACCTGGCAAAGGCGCGCAGATCGAAAAACTCGCATAATGGGCATTAAGCTTCTTGGCAAAATCAATGGTCCGGCGCATCGTCTCTGGCGTATCACCTGGAAAACCAATGATGAAATAACCATGCGTGATCATACCCAGCGAACGGGCGGCCCCAACGATGCGTAAAGCCCTTTCGAGGTTGAGCCCTTTCTTGATCTTTTTAAGAATACCCGGGTCACCGCTCTCAATACCAAAGCCAAACTTAAAAACGCCTGCCTTACGCATCAACCGCAAAAGTTCCATATCAAGACTGTGTATCCTGACCCCGATTTGCAGATTGATCTTTAGTCCCAGCTTCTTGTCGATAAGCATTTGCAGAATACGCTTGGCGCGCGCGGGATCAGATGCAAAATTATCATCCATGAACTCAAGCTGACGAATCCCATAATTCTTAACCAGAAACTCGATCTCTTCAAAAACTTTATCCGCAGAACGCGGACGCCATTTTGTACCGAAATTCCGATAGCAGAACGTACACGCCGCCGGACAGCCACGACTGGTAAAAACATATCCCACGGGAGCCACCCGACTGCGCGAACGATACTTAGATAAATGCGGCAATAACTGATAGGCCGGCATGGGAATGGAATCAATATCCGCGATCAATGGGCGCGGCCCATTATCAATGATTTTACCCTTATCGCGAAAGATGACCCCCAGAACCCCATCAAAAGAAGCCCCCTGCTTAAGTCGCTCAACAATCTCCCCGATCGTCGCCTCCCCCTCCCCCATGATCAGCGCGTCGAGCATTCCATGCTCCTCCAGCAAACGGCATCCAGTCACCGACACATAGGGACCGCCAAACATGATCATGGCCTTAGGGTAAGCTTTTTTTAATTCCTCGGCATACTTTAAGGCCATTTTAGCCGTTAAAATATTTACCGTTATGCCGATCACATCAGGGATGCCCTTGACCTGAGCCGCGACCCCGTCAGGATCAATGCCGTATAAATTAGCATCCAGGATCTCAACACCTGCTCCATGTTTTTCAATAACAGCAGCCAAATAAGCAAGACCCATGGGCGGTATGGTTAGGGCAACAGAAGTTGCCCCTTTCTGCTCACGGGTTGATGGATTAACCAACAAGAATTGCAATTCATTATCCTCTGTAAGATGGCTCACGGCTTAAGAACAAAAAATCCATTTTCTTTCTTAACATCTACAATAAACGGAGCAAAAGCTGCATCCGGAGAATCAACCTCAGCCTTCTCTCCAGGACCGATCGCCTTACCCATCTTCAGTAGCCGCGCATCATATGCCCGCAATACCTGAAATCCTGTTTTCCCAAAATCAGAAGCATGTGCACGATATACTGACAAAGCCGTAAATCCCAACGCAATAACAACACATGCCCACAACACTTTTGACAGTCTTTTGCAGGCAACGACAGTCGTGACGATCATTAGCACCATGGGCACAAATAAAAACCGGCTTTGCTGCATCCCGTACCACCAAAGCACCCAATATACCACACACAACAATGGTAAAATCGAAAAAATTCTGTTACGTAAAGATAGTGTCAGGAAATAGATGAATGGAACCAAAACCAACAACAAGGACAACCCCAACGGATAATCAAATCTGTTATTCACCCCTTCTTCCGGAACAGTGATCCACCAGAAATGTATGATAAAGTTCTTTAAAGTCCGCGTAAATCCATACCCGTCTTTGGGCACCAGATGCAAATCACTCCTGTACTTGATCTCATCACGAACAGACTTTGTTTGCGCCGCTAACGGAGAAAAGAACCCAACACCTAATGGGCAGAATGGCGTGCCGGTATAATAAAATGACTTCAGCATAAATGGACCACCGATAACAATACTTGCACAAAGAAACGCTAGGAGAAACTTTTTTATCTCACCCTTAGGCGCCTTATTCTGATCCGGCAAAAACCCCCAACACCACTTCGTCAGAACTCCCGATCTGAATGCCGCCAACCAAAAGATGGCTAACCCGAATGTCAATGCAAAACACAATAATGGGAATGCAGGTTTAGCAAAAACAAAGAACGCTATCTCAATAGCTGCCAGCACAACATAGCCACCCAGGAAGCTATCCAAAGCCGCAACGAACAAATAGCATAGCGCCACATCCAGCATGGCCGTACCGGCCTGGATACTGATGCCGTGCGCACCAACCACCAACAAACCAGCCATCCAGGCCTGAAGCGTATCTCCTCCCAGCTTCCTCGTTAAAGAGCCAACTATAAAAGGTAAGCTCAAGAAAAAAAGGAACTGCGGCCACTTGTTGGGCAACTCAGTCACAAGCCAGAAAGGCGCTAAGGCAAAATTCACAGGTAATAAAAAAAGGTCGGCCAGCGACCATGTCAGGTGAGCAAAAGAACCAGTTAGCAGATGCTGTCGTGGAATTGTAATGTGATAGTTGATCGCGTCATATTCCTGCGCCAGATGCGGCGGCAGAGTGCTGGCCACGCCGGCAACAGCCATGATCACCAAAGCAAATGCGCATGCCACCCATAGGAATTTATTCTCAATCGGGAATGAAACCGACGGTCTTTTGCAGTATAACAAACAACAAATAGCTACAGCCAAAAGACCACTGGCGAGCCATGTGGAATGGCCCGTCGGATGTGAAAAGAAATAAAGTTCAATCCAGTAAACCGGATACCCGATCAGAAGAAGCAGTGTGGGCAAATGGCTCAATGTCATCGTTGGAGAAAAATATAAAGACGCCAAACACTATAAATTAGCGTAATAGCGATGAAGTAAATGTTAAAAACACGTGTCAGCACACGTTCCCCTGCAACCAGCGCACCATCCGCTCAACGCCCTCACGCGGCGTGATCTTCGGAGACCAACCCAATACTTTCTTAGCCTTGGCAATATCCGAGATATAAACCTTCTGGTCGAACTTGCGCCACTCTTTGAACTTCACCTTCACCTTACGGCCCGTGATCTCATCCAGATACCCCACCAGTTCAAGAAGGGACATTGTATTCTTCGGACCACCGCCCATATTGAACACACCATGCTTAAGCGGGCTTTTCAGGAACTTGTCGTACGCCTGAACAAGGTCCTCGACCCACAGCACATCACGAACCTGCTTGCCGTCGCCATAGATCGAAATATCCTGCCCCGCCAGATAACAGATCGAAAACCAGGCGATCCACCCCTGATCCTCAAACCCGAACTGGCGCGTGCCATAAATGCAACTCATACGGAAAACACCCGTCTTCATCCCATAAGTATGGGCATAATCCTGAACATAAAGGTCACCTGCCAATTTCGATACGCCATAAGGCGTATGGCCGGTATGATCAATGCCCTGCTGCTCAGACACGCCGCCGCCCTTGCGAAAGTCGTAGCGCATTTTCTTTTCCACCAAAGGAATGTCATTAACATTCTCACCAAAGACTTTGTTGGTCGAACAGTAAACAAAAGAGCCCTTGGCGTTGTGCCGACGCAAGGCATCTAGAATATTAACGGTACCCTGACAATTGATCGTAAAGTCCTCCTGGGGATTATCCAATGAAAAACGAACCCCCGGCTGAGCCGCAGCATGGATGACCACATCCGGCTTGAACTTCTTAAAACACTTATCCACCGAAGCAAGGTCCCGAATGTCATTCTTCCAAAAATCTATATTTTTGTACTGCTGCAAATAATTCCAGTTGTACTCCACAGATTTCTTCTTAGATGCAAATATCTTCGAACGCATCAAGTTGTCGTAAACAATGACCTTGTTACGCCTGTCTTTGGCATAATATTCGGCACAATGTGAGCCGATCATGCCGGCCCCGCCCGTCACAAGAATTTTCATTACTTACTCCCGTTAAGAAATCTATGTTTCACCAAAATACGCTTAAGATAATTGATCAAAACGAAGTACTCATTGATCGTACGCATGACATTGATCTTGCTGGCGCCTTTTTTCTTGCCGTAATTATACACAAACGGCACTTCCATGATCTTTTGAGTGAACAATGACAACTTCACAAGAAGTTCGGCATTAGCCACAAAGCCCTTGGACTGAATAAGGCCAAATGGCCCAAAATAATGCGACGCTTGACGTAAGACCACAACACGATAAGCCCGGAAGAATATCGTATAGTCCTGAACGCTGCCCACCGGGAAGAATGCCCGCACAAGACGATTAGCCACATGGCTGAACAGTAACCGCGGCAAAGGAAACCCTACATAGCGGCCGCCCGATAAATAGCGTGAGGCGATCACAATGTCCGCTTTACCATCTTCGATCTCTTTAGCCATAGGGATGACTAGGTCCTGCTCACTGGTCTGATCGCTTTCCATGATGATCATCACATCATCATCCTGGGCTATTTTCAAGACCTGATCAATGCCCATCGAAAAAACAGCGCCGACATTCATATTGATCACCGAGCCAGTGATCAAAAGATCATCCGTCTGTAACCCCTTAAGCAATGCGACAGAACCGTCGGTCGAGCCATCATTAACGGCGACCATTTTATAGGACCGCCCCTTCATTACCTTGCGGATGCCGGCAACAAGTCCTTCAAGGTTTTCAACTTCATTGTAAACAGGGAAAACAAAAAAGATCATAACCCATTATTCCTTCTGATAGACCTGCCAAAACTTACTATAGAAAACCGTTCGCCACCCCTTAAGGTCGGTCTGATCTAACTCACCAAAACGCTTTGAAAAAACATAATACCTTGCGCCTCTGCCCAGCGCCTTGGAGATCCCGCCAGATTCCCAGGCAAAATTCTTCAGCCCAAGACCCCACCAGCGATTAGCATGCCCGGGGATAGCAACCGAACCCTCCATAGCATTACAAAAAACCTGTTCTTTCTTTTCCTTTTCCTGAAAATCGCCGTTACCCTTCATCCATGCCCACAAATTCTGCGTATCATAATGGTATGTAGACTCTCTATTCAATGTATAGAAAGCCATGAAACCTGTAAAGACCGTTGCAAATAAAATCAACGCCAATGACCGTTTACCGTCAAGGAGCTCTATCCTGCGCGCAAGCAAAACAGAAACAGCTAATGCAAAGAACAGCCCCAACGGGCCAACATAATATGAAGTTACTGCCCACGGCAGGAAAACGCCAAGGAATGAGCAGTAAAGAGCTGCCGCCAACACCAGCCCGAAACGTTCCCCCAAAGACAAATCACGCCATTTAGGAAAACCCCCCGTCAGCCCCAGCACTCCGCCACACACCACGATCCATGGCACATGGTTCAAAAAGATCTTTTTTGCCCAAACGATCAAATTCGCAGCCATTCTGGAAATGTCCATGAGACTGTATCCGGCCGTATAAGCCTTACTGACACCTACCTTCAAATAAACACCATACCCCAAGGCCGCAATCGCGCAACCCACGCCCATCCACACCAGACCCCGCCTGTCTTTAGTATTACAGCCCAACCAAAAAAGGCTAATACCTGCCGACAAGATGCCCGTCAAAAAAGGTTCTTTAGCACCCAGCGATGCGACCAGCGCTGCCACCGCCACCAACCAGCCGCAGATGCGCCGCCCAACATCTTTTGGCTCTATTTCTACCACAGCGATAGCGTACAACCCCAAACCCAGGAATAACAATCCCGTCGTTTCATGTGTTGATAAAAAGAAGAACTGATCATATAAATAATGAAAAGTAAGGGCAATAGCGCTGAACAAGAGCAGGGCAACAGATCGCCCCGTCAGCCTCCATGCCAAAAGGCCCCAAATGCCAAGCGTCACTGCAATTTCAGAAAACTTAAAGAAATGAAAGGCCTTGGGACTTGCTGAAAAAACTTTATAAAAGACTGCGCAGTGAAGCGCATGCGTCCATTTCATTTCTCCGAAATTAAAATATAACTGAAAAATGATCTTCGTGCGATCCCATACACTGCCAGGAACAGAAAGGAGCGTCAGATCATCCATAAGTCCCCAGGACCACTCTGTTAAGGCATATGAAAAAATGATCAGCAATAAAGGCAAAACGACAGGTATCAGCCATAACTTGCTGTTCTCATAAGGTGCTGTGTATTTCTTCATAACGTTATTCCCAGGTTTCAGGATACATGCTAACCGGTTACATCCCAATTGCGGCCGAACTGAATATTCGCTCAACACCTTCAGCCGTAACATGACCAGCATCATAAAAGTCTGCCCCAGTGAGGCCGCAACGTGACGGGTCATACGAGCCAACAATCTTTAAATGGCGCTTCTGTGCGAGTTCCCTGAAATAAGCCTCTGTGTCAACGATAACCCTATTACGAACAGACCCCATGAAACTTTTATAAACATCCGGGTGCTGCGGCGGTAAGAAAATGACAACATCAACACCTTGTCCTTGCAAATAAACAATGGCCTTTTCCAATACCCGTGCCCAATCAGGATCCATGCGGCCAAGCTGGAATGCTGGCCGCTCTGCCTTCAACAAGCTATCTCTTACTTCGCCTTCGACTTCTTGCACAGACTTAGAACGGAAAGCCTTGTCGTAGGAACGCCGGCCATCCCTAAGTAAAATAGTATAGTCGGCGCGCTCTTCATCAGTTGAAAAATACCGGTTGGCTTGAAGCCGTCTTTTAAAAAGATCCTTGGCCGAAACTTGAAAATAAGCCAATGAAAAAATATTCTGCCATCGTTTAGGGACCAACGGAGGCCTTACGTTCAACTCAGTAGCACCCAGTTTCTCCAGAATAGAAAGCTCATTCCCATTCAAAGACGGCCATTCTTCTCCCAAGTCAGGCATTAAAACCCAAGGGTCAAAGCCAAGGATCAATTTCTTTGGAAATAAGTTTTTCTTATCATAGCAGGATAAAAGGCTCAAATAAACATCCAGTGTGGCACCTGAGATCGAATTGTTCATAACATTCGCCCCCGGAAATATATTTGAACCTATTTGCATGGAGCGACTGGAGCCAATAATAACAACATCCGAAGGCATGCGACGCTTCTCGATCAAGATCCTTTGAACTAACTTTTGATCAAAATCTACAACATTGGCCACATTCTTTCCAGACGCCAATATCTCAGCGATGCCCCGTTCGTAACTGCCGTCTCCATACACATGTGACGGATCAACAAAGAAATTTGTTAGACCGATCATACAAAGTAGCGACAAAAGAAATAAACCCGCCCTGATAACAAAGCGTATTATCTCACTGATCTCAGAACTGGAAATAAATGAACTGGCTTTTTCCATATTGTCCAAAAATGATCATTCCCAACACAAGGACGTAATAAAAACTCCATCGGACCCACCCTGGCCTGTCTGCAAGCATCCTTCTTATAGTCCCATGCCTTTGCACAAGATGCACGCAGATCAGAAAAACAATAAGCATTATAGAGAACAATATCCCTTTAGGCGTCGTCTCGAACCCATTGAATGTAGAGTGCTTTTCAAACTCCCTATGTATGCTTGAAAGATCCCCCCATCCACGTGAGAGTTGACCGACAATATAAAGGGCCTCATTCAGATCCTTCGCCCTAAAGAATATCCAGGCGAAAGAAACTAATGAAAACGTAACCAGCACTTGCCAGGCCTTAAGCGGTCGGCTGAAACGGTCAATGCCGATCATTCTACGGATCTTCCCCCTTAAGCCGCTAGTCCAGATCCCGAACATAAGATAAAAACCGTTCAGAGCGCCCCAAACAACATATGTCCAGTTGGCCCCATGCCAAAGCCCGCTGATCAGGAATGTCAAAAAAAGATTCGCCTGCCAGCGCCATCTGCCGCAACGGCTCCCACCGAGTGGAATATAAATATAATCCCGGAACCAGCTTGATAGGGAAATGTGCCAGCGTTTCCAGAATTCCGCGATCGATTTAGAAAAATACGGCCTGTTAAAGTTATCCATCAACCGAAACCCCATCACCTGGGCCGCGCCGATCGCAATATCCGAATACCCTGAGAAATCACAATAGATCTGAAAAGCAAAAAAAGTCGTGGCCAGCACGAACATGGGACCATGATAGCTTGTCGGGTCATCATAGACTAGATTCACAAATGAAGCCAAACGATCGGCGATCACGACTTTCTTGAACATCCCCCAGGCCATGAGCTTAAGCCCATCCACCACACGCGCATAATCAAAGAAATGCCTCTCGCGGAACTGATGTAAAAGATTTTGCGGACGTTCAATGGGTCCTGCCACCAGTTGTGGATAAAACATAACGTAAAGCGCATAAATACCGAAATGTCGCTCTGCTTTCTGGCGCCCCCAATATACTTCGATCACATAAGAAAGGCTTTGAAAAGTGTGGAACGAAAGGCCGATGGGAAGAATAAGTCCTAAAACCTTCGGTGGATAGTGAAGGTCCAGCAGTGCAGCGAGCTGCGTAAAGCTTGCACTAAAGAAATTGAAATATTTGAAGACGAAAAGTGTTAGGCAAGTCGCAAAGATACTGGAGATCAGATACTTCTTCCGCCCCAGTTCTTTTGAATCCTCTATCAATATCGCCGCCCAATAATCAATGACGATCAAACCCAATAATATAAGAAGATACTGCGGTATGAACCACATGTAGAAAACGCAACTGGCCACGAGTAGCAGTATCCAGCGGTATTGATGGAACACAGCAAAATACATGGCTGTGACCAAGGGGAAGAAAATAAGAAAGGCTGCTGAATTAAAAAGCATGCTGACTACTCGATCTGATTGGTTGTGCCCAGACTACCGCAAAGCCCCGTATGGCTCAATGCGGCTTGTGTGCTTTTGAATATAGGCTCATCAATATGTCGTAATTGATCTGTTCCGTGTAAAGCGCCGCGTATAAATTCCTGGCATTCCTACCCAATTCCAAATACTGAGAACCTTTCCAAACCTTACGCACACATCGACACAGATCCTCAGCATCGCCCGCCGTAAATAAAACCCCGGTTTTCTGATCTTGCACAACTTCCTGAAGACTTCCTAACCGGCTGGCGATAACCGCAATGCCGCGGGCATACGCCTCGACAACGACCCGCGGAAAATTTTCGTAACATAATGACGGAACAATCAGCGCACTTGCAGCAGCAAACACCTCTTCATAACGCTGGTGGTCCAGAAAACCAAAGACCCGAATATTATCAAGTCCCTGACGCTTAACAAACGCCTCTACATAAGCCTTCAACGGGCCTGAACCAACAATATACAAAGGGATGTCTTTGATCTCAGCCCACGCATGCAAAAGGACTTCGATCCCTTTTTCATCGCTCAATCGACCTGCATACAACATATACTTCCCATCAACCTTGCCATCGCGAATAACAGGCTCATCTACAAAATGCGGCTTAACAACGATCTTGGAAGACGGAAAGCCGAACCGAATAAACTGTGTCCGCGTGAACTCACTCGCCACAATGAATCGGTCGACTTTTTTTATCCACGTCGACCGTCGCCAATGATAACCGATCATATCAGCCATAGCCACTGACAGCAAAAATGACTTACGGTAACAACGATGAAAAATACCGTTAAACGAAGAGGCAGGGGTACACAATTCACAGACTTTTTTGTCCCTTAGGAATAAAGCATTCATACAAACTGAACGAAAATTATGCAAACTTTGCACCACAAAAACCCCATCATCATGACAGGCGTCATAAACCGAAGGGGTCATCATAAAAAATGTGTTGTGAAAATGTGCAATATCAGGTTTGAATTCCCTGATCAGCGCGCGAACCTCATTGTAAGAGCGTTTTGACCAGCGAAAAGAGCATAATTGCCGTAGCTTATGAAAAAAACCGCCCTCAATCTCAGCATTACTCCTTTCATAAACATGAACCTCGTGGCCATGCTTTTTGAGCATCGCCACTTCAGCTTGAAAAACAGCATCCTCACCGCCGGGCTGTTGGTAATAATTATGCCCGATCATGATCCGCATCAGCGCACACCCGAAATCGACCGGTAATATTCCAAGGTATCAGCCACACTCTCCTGAAGCGTATATTTCGGGC
>PEAF01000054.1 GCA_002753465.1 Candidatus Omnitrophota bacterium
CTCAAGGAAAGCAAAGAAGATCTGCGCGTGATGCCTTTCATTGTTCGCTGTTTCCATAAAGATCGCCGCGATCTGTTCAAAGCCGTCTTCCTTTGCCTTGCCCGCGAACATGTCGTAACGGTTACGTGCCTGGGATTCTCCGGCAAAAGCTTTGAGCAGGTTCTTTTCCGTCTGTGTACCCTTGAGGGATTTGCCGCCGCGATACCCGGCGAATCGCTCTCTTAATTCTGCTTTCATAAACATCTCCCATTTTTAATTTATAAAGTAAGACTGATCAATTCGGTTTGAAAATGATCAGCAGTGTCCCTGAAAGGATAAGGCCGACCGCGATCCACTGATACATCCCCAAACGCTCACCCAGGAACATGACCGAAAGCGTGACCGCAAAGAACAGGCTCAGTTTATCGATCGGCGCAACCAAAGACGCCGGCCCGGTCTGCAAGGCGCGGTAATAACACAGCCATGATAAACCCGTGGCAATGCCGGAAAGGACCAGAAAGATCAAACAGCGCCGGTTCAGCAAAAGCGGGTTCTTCCATTCCTGACGCATGAATACCAGGACCCCCAGAAATACAATAATGACCATGGTCCTGATCAGCGTCGCCAGATTTGACGGGATATCCTTCACGCCGATCTTGGCCAGCACCGCCGTTAATCCGGCGAAAACAGCAGAACCTAAGGCAAATATCTTCCAGTCAACCACAGCTCAGGCCTTGTATATCACAACGTTAATAGGCTCTACGGTCACCAGGCCGTCTTTGATCATTTCATCCAATAGCGGCAGAAAATGCTCGATCTTTTCAGCACCGTCAACGATCTCAATGATCATCGGCAGATCTTCGGAAAGGCTGAGGATCTTGGACGTATGCATATGGCTGTTCGCGCCAAAACCCAGGCAACCTTTAAGGACGGTCGCACCGGCCATTTTCTTCTCCCTGGCGACGTCCACGATCGCCTCGTACAGAGGCTTGCCCTTCCACTTCTCCTGCTCCCCGATAAAGATCTTCAATACTTTGGCATCCAACGGCATTTTCATAAACTATTCCCTTTCCGTTATGTCATATGACTTCAGCAATGACCGCGCCCAGCTTGAATAAAGCCAGCCCAAGCCCGACGCTGATGGTGATATTGCCGAACGCGTACAAAAACTCATTGTCTTTAAGCAGATTGGATGTTTCCAGGATAAGCGTCGAAAAGGTGGTGAACGCCCCGCAAAAACCCGTCATGAGTAAAATGCGGTAATTGGGGCTGAGGAGGAATTTCTTCTCAAAGATAACATCAAGAAAGCCAATGACCAGGCATCCCACCAGATTGACAGCCAGCGTTCCCCACGGGAACCCCGCCCCCAGGCGCTGGGCCACAAAAGCGTCCAGCCTGTAACGAGAAACGGTGCCAACCATGCCACCGACGATCAAATAGAGCCATTTATCCATAAAGTTATGAATCTACCTGCGGGCCGGCATCAACCAGGGCGCGGCCTTTTTCCGTATCCGTGAAATTCTGGAAATGCGCCACGAACATCCTGGCCAGGTCCTTATACGTCTTGTCATAAGCAACTTTATCAGCCCAGGCATTGCGCGGATTAAGGATAGCACTGTCAACGCCCGCGATCGCCTTGGGGATCTGAAAATTGAAGATCGGCATGGTCTCGAATTCAGCTCTTTCCAAAGACCCGTCCAGGATGGCATCAATGATCTTACGCGTGCTAGGCAGGTCCATGCGCTGGCCTACGCCGTATTTCCCGCGCACCCATCCGGTATTGACCAGATAGGCGTGTGAACCATGCTTGTCCATCTGCTCACCCAGGATCTTGGCGTAACGTGTCGGATGCAATAAAAGGAACGCCTGCCCGAAACAGGCCGAGAACGTCGCCTTCGGCTCGGTCACACCGAGCTCGGTACCGGCCACACGCGCCGTGTAACCGCTCAGGAAATGATACATCGCCTGGTCACTGGTAAGTTTTGAAACCGGCGGCAGGACGCCATACGCATCACAGGTCAGGAAAACGATCTTCGACGGATGGCCGCCACGCGATGTCGGACGGACAATGTTGTCGATGTGATGAATAGGGTACGAGGCGCGGGTATTCTCTGTTTTCTTGTCGGAATTATAATCGACGACGCCCTTGTCGTTCAAAACGACATTTTCCAGGATGGCGCCCTTACGGATCGCACGGAAAATATCCGGCTCGTTCTTCTCGGACAGATTAATGCACTTGGCATAACAACCGCCTTCGAAATTAAAAATACCGTCATGGTCCCAGCCATGCTCGTCATCGCCGATGAGCAGGCGCTTGGGGTCCGCGGAAAGCGTGGTCTTGCCCGTGCCCGAAAGCCCGAAGAACAGCGCCGTGTCGCCGTCTTTGCCCATATTGGCTGAACAATGATAAGAACCGATGCCTTTAAGCGGCAGGAAATAATTCATGACCGAGAAAATGCCCTTCTTGATCTCGCCGCCGTACCATGTGCCGCCGATAAGGGTGATA
Organism: Candidatus Omnitrophota bacterium; assembly: GCA_002753465.1. Lineage (GTDB taxonomy): Bacteria > Omnitrophota > Gorgyraeia > Zapsychrales > Fredricksoniimonadaceae > Fredricksoniimonas. The sequence goes on from PEAF01000054.1 coordinate 2,486, forward strand.
CGCTCCATCATATTGAAGGCGATGAACACATCCGTACGCAGGCTATGGCGGTGCGGATTAGGGCATGAAGTCTTACACGCGTCCAGCACAGTCCAGTCCGGCACGAACGTCTTCATCTCTTCGTCCGTCGGGCGGATGAACATGTTCTTGAAAAAATGAGCTTTCCAGGCGATCTCGGTGACCAGGCGCACACGCATACGTGATTCAGGGTTGGCTCCGGCAAAGGCATCCATGACATAAAGCTTTTTGCCATTGAGCTGTTTAAGCGAAAGGTCTTTAAGGTAATACCAGGTCTCTTCCGATATCTGCTGATTATCGGAATTATTGGTCGTCGGCGCCACAGGACCGATGCCCCACCATATCTTGTCGCGCGAGGTTTCTTCGCTTACAACATACTTATCCTTAGGCGAACGGCCGGTGTATTTGCCGGTCTCAATGGCCACAGCGCCCGTCGATGTAATGACGCCGCGCTCATTGACCGGTGTATCCGTCGATGTAATATGCTTGACCAGCTCTTCAGTCGAGAGGTTATAAAAGATCTCATCGTATTGGGTGATGCCGTGACGTTCCAGGCGAAGTTTGTTCATGTTACGAACTTCCTTTCCGGTAGTGACCTGCACATGATTGAACGGGCTTTTTGACAATATTACATTCTAAGTACATAAAAAGATATTCCTTTTTTGATCAATGTTCAGCGGGCCCTGCCGCCGGCTCAATGACATCAAAGGGCACGGTAACCACGAACTCACTGCCCACCCCCACCTCGGAAGCAACGCCTATCTCCCCTTGCATGAGATCAACCAGTCTTTGGGTGATATACATACCAAGCCCGACACCGCTGCGCTCTTTGCCGCCCTCAAACTCATGGAAACGGGTGAACGCCTCAAAGATCTTGCTTTGCTGTTCTTTTGATATGCCGAACCCTGTATCTTTGACAGAGACTCGCACACGGCACTTGCCCTTTGCGTCCTTATTGGTGCTGAGCTTCACCAAAATCTCGCCCTTGTCCGTATATTTTACGGCATTGCCGATCAAATTGCTGAGGATCTGATTGAACCGGCTTTCGTCTCCGATAACGCGCGGGATAAAACCATCTATCTGCACGACCATCTTAACGGACTTATCCAGCAACTCGATCCTGGCCACGTCAATGGCGCTTAATATGCATTGTTCAAGATCAAACGCAGCGCTGCGTAATTCAAGTTTGCCCGATTCAAGCCTTGAAACACTCAAAAGATCCTCGACCAGCCCTAAAAGCCCCCGGCCTCTTTCATGAATAATGCTGGCAAACTTTTTCTGTTTTTCCGTTAATGGCTCAGCTTTAAGCAGGTCACTGAAACCCAGGATCGAATGCATGGGCGTACGAAAATCATGGGCGATATTGTTCAGGAATTCGCTCTTGGCCTTGCTAGCCGCCTCGGCATCCGCCTTGGCTTTCTTGAGCAACTCTTCAACCTCTTTACGTTCGGTGATAAAACGCGCCTGCTGGACATTCTGATAAGCCATCGATGAGAGTTGATTCGCCAATGTATACAACACCTGCGCTATCCGCTTGAACCGCTCAAACGACATGGCGGGAACCTCACGGAAGGCATCCACGACAGCCGCCTCATCCGCTCCGATCTCACGCGCATAAGCCCGCATTTTATCTTCACTCTGATTCTCATCGCGCACCTGGCCGATCAGCCAATTCGCCACATGACGGTCCCCGATCGTAATGCTGGCACCGGCATCCCATAACCCGCCGCTTAAGCACGGCTGAATAACCGGACCACTCGGGTGATACCTCCCGATAAAAGCGTCAGAACGGTAACAATTATGCAACCCCTTTTCCGTACAGCGGATAATATGGCTGCAAAGCCGGTAGAAATTACTGGGACGGGTGATAGGCGTCCCATCCACCTTCGTAATGAGCGACGCCACACCCATCGCCGCTGAAAATTCATCCTGCAGGCGCTGAATAGCCGAAAGATCGAATAATTCTTCAAAAACGATGCCTTCTGGGTGATCCAGCGGGCGCGTTAAAGCGACCATGCGTTTTTCAAGCAGTGATTCGATCCTTTTGCGCTCGGTAATATCCTGAAAAATACCCAGGACTCTTTTGGTTTTACCATCCTCCTGCTCTACCTTACCAATGGCATGGACCCACAGATGGCTACCTTTGGCCGTAATCACCTCAAGCTCAAGATCAAATGGCTCACCATTGTCAAGAGCACGCTGTACCGCCAGGGCAATAACAGGCTTTGAATCCTCGCTATAAAAGTCTATGGCCTTACTGACCGTCGGTTCAAACCCGGGGTCAACTTCGTGAATAAGAAAAACCTCCTTCGTCCATAGCAATCTCTGCCGCGCCACATCAAATTCCCAGCCACCGATCCTGGCGATCCTGCCGGTCTCATCCAGGAGAACCTGATTCTTATGTAAAACATCTTCCACACCCTGGCGTTCCATGTCGACACGACGGATGAATGCCACCAGCCACAGAAAAACCCCACCCACGATAGCGATCTCAAGAAAAGCAACCATACAGCCACTGACATCCTGAGAAAGGCTTTCATGCAACTGAAGAAAAGTATGAAGCCATCCTAATAAAGGAAAACCCATGATGATGATCGGTAGAAAACTCCGGAGCAACAAACCGCTGGAGGTTCTTTCTGTGATAGCACGGGCCAATCCCTGATCGTAATGTATAAAGAAAAGACCTGTGAATAAAAGTGCAAAGACAGCGGCCGTATGCACCGCCATGGCCGTGAAGCCGCTTATACCGAAATAAATGAACTTGATGCCGAATAAATATCCGATAAGAGAAACCAGCGCGATCGAGAATCCGGCGATCGATATCAACTGCTGCGCATATATTCCTGATTTTTTGCTGCCGCGCCATAAAGCGACCGCAGCCAGAATAAAACAGACCGCCGTACTCACCGCCATGCGGCCAGGGTCCGTAGTAAAAAGGGCATCGCCGCCCTCCAGGAAAATAAATTGGTCGATCCCCAGGTTCACCTTAAGTGCATATTCAACAAGCGTAAGGCCAGCGATCGCCGCCGTAACAAAACTGCCGATTGCCGTAACACCCCGCTGCCACGCCTCACTCCTGGACGATCGCAACATAAAGAGTGCAAAACCAATAAAAATAAAACAGGCCGCCGTATTAGCCTTCATCGTCACCAGGCCCGGAAGAACGCTTTTGAGTGCGGCGATATCATAGGCCCAGCCCAATAGCACCAGCCCGCCGACGCCCATGGTCATAAGACCAGCCATGCCGGAAAACCTGGAAAAGCCACTCACCAAAAATCTTCGCCCTGATATGGCCATGCGTACCCACTCCACTTAAAATAACCCACTGCCTAAACCCGGTCGAAATCCAGTGTAACCACAAATTCACTGCCGACACCCACCTCGGAAACCAGCCCTATCTCACCATGCATCAGATCGACCAGCCTTTTGGTGATATACATGCCCAGGCCCACGCCGCTGCGCTCCTGGCCGCCTTCAAACTCATGGAATCGCGTAAAAGCATTGAAAACACGCTGCTGTTTATCCGGTGCTATGCCAAACCCGGTGTCCTTAACGCTAACCCGGATACGGCATTTTGCATCGGAGCAATGATCCACACTCAGCTTCACAACGATCTCGCCCTTGTCGGTGTACTTAACGGCATTGCCGACCAGATTTATGAGGATCTGATTGAACCGGCTTTCATCCCCCTGTATCCGCGGGATATCCACACCCGCATCCAGCGACACCTTCACGTTTTTGTCGCCCAACTCGATCCTGGCCACATCAACAGCAGACGCCAGACATTTCTTGATATCGAATTCCATATGCCGCAGCTCAAGATGGCCTGTTTCAAGCCGTGAAGCGCTCAATAGATCCTCAACCAAACCCAGGAGACTGCGGCTCCTTTCATAAATGACCCTGACGAAATGTTCCTGTTTCTCTGTTAACGCCTCAGCCTTCAGCAAACCGCTGAAACCCATGATCGCATGCATGGGCGTGCGAAAATCATGGGCGATATTATTAAGAAATTCGGTCTTGGCCTTACTCGCGGCTTCCGCATCTTCCTTGGCCTTTTGCAGGATATTATCAGCGTGTTTGCGCTCGGTGATATCGACAAAACTGATAATAATTTCGGACAAGCCCCCTTGACTGTCCAGAACAGGGAGGCCGTTGACCTCAACCCATGCCATGTCATGCGTGGCAGGACGGTCGATGCCAAGGATCAACTTCTTGAATTCTTTCATACTGGCAATGATGCGGTTCACGGGGTAATCTTCAAGCGCGAAGGGCGTATGATCTTCATGGACAAACCTCCACTGGGGGTCTATGGCCATCTTCCCGCGCATTTGTTCTTCACTTAATCCGAGTAATTCCGATGCCCGGGCATTGCTCATCACCACAGAACTGTCCGGTGCATGCACAACAATGCCGGCATCCAGACTGGTTATCAAATTGCGGTATCTCCTTTCGCTCATCCTCAGCAGATCCTCTGACCGCTTGCGTTCGGTGATATTCGATAATGTGCCCACCATCCGCACCGCTTTACCGTCCGCATCACTTTCAATGGTCTTACCCCGTGTGGCGACCCACAGCCACTCGCCCGATCGCATCTTCATCCGCAGATCGATATCGAATCCTTTGCCGGCTTCATGCGCGCAGCGCAAACCCTCTTCAACCCTGACAATATCATCCGGATGAACAAATTTCCGCCATGTATCATAATCGGCAGAAAAAGCACCATCCTCATAACCGAGGATACTGTAATAAGCAGCATTAAAGAATGCCTTGCCGCTGGGAATATGCCAATCCCAAAGCCCGTCGTCCAAAGCCGCTAATGTACTCGCATAACGCTCCCGGCTTTCCTGCAGCGCCGCATCGATGCGCTTATGCTCGGCCATTTCATCGACCAGGCTCTTTGTTTTTCTTTTCACTTCAAGGCGTAACAAAACGATCCACACCAGAACCATCACCGCCATGACCGGGATCAGAATAATGGACAGGTATTTGCCCACATCCTGAAACGTAACCTGCTGCTTAAGTAATGCGCCGAACCATTTCTTATAAAGCTGATCGAAAGTCTTATTGGCAATAACGATCGACAGGCCTTCATTCAATTGTGATAACAGCGCTTTATCGCCTTTACGGACAGCAAAACAAAAATCCTGCCGGAAATCCTGCAGGGACAGCTCCAGCGGATGGACATTCTTTATTTTGGTCGCATTCAATAATTGCAATCCCATCACACGCTGGGCAATGACAGCGTCATACTTGCCCACCGCCAGCCATTGCATGGCCTGGGTGTACGAATCAACCGTAATGATGTTCGATGAAATATGCGTGCGCCGCGCAAATTCCTCGGCATTGTCGCCGCGCAAGACCATCACGGCCTTGTCGGCAAGATCGCTCACTTTGTTAATGCGCGTATCGTCTTCCCTGACAAAGACAGCGCCATGCAGTGTTAAATAAGGGAATGTAAAATCATAGAACGCTTCCCTCTCGGGCGTGCGTCCGACGAGCGGCAATACCTGTATGGACCCGACAGCCAGATCTTTCTTTATTTGGTCCCATTCACCTGTCTGGAAATCAACATCCAGGTCGACCGCGGCCAAAGCCTCCCTGAGCAGTTGAACGGAGAATCCATCGGCTTTACCCTCTTTGGTAATAATGCAAAACGGCGGGTAATCATACTCTGAAGCTGACTTAACGACGGGCCGTTGCCCGGCAAAGGCCTGACCCAGCGGCAGAACCTGACCCAATAAAAATCCCGCGATCAAGAAATATAACGCTCGCCTCATTCCGACCTCCGTCTTAAACCGCCGGACCATTTACTTTGTCGAATTCCAGGACCACCACAAATTCGCTGCCGACACCCACCTGGGAAACCACCCCGATCTCGCCCTGCATAAGGTCAACCAGCCTTTTGGTGATATACATCCCAAGCCCTACGCCGCTGCGCTCTTTGCCGCCTTCAAATTCATGAAACCGCGTAAAGGCATCAAAGATCCTGGTTTGATGCTCTGCCTCTATCCCGAACCCCGTGTCCTGGACCACCAGCCTGATACGGCACTTATCATCGGCACATGCCTGCTGATCGACGCCAAGTTTAACGATGATCCCGCCTTTATCGGTATACTTGACCGCATTACTGACAAGATTGGTAAGGATCTGATTGAACCGGCCCTCATCCCCCTTAAGCCGCGGTATCCCGTGCTCAATCACGGCTGAAATATTCACGTCCTTGTCCGCCAGTTCGATCCTGGCCATTTCAACGGCATCGGCCACGCATCTTCTGAGGTCAAACTCAATGCTCCGAAGCTCGAGCTTGCCTGTTTCAAGCCTTGACACGCTCAGAAGGTCCTCGACCAGATCCAGGAGGCTGCTGCTTCTTTCATGAATGATGTTAGCAAACTTATGCTGCTTCTCACTCATAGGCTCAGACATCAGTAAACCGCTAAAGCCCATGATCGCGTGCATGGGTGTACGGAAATCATGGGCGATATTGTTCAGGAACTCGCTCTTGGCCTGACTGGCCGCTTCAGCGTCCGTTTTGGCTTTCTTGAGTGCCCATTCGATCTGCCGGCGGTCCGTGATATCGATGATCGACCCCTCAAGGATCCCGGTCTCGGGATAGAGCCTCACTGATGTCAGGCACCACCTCACTTCACCCATCTTGTTGCGCAGCCGGAATTCAAGTTCATCCACATAACCCTGCGCCTTAAGCGTTTTAACCATCACTTCACGGTCATTGGGATCAACCCATACGATCACCGATGGTTTTCCGATGATCTCCCCGCGCGTCCAGCCAAGTATCGACAGATACTTATTATTCACATCCAAAAGCTCCGACCCGTCCAACCGTGAGCGAAACATCCCGACCTCAGCATTGTTGAAAAGAGATCTGTATTTTTCCTCCCCTTCGCGCACCAGGTCCTCCGCCCGCTTACGCTCCGTGATATCTATGGTATACCCGGCCAATAAAGTCTTACCCCTTTGAACAATGGGAAATTTAATGGTCGTATAATTGCGCCCGTTCAGATCCTCATCAACCCTCAAAACTTCTCCACCGCACACCACCGCCCAATCGTCCCGGGTGATCTTGGCAGAAAATTCCGGCGGGAACAGATCGGCCATGGTCTTGCCGACCATCTCCTGGCCCGGGACACCCACCATATCTTTAAAATTGTCGCTGGCTTGCAACACACGGCTGCACCCCGGCGTTACCTCTTTAATAAATGTATAGACCGGCGAATGGTGCATGAACAAAGCGAATAATTCATTGGTCTGGCGCAAAGACTCTTCAGCCCGCCTGCGCTCCGTGACATCCTGAAAGAACCCATACACGCGTCGCTGCTCAAGATCGGCTTTCCCTATCACATGAACAAAACGTAAATTCCCCTTGGCCGTTACAAATTCCAGCTCAAGGTCAAAGGATTGCCCCTGATCGATGGCCGCCCGCACAGCGCGTTCGATAACAGATCTTGACGCGGGCGGATAGAACTTTATACCTGACTCCAATGTCGGCTGATAATCATGAGGCACTTCATGGATGTTATAGGTTTCCGCTGTCCATATCTGTTTTCCTGTATCAATATCGAATTCCCAGCCACCGACCTTGCCCATGCTCTCGGTTTCAACAAGTAGTAACTGACTTTTTTTGAGCGACAGCTCGATTTGTTTGCGCTCGGAAATATCATGAATGCTGAACAGAACATGCCCGATCTCATCCAGTATTATTTTATTCGCCGAAATACTACCGAAGAATGTGCCGCCGTCTTTCTTCCTGAACAAAGTCTCGAAATTCCTGACAGATCCCTTCTCCTTCAGGATCTCGAAACATTTCTTGCGTTCATTCACATCCGCCCACAGGCCAAGGTCGACGGATTTTCTGCCAACCACTTCATCGCGTTTATACCCGAAAAGCTTTTCATTGCATTCCACCACAATGCCATTGTCCTCTCGCACGATCGCCATGGCATTATTAACCGTATCAAAAGCTATGCGTAACCGGTCGCCGCTCTCGCGCAGCGACGCGGCGGCATGTGCCAACGCATCATCAATGCGGGCACGTTCAGAAAAATCCAGCAGGATCCCCCCGATAAAAGCAGTTGCCAGCGGGTAAACTAAAATGATCGGAATGGCGATGATCTTCAGAATGATCCAAACGATATCTGCCGGCAAAGTAAACAACGACGCGATCATGGCCATGTGAACCCAAAGCCCAAATACCCAAAGATGAAAAATTGTTACCTTTAAACTCTTGCGCAATCGCCAATAATAAAAGCCGAGTCCCAGTAAGATCGCAAACATAATGACAAACACACCCGTCAAAACACCAACACCACCCTGCAGCATGCGGCAGATCATAGCCATAGCACCCGCGACACCGGCCGCCACCGGACCGAAGAACGCGGCGCAGAGACTGATCATCACCGATCGACCGTCGAAATAGACGCCCGGATAGAACACCAAAGGATGCAGCATGCCCATCACAGCGGCCGTGCCGAAAATGAACCCCTGAAGAAGAAGATAGCGGCTAGAGGATCTGGGGGGTTTGATGAAACCGGAAATGATGGTGATGGCAACGAGGATGGAAATATTATAAATGATCTCAATGATGATCAACGCACCCTCCTATAGAAAAACATTAGTAATTATATAGTTATTGGTCGTTTATTATAGT
>PEAF01000006.1 GCA_002753465.1 Candidatus Omnitrophota bacterium
GAAGGGCGATCAATCCCCATACGATCACACGTAATGTCCGGCTGTTTTGGCGTATGGCCAGTGAAATGGCGATAAAAAAGAAGATGAATTCGATCGGCTGCGCCCAGAGGCTGCGATACCATACGCCGCTTTTCAGGTATTCATGAAAGTTCAGGACGAAATAGATCCCCATTACAGCCAGGGCGATGAGGTGCTGTTTGTCTTCTTTGGTTGTAAAGCGTTTGTGGAATGCCAGGTAGGCGATCCTGATGATAGAGGTAATGACGATCGCACCAAAAAAGAAATCAAGCCGGCTGGTAAAAAGTTTCTGAACGAACAGGGTCCAGTAACTGGCGAGTGCGATCCAGGGCAGCGTATTGTAGGGTTGATCGGCATTGGCGTAGGGCATGCATTGACGCAGTTCATAGAGAGGAAGCCCGCGGAGGAAAAAGAGATAGGCGGCGGCGATCACAACAGGTATGTAAAGCAGTACGGCGCGATAAAGGGTCGATCGGCTCGGGAGCCCCGGCGTATGGCTGCTGCGGTCCGTTATAAAAGCTGTTGCGGCGATGGCGATAAGCCCGGCCACGCCGAAGTTGATCTTGATCATGGACAGGATGAATGCGGCGCCTACGGCCGTCCAAAGATAGCCTAGGCGCTGTTCGCGCACGTAAAAAAGCAGCATGGCGGCAATGGCATTCACGCACAGAATGCCGCCGATATGGTTATAGGTGAAGAAGAAGTCTTGTGAGAAAAGATAGAACCAGACGGCGCCCAGCAGGGCGGCGGCAGGGTGGGCGATGGTGCCTACGGCTACAAAGATAAAGAGCCCGGCGCAAAATTTTATAATGGCTTTTCCGAGCAGGACGCTCAGCACATTGACCCCGTAGCATTTCATGAAGATCGCGTAGTAGAATGGCATAAGAGGGCCGTAAACCCACCAGTAATCCTGATAAGCCATATCTCCATGGAGTGTCCGTTCAAAGGCATACAGGTCGCGGCCGTGGTCGCCGGTAGATAAATAACCCTGGATATCAAAGCTTTGCGCAATGATGATGAGGCCGGCGATGATCGCGAGCGGTAAGAAAATATTTTTAACAGATAGTGAGATTTTCATAGAGATATCTTAAGGGGACTGACACGTCGTGTCAAAGGAACCCTTTAGAATGTTTGTCATTCGGGCTTTGCTTGGCTATAATGCCGGGCATTGAATAGTCTTTACAACCATAAGGAGTTTGTATGAGCAATGAAGTTGAAGGTTTAAATCCAGTGCCAGCGCCGGCAGTACCAGTGGCTTCCGTTGTTCCAACACCCGTCCTGGCCAGCATTGACGATTTCAAGAAGTTCAAGTTTGTTGTCGCGCAGATCAAGGAAGTGACTATCCATCCGAATGCCGATAAGCTTTTTGTAGTTAAGGTAGACACGGGTACGGAGGTGCGTCAATTGGTCGCCGGTATCAAGCGTTCATATACACCGGAACAGCTGGTGGGCCGTCGCGTTGTTATTGTTGCCAATCTCGCGCCTGCCGTTATCCGCGGCGTGGAATCGAACGGGATGATCCTGGCCGCGTCCGATGATGCGGGCGTATCGATCCTTCAGCCTGACCGGGATGTGGTGTTGGGGTCAACTGTCAAATAATGCAAACGCCTCAAATCCTAACTTCCCAGCAGTGTTTGTCCTGTCGCGGGTGCTGCCTTTTCCATGGCCCCAGCGGTGATTGGGCGCCGCGGCTTATGCCGGAAGATATTCAGGCTTTGATCCAGGTAACAGCCGATACTTCCTGGCTGCAAAGCTGTGACCGTATCGCGCTTAAATGCCGCGTTGGCGACGCGCGTGCGTGCGCGTTTTTGAATGAGCCGGACCATCATTGCCGTATGTATGCGCACAGGCCTTTTGAATGCCGTTTATATCCTTTTCTTCTTTCCCGTGAGAAAAATGCTTTTAAAGTTTATGCGCATTTGAGCTGCCCGGCCATAGCTGAGTTCAAGCGTAGCGGCGTCTGGGACCAGCATCTGGCAACGATCAGGGCATTTTTTGAAAAGAAGGATGTCCGGTTCATGGTGGAGTGTGGGGCGGCCTGTTATCCGGATTATGCACTTTCACCCGACGAAGTCGAAGAAGTCCTTTCCTTTGACCCGGCTGAGGAGCTATGGGCTATGCGGCCGCTGCTGGAACGGGCACTGTCGTTACGGCCCCAGGTTTTGTCAGGGCGGGCCTTTGTGAATATGTTTGCGTGGAAGGATTTTTTTGAGTTCAGGCTGGAGGAACTTGACGGCCATGTGTGCGTTTTTGCGGATCAGTCGGCCGGGACATTCATGTACTGGCCTCCGCTGGGCCGGGATATTCCCTCGGATGTGATCGACCGCTGTTTTGAGCGCATGAGCGCAAGGAATCGCGGCGGAAGCCTGACCCGCATTGAAAATGTGGCGGAAGAGGAGCTGAAATATTTTGATCCGCTGAAATACCGTTTCGAGCGCCGGGGACAGGAATACGTTTATGCCCGCGCTGCTATCGCCGCTCTAACGGGAAATACCTATAAATCCCGTCGAGGAGAAGTGAATGCTTTTGAGAGCAGGTATGCTTATGTGTTTCGGCCGTATGAAGATGCCGACTTCAATGCCTGCGCCGATCTTTTTGACCGCTGGTCCGCTGGCCGTGCCGGCAAACATCAGGATGATATGTACCGGCATATGCTTGCGGAGAATCGCATGGTACATCGCCTGCTTTTAAGTTATGCTGTACGCCTTGGGCTTACAGGCCGGGTGGTTGTGGTTGATGGGAAGATCGCAGCGTATACTTTCGGTTATGCTTTAAATGCCGATGTGTTTTGTGTGCTTTTGGAAGTGGCGGACGTTACGGTCAAGGGAGCGCCCTCCTTTATTTTCAGCCGCTTGTGTGATGACGAGGCGCTGGCCGGTTATACATGGGTCAATGTGATGGATGATTTTGATGCCAGCGACCTGGCGCGCACCAAGATGTCGTGGCGTCCGGCGAGGCTGGAGTCTTTTTATGCGGTGATGCGGAAAGGGTGATCGATGAAGATTGCGGACATGGATTATATTGTTTTTGACGTCGAAACAACGGGGCTTTCGCCGGCAGACGGGGATCGTATCATTGAGCTGGCGGCCGCGCGCGTCCGGCGGGGTGCGATCATTGACCGGTATACGACGTTTGTAAACCCGCTGCGACCGCTCAATCCCGAGGCGCAGAAGGTGAATAACATTTCGCAGGACATGGTCAAGGACGCGCCGACGTCGGCGGAGATCCTGCCGCGGGTCATGGTGGTCGCCGGCAGTTCGTGCCTGGTGGCGCATAACGCTTCTTTTGATATTAAATTTGTCAGTTTTGAGCTGGCCCGGGCAGGCCGTAAGCTCCAGGAGACAACGCCGGTCCTGGATACGATGAAGATGTCCAGGAGTTTCCTGCCGCATCTGACCAATCAGCGGCTGGGATATATCGCTCAATCGCTGGGGGTTGTGGTGGGGACGACGCACCGCGCGCTGGCGGACGTCGAGATACTGGCTGCCGTCATGAATCGCCTTTTCGGCCTCGCTCCCGACTATAATGTGCTGACGTTCCAGGATCTAATCAGCCGTTTTGGTGTTGAGAAGCCGAGCTTCAAGGTCCTCAGTGCGACGCAGCCTTCTTTATTTTGATCCATATTTTCTAAAGACGCGCTTGCGAAGCGCCTGGCCGGTGGTTATAATGGGTGCGCATGAAATTAAATAAACTATTTATCTTTTTTATATTATTACTTATCGGTGCTCCTGTGGCCGCGCGAGCGCAGGATGCTGCCGTCGTGCCTGACAAGGATGCCGGTCAGCCTGCAGGCATGGAGCAGGTTTTGCCTCAGTGGAAATCTTCTTTAGGTGAGATCCAGCGGGCTTCAGCGGCATTGCTCGAGTCCAATTCGGCCCTGACGGCTGAGCATAATCAGGTTAAGCAGGAATTGGAGCAATTGCAGGCCAAGATCGATGCCGAGCGCACCGGGAATGCCAAGATGGCTGATGAAATAGCTCAGTGGCAGGCCAAAGGGCGCCAGGCTGGCGACCCTGTTGAGATAGCGCGTGTTAAAGCTTTGCTGGCCCAGCGCGAACTTGAGGTCAAAGAGCAGCAGGACGCATTGGCGGCCGCCAAGTTACGCCGCGGCAGCGCGGAGAGCCATGCCGCGGTGATGCGTGTGCAGGTGGCTGACCTGGCGGTTGTGGCTAAGATGCATGAAGTTGATATGAAGGCGCAGAGCGGTGTCCGCATTGAAGAGGTTCGGGCGGAAACAGAGCGCGTGAAAGACCGTACGGCCATTACGGCCGAGCAGATACGCCTGCTAGGAGAAAAAACAGCTGAACTGGCGGCGTTGAAGACCCCTTATTTGCCGCAGGCACGTGAAATGGTCCGTGTCAACGCAGAGCTTAAGGGGCGGGTGGCTTCTTTGTCGTCCATGAAAGAGCAGGCTCTGGCCGAGATGTCCCAGCTTGATGCGGCCAAGGGTTTGGCTAATGCCGATGTGCGCGTTCAGCGGTTGCGCCAGTTGCTGGCCCAGCGGGATGAGATGCAGGCCCATTTAAAAGACAATACGGCTAAACTTGAAGCATTGAACACCCTTAAGCCGGAAGAGCTTGTAGACCCCATGACCGACGATGAGGCGCAGGCTCAGAAGATCGAGCGTCAAAATGCTTTTATTGAAGATGAGATCGGTAACTTGCGCGAGAACATCGCCCTGTTGGAATATAAGGTCACGACGCTTGAGCGCTATGACGGCCGTAATAAACCGGTGAGCAAAGTTAAATAGGAGTTCACATGGAAGATATCCTTGAAATACTGATCAATGATGCGCGCACCAGCGCTGATGAGATCGCCAAAATGACAGGCAAGCCCGTGGCGGCGGTCAAGAAGCAGATCAAGCAATATGAACAGGATGGGACCATTGTACATTATAAGGCGATCATCAATCCTGAGATGGTCGAGGGCAATCAGAACCTCGTGCGGGCCCTGATCCAGGTCAGCATTACGCCGCAGAAGGACGTCGGGTTCGACCATATCGCCGAGCGCATTTACAACTTTGCCGAGGTGAAAAGCTGTTACCTTGTTTCAGGGAGCTATGACCTTTTGCTGGTTGTCGAAGGCACGAGCATTCAGACCGTGGCGGAGTTTGTTTCATCGAAGCTTTCGCCGATGGAGAACGTGCGCCAGACATCCACGCATTTCCTGCTGAAGAAATATAAAGATGACGGCAGGATCTTCAAGGTCGCGCAGCGTCAAAAAAGACTGAACATCACTTATTAAAACGCATACCGTTTAAAGGCGCGCCATGCAAGTTGCCAAAGCTGTTGAACAGATTCCCCCGTCAGGTATTCGCGCATTCTTCGACCTTGTTATGGGGATGAAGGATGTTATTTCGCTCGGTGTGGGCGAGCCTGATTTCGTAACGCCCTGGAACATCCGTGAGCATGCCATCTATTCGCTGGAGCATGGCTATACGACGTACACGTCCAACAAGGGCATGCCGGAGCTGCGCAAGGACATCGTAAAATTCCTTAAGTGGCGGTATGACCTGGAATACGACTGGGATAAGGAAATGCTTATTACGGTCGGTGCCAGCGAGGCCATGGACCTTGTTTTTCGGGCAATCCTCAATCCCGGCGAAAAAGTCCTGGTGCATGAACCGTGTTTTGTGGCGTACGCACCGCTCGTGACATTGGCCGGCGGCGTAGCTGTGCCGGTGGTGACATCGGCCGATCAGGGATTTAAGGTAACGCCCAAGGTGCTGGAGCGGGCATGGACCAAGGGCGTCAAGGCCATGATCCTGAATTATCCTTGCAATCCGACGGGGACGTCGTATACGCGCAATGAGCTTTTGGCCATCGCTAAATTCGCGAAGAAGCATGACCTTCTGGTTGTTTCAGATGAAATTTATGATGAGCTGACGTATGATTTTGAACATACGCCGTTGGCTACATTGCCGGGCATGAAAGCGCGTACGGTCTATCTGAACGGTTTTTCCAAAGCTTATGCCATGACGGGTTTCCGTTTGGGTTGGGCGGCGGGGCCTGAGCATATTCTGGCGGCCATGACCAAGATCCATCAGTACACCATTATGTGTGCGCCGATCACCAGCCAGATGGCCGGCCGTGAGGCTATCCGCAACGGCGCCAAAGAAGTGCAGGCCATGAAGAAGGAATACGACAGACGCCGGCATTTTATTGTGACATCGCTCAACGAGATGGGCATGGACTGCCATATGCCCCAGGGCGCATTTTATGCGTTCCCGTCGATCAAGGGGCTTAAGCTGGGTATGAGTTCGATGGATTTTGCCAAGGACCTTCTGGAAAAAGAAAAGGTTGCGCTGGTGCCGGGCAATGCGTTCGGATCGCAGTGCGCCGACCATATCCGCATTTCATATGCGTCCAGTTATGACAATTTGCATGCAGCGGTGGTGCGTATGAAGCATTATCTGGAGCATCACCGTGCCTAGACATCAGAAGCCGTCACAGGACAGTCAGTCGTTCGAGATCGCCTTCTTTGAGAACGTCCTGAGGTACAGCCCGGACTTTATTGAGGCCATGGTGGCCCTGGCTGAATTGTACACCAAAGAGGGGCAGCATGAAAAAGGCCTGGCGCTGGATTTACGCCTCGTGCAATTACGTCCGCACGAGCCTGTGATCCTTTATAATCTGGCCTGCAGCCTTTCGCTGGTCAATGACGTGGCAGGCGCTTTTGAGGCCATGAAGCGTGCCGTGGCCAACGGGTACGTGGATTTCGATCATTTGGAAAAAGACAGGGACCTTTTGAATTTACTGACGGATGTTGATTTTCAGGAATATTACCGGACCGTCAAGGGTCCGGGCAAATAAGACAGGAGTGATGTATGGGGCTTTTGGTATTAGGGACCGTGGCACTGGACAGTGTTAAAACGCCGTCGGGCCTGAAAAAGAACATGCTGGGCGGATCTGCAGCGCATTTCTCCATGAGCGCGCGCCTTTTTGATGATGTCCACATGGTGGGCGTTGTGGGCAAGGATTTTCCCAAGGTCCATCTGGATTTCTTAAAACGCAAGAACATAAATATTTCATCGGTGACTTTGGCCGATGGCAAGACGTTCCGCTGGTCAGGCGAATATAAGCCCGAAGACCTTAACAGTGCGATCACGCACGACACGCAGTTGGGCGTGCTGGAATCTTACGTGCCCCAGTTGACCGAGCAGCAGAAGAATATGGGCCATGTTTTCCTGGCGAATCTGGCGCCGGCCGTTCAGGAGAAATTACTCCGTCTGGTCAAAAAGCCGTCGATGGTCGGTCTGGATACAATGAATCTATGGATCAATATTGCGCTTAAAGACCTGAAGCGGCTGATGAAAAATGTTGATCTGATGGTCCTTAATGACGGCGAAGCCAAAATGCTGACCGGTGAGCGCAATGCCATTGCCGCGGCCAAGGTGATCCGTTCCATGGGGCCGGGGATCGTGGTGATAAAAAAAGGCGAGCATGGCGTTTACGTGCTCGGCGGAAACTTTCATTTTTCATATCCGGCCTACCCGATCGCGCGCGTGGTTGATCCCACCGGGGCGGGGGATACTTTTGCCGGCGGTTTTTTCGGATATTTATCCAAATCCAAGAAGATGGATGAGAAGACGCTGCGCCGCGCGGCGGTTTACGGTACGGTCGTGGCATCATTCAATGTCGAAGGGTTTGGTATGGGCCGTACGGCTCCTTTGACCATGAAGGAGGTCGATAAGCGCTTGAAGGAATATCATCATTTCTGCGCTTTCGCCTGATTATGGAACGATTGCAGTCTTTGGCTTTAGCGGCGTCAGTGATCATGCCGCTGTGGAATATCCCGCTCATTGTCAAGATCGTTCAGCGCCGGTCTGCCGAGGACCTTTCGGTCCCGTGGATGCTGGGTGTATGGGTTTGCATGTTGCTGATGCTGCCCTGGGCCGTTGTTTCGCCGGACATTGTCCTGAAGGTTTTTAGCATAGTGAACTTCGTGCTTTTCTCGGGCGTTGTCATCGTAGGTCTTAAATACCGTAAAGGATGTGCGCATGGTTAAGCGGGCTAAGGTAAATAAAGCGAAGATCAATAAGACCAAAGTCAAGAAGGTAAAAGTCGAGGCGCCTGTGATCGAGAAGGCGCAGCCGGAGGCGCTGCTTAAGTGCGGCTTTGTCTCCATCATCGGCCGTCCGAATACGGGAAAATCGACGCTGCTCAATCAGATCGTCGGTGAGAAGGTGGCGATCGTTTCGCCGATCCCGCAAACAACGCGTACGGCCATCCGCGGCATACTGACCGATGAGCGCGGGCAGATCGTTTTCGTGGATACGCCGGGCTGGCACAGCGGGCGTGACGGGCTTGACCGGTTCATGAACAAGTCCTGCCAGAACAGCATCGAAGGCGTTGATTGCGTTGTATATGTGGTTGATACATCGCGCGCCGTCGGTCCTGAAGAGGAGCAGATCGCGCAGCGCCTCAAGCACGTGAAGGTCCCGATCGTCATGGCGCTTAACAAGACGGACCTGAGAAGCAAATATTTACATCAGTACCTTGAGCTTTGGGAGACGACGCGTCAGCAGAAGCTTGATACCATGAAAGATTTTGTGATGATCCCCGTCTCCGGCCGCAGCGGGACACAGGTTGACAAGCTGGTTGATGTTGTTTTTGATTTTCTGCCGCTGGGCCATTTCTTTTACGAGACTGATATTGTTTCCGATATGTCGCAGAAGCAGCTGGTGAGTGACATTATCCGTGAGAAACTGTTCCTTTTGACCCGCGAGGAGCTGCCGCATTCGATCGCTGTTGTTATCGACGAGCTGCGCCCTGTCAAGGGCAAGACAACGCGTATCCGCGCGGTTATTTACGTGGAGCGTGACTCACAGAAAGAGATCGTTATCGGCGCCAAGGGGCAGATGCTTAAAAAGGTCGGGACCATGGCGCGTGAAGAGCTTGAGGTCCTTTTGGAAACCAAGGTATTCATTGAATTGCATGTGAAGGCCCGCAAGGATTGGCGTGATGATCACGGCATGCTGGCGGATATGGGCTATATCCTTGAGTTATGATCAGGATATATGATATATTTGAAGAAAGCAGGATCCCGCTTGTTCATTAAGGAGACGCCATGCTGATACGAAAACGCTCTGCCCAGTCAGTTTTGGAATATGCGGTGATGGCTGCCGTCGTCGCTGCTGCCGTTATCTTCGGCGGGCCCGTCCTTATCCGCTCCATCAATGCGCATTTTAAGATCATGGATAATAACGCGACGGATGCCATGCAGGAGCATATCAGGCAGTCCGGACCTTTGGCGACGACAACAAACTGTTCATGCTCCCCGGATAATGATAATCCTACGGTATGGTCACCCGGTAATTGCGGTATCGGCGGATGCACCAAGTTACAGCGCTATCGTTATCGCCAGTGCACCCCGTTGCTGTGCCGCAAGGAGGGGGCTTGCGTTGAGGAACCCTCTTGTTGTGATGAGGTTACTCTTTTAGATTGCGGCACCACACTTCCGGGTAATTGCACCACGCGATCAGCCATACATCCTTCTTTTACAGGCAAGGTCGATTTCGGGACTTGCGCGGGAACAAATGATTGCGCGATCGGTGAGAAGATTGCCAAAGTAACATGCGGTGCCGTTGGCGGTACGACAGCGGATTTTTATGCCTGCAAGAATGAGCACCCGGCGTGCTACCCGGATTGTGTGGCGAGATATGGTGAGGATAACTCAACGCAATGCACGGCTTTTGCCCGCAGCGACCTGTACCGTGAAGTGGCTCACCGTTTGTCGAGTACCGATACGCCGGTACGAGGTCAGTCTTTTTATACCGCGGCGGAGAATCCTAACGGCGTGGGAGCTTATAAGCTGGATATGGCTTTCGTCCACGGGGTCGGTTCCTGTGATACGGCTACCCCCAGATATTGCGAGAATTATTGCACCAATTGTCGTATCCCGAATTCGTCGGGTACAAGCTGTGTGGTATGGTCTTGCAATCCTAATCCTCCTATACCGCTGACGGTGGCTAGGAACGCGCCTGTCAGTACTACGGTTGACCCGGGAGATGCGAGTATAGGGACTTTTAAGGTAACGGCGTATGCGGATGACCTCGATCTGGGGGTTGCGTGTTTCAATGCAGACGGGACCATCAATCAGCAGGCCGGCAACAGGCATCTGGGTTCATGTCCCGGCGATGCGTCCATTTTGCCCGTATCGGTCAAAGGGGTGACATGGTGTTACAGCGCTCGCATGATGAGTTTGGGCACGCATGCACAGGTCTCTTGTATAGGTAATTACGCCTATGTTCAGTTTTGGGCAGGCCCCGGTATTCCGGCAGATGGGTGGAACCCAACGCCCACCATCGGATATCAGGCTTGCCGCTTGCCTTCATCCTAAGAGGCCTTGCGAATAAAAATATCTTTTAAAAGTCCCTGGCTTGTCTGGCCGGGGATTTTTATTTTAGGGGCAGGATAGCTGTAAGATGATATTCGCCATTTTGGCGGCGCATTCCATGACGCGAGGGGCGAGGGGCGGGTGCCCGTCTTCGATGCCCGTCGCTGCATCTCCGATGAAGTAAATATTGCCAACCCGGCGCGTGGTCAGTGCGGTGGTAGTCTTGAAGCCTGCCATGCCGTTGCCGCTGACAATGTAGGGTGCGCGGTCATGATAGAAGTCTACGAAGCGAGTTTTCCATTCAGCTTTATCGAAAGCTTCAACGATCATTGCGCAACCCTGAAACAGTTCCTGGGGGGCCGTCTCATCCCATGACTGATGATGAGTTATAATGAGGGCATCCGGATTGACGGATAGCATGCGTTTTTTTAAAGCCGCGACCTTGGGTAGGCCGATGTCCGCCAGGGTGTAGTCCTGACGGTTGAGGTTTGACGCCTCGACCGTGTCTTTGTCAATGATCTCAAAGTTCGAGAACCCTGTGCGCGTCAGGATCATGGCCACATTGGACCCGAGGCCCCCCGCGCCGCCGATACCGATCTTCTTTGATTGGATTAAGGCCAGTTGTGCTGGTGTTAAATAGCGCAGCAGTGCGTTTGTGAAAGAATTCATGTGTTTTCTATCCGTCGCCAGTCTGTAAAAACAGGGTCGAGGTTGTGGTCTTTAAGGTATTGTATCATTTCAGGCGTGCTGCGTTCATCGGCCACATCGAATTGAGGGTCATTGACAGCTTCCGGGTCATGGTATCCGCCTACCCCTGTTTTGGACCCTACAGAAATACGGGTCACGCATAATTCCAGAAGGCGATTGCGCAGGGCGGCTGTTTCACGGGTGGAAAGGTTGATGCCCACACGCGGGAACAGTGTGCGCGTCAGGCACAGGATCTTGACGAACGTGGCGTCATCAACGGTCGATACGGCAAAGGCCTGGGCTTTAATGGTGCGCAGGCGCGGGAATGAAATGCTGTATTCTGCGCCAGGGAATTTATTTTCTAACGTGCGCAAGTGAGTGTAGAGGCTATTAAGATCTTCCTCCAGAGGTCCCAGCCCCAGGAGTGCGCCGATCGAGATCTGGCGCATGCCGGCCGCACCTATACGCTCGGGAGCTTCATAACGGAACGTGTAATCTTTTTTCTGCCCGGCTAAATGCACCTGGGCGTAACGGGCGCGGTCATAGGTTTCCTGATAAATGGTCACGCCGTCGGCACCAGCCTGGTAAAGGGCGCGGTATTCGTCAGTTGTCATCGGATAAATTTCGAGGCTGATCCCCTGGAAGAATTCTTTGGCGCATTTGACAGCATCGATCAGGTAATTGAGGGGTGTCGCCTGCGGCGATTCACCGGTTAATAGGAGGATATTTTGCACGCCGCTAGCCGCAATGGCTTTCATTTCAGACCTGATCTCTTCCGGCGCAAGTTTGATGCGGCGTATCTTGTGCTGGCTGTGGAATCCGCAATAGGTGCAGTGGCTGGCGCAATAATTTGATAAATAGAGCGGCGTGTAAAGGCCAATGGCACGGCCAAAATACTGGCGCGTCAGCTGCTGTGCTTGCCGGGCAAGTGCTTCCAGGTGTGCGGGGTTGGTATCGTTGAGGATTTTATTAATATTGTTCATAATGAATTGCCAAGGCTGCTGGCATCTGGGATATCATTCGCTCACCTCGGCCGTTATGCGTGAATCAAATATCGCTTAAATTCCCTTCGGCATACTTTGTGGCTCAGACAGTGGAAACAGCTTTTTCAGAAAAAGACATTGTTGAAAGCTTGGTTTCCAAACTCGCCACGGCAGTATGCCTTCGGTCATTAGCGATATTTGCTAGGCCGTAATAGCTGTGGCGTTAGGACCGTGAGGGATGTCATGAAGCGAACGTTGAGGCCATCTTACCGTTATTATTAGAAAAAGATGGCCGAGGTGAGCGAATGACATTCCTCATGGTCCAGCCACAGTATCAATCGTTTGAAAATAAAAACCCAGTCAAGGGTGACGATGCGTCGCCTGTTGTTTTCTGCATCGGTAATCCGCTTAAATATCCGGCGCGACCGGCTTCAACCGCTTGCGCGAAGGCTTTGGCGATCAAGGACGGGTTGTCCGCGATAGCGACCGCGGTATTCACCAAAACGGCGTCTGCCCCCATTTCCATGGCTGCACAGGCCTGCGATGGTGCACCGATGCCGGCATCCACAATAATAGGAATGTCGATCTCATCGATCAGCACCTGGATCATGTCTTTCGTGCGCAATCCCTGGTTTGAGCCAATGAATGATCCCAGCGGCATGACCGCGGCGGCGCCAGCTTCGACCAGGCGGCGGGCTACGTAAAGATCCGGTGTGACATACGGTAGAACAATAAAACCTTCCGCGACCAATATTTTAGTGGCCGCGATGGTGGCCTCATTGTCCGGCAAAAGATATTTTGAGTCATTGATCACTTCGATCTTGATCCAATTGCCCTGGCCGGATGCTTTGGCCAGCCGGGCGAGGCGCACGGCTTCTTCAGCGGTCCTGGCGCCGGATGTGTTGGTCAGCAGGGTTATGCCTTCGGGGATGTATTCCAGGATATTCTCTGGCGTACGTTCCAAGTCAATGCGGCGCAGGGCGACCGTTACGATCTGTGTCCCGGAAGCAATGATGCTGGACTTAAGTTCAGCCTTATTTCTGAATTTTCCGGTACCTAATAAAAAACGTGAGGTGAATGTTTTTCCACCCAGAGAGAACATATCATCCATGATCAGCCGCCTCCTACAAATGATATAAGTTCAATCCTGTCATGGGTTTTAAGCTGTGTTGAGACCCATTCTTTGCGGTCCAGGATCGCACCATTGAGTTCACAAATGACAAGTTCAGGCTTCTTGCAGGAAGTGTTGATCAGGCTTTCGGCAGAAATAGGTGCCAGGAATGTTTTAGTTTGTCCGTTGACAGTGATTTCCATATGGGGGACATATTAGAATAGGGTGGGTTAAAAAGCAAGTCTTCCCTGCGTCATAAATGTTTCGCCAAGCTATAACCCTTGTTCATGCCCTGTGGCTCAGACAGTCCTCGCGCATCCGTTTTTGAGGGATGTTGAATGAGGGTTGAAAACGGATGGCTGCGGAACTCGCCCTTAGGGCATGAACGGCGGGTTGCTTGGCGAACATTAGAGATGCACTTGCTCTGGGGCAGATTGGCATCAACCTTATATATATGATATCTTTTATACTATGGTGGTATTTCGGTTATCGGTAAAACGGCTGGTTTCAGTTTGGGTCCTGTGTGCTTTTATGTTCACACAGGCCATGCCTGGCTATGCGCAAGGCATTCCGACGGCGGCTGCGGTGGCTGGGTTCACTCCGGTACAGTTGACCGGCATAGTTATCGACCCCAAAGACCCCTTTCATTTCGATTTCATCATTGATCGCGGACAGGATCAGTTGCCCGACGCGGCCAGGAAAGATATTTATACCAGTCAGGTCAAATATTTCCTTGCCGCCCTGGCCATTCCCGATAAGGACCAGTGGGTCAACCTTTCACCGTACGAACAAGACCGCATCATCCCGGATAATTTCGGGCTGACCTTGATGGGGCGGGACCTTCTCAGCCAGGATTATCTCTTAAAACAGATCGCTTCAAAAATGACCAGCCCCCAAACGTCTTTGGGCAAGGATTTCTGGGATAAGGTTTACGCCGCGGCACACGAAAAATTCGGCACAACAGATATTCCAACGGATGTGTTCAACAAGGTATGGATCATTCCTGAAAGCGCGGTGCTTTACGAGAAAGATGGGGCTGTTTATGTCCAGGAGCATCATCTGAAAGTTCTACTTGATAGCGATTACCTGGCATTGAACAAGTCGCGTGTAGCTGCGGGCACGTCTTCTGCTGCTCAGGAAATGATCAAAGATGTTATGCGCGAAGTGGTCATACCTGTTCTTGAGAAAGAGGTGAATGAGGGCAGGGATTTTGCACCGTTGCGCCAGGTCTACAGCGGGATGTTATTGGCGGTGTGGTACAAGCGCACACTTCAGGGATCTCTTCTTAATCAGGTTTATACCGACCGCGCCAGGGTCAGGGGCATCGACCAGGACCCTCAGGCAAACAAGGAAATATACGCGCGTTATGTCGAGGCTTTCCGTCAGGGGGCATTTAATCTGATCAAGGAGGATGTGGATCAGTTCACGCGTGAAGTTATTCCCCGGCGTTATTTCTCGGGTGGTTTGATGAATGCCGATGCGGCCATGTTCGAAGCGGGCAAGGTTCAGCACGTGCCTCGGTTGGCCGCAGATGCCTTAAGGAATCAGGAGGCGGTCTCTGTTCGTCTTGTTGAGCCGGGGAAAAATGTCAAAGTGTTCCAGGCTACGGCCCGCGGTATGCTGGCTAAGGCTGTCGGTGACCTGGCCCCCGGAGATCCCTGGGGCTCGGCGCGCATGTTGTTGGATCAGGTGAAGCTGGATATGCCGGCGGAGATCCTTGCCTATCAGCAAGAGATGTCCGGAGATGCCGTGCCGGCCAAGTGGGCGAGTTTGCTGGCGGGATATCAGGAAAAGGGGCAGAAAAAGAAGTTGGTGTTGAAAAAGATCGGCGAAAAGGCCGGGATAGTGGGCAACACGCTTTATTATCCGTTTGCGGGTGGGGATACGGATGAGCCGTTTTCCATGTCAGCGAATATCAGGCATGTTATGGCGATGGGGCAGGAGCCTTTCGGATCTGTCGCGCAGATCAAGGAATTCTTTATGAAGGTAGGTTATGCGGACCGGTTCGGGGACCGTAACCGTGATGGTTATGATCATGGCGACCGTTTGTCTAAGCTGAATGCTGTGGCCGGGTTGGCCATGGCCAGGATCATTGTCACGCTGAAGGCCCGTGTTGTCGGTATCAAATATTTTGATATTGAGCAGAACGGGGATGTTCGGTTCAAGGACCTTGTCCAGGGCGATGTGCCGTCAGCAAAGAATGCGGTGATCGTTTTTCAGGACCGTGACGGGCAGATCAAAACCTTCTGGTATTGTCAGTACAATGTGACCATGTTCGCGAAAGACATTGTGCGGCCTGATCCTTTTCGCCGCATGGTCAATCGGATGAAGTTTCAGACTTTGCTGATCAAGGCGGCACAAAGTTTTCTTTTCGAGGGTATTATCGGGTTGAATACGGCGGTGGTTGTCGGAGAGCCTGCCCGGCGCAACGATGCTTTGGTGCTGACCGACAGCCGGTTGGACCATAAAATGGAACCTATCGCTTTTCGAGATATCCCGCAGCCTGTTTTTTCTGTTAAGCCATCATCGATTTCATGGCTGGGCTGGTCGCGCGTGGGTTATGGCGGCAGCGTTTATTACGGCCGTGCCCGCGCCATCCTGGCGGATGTCTGGAATGCGCCCCTGCAAGTCTGGAAAGCGCGCCCGTATGTGCCGGATATCGTCATAGACAATGTTGATGACGTTAAATATGAACCGTCCAAGTTGATGGATGGCGTGCTGTTCACGGAGTTAAAGGATCGTCATTACGAGGTTAAGTCGGATGCTGTCAGGATCAATACGGAAGATGGCAATGAGATCGAGATAGTCCGGCAGGGCGCTGTAAGGTGGACCATGAGGAATGTGGTTGATATCGAGGTATCACCGCGTGATAAGGTGGCCAGGATCTATTACGATGAGAATAATGAATGGCGCGAAGCACGGCTGGACCTTAATACAGGAGCGTTTACGTCGCAAAGTTTGTGGGATTCTTTAGCGCAGGTTGATATGGCTCAAACGCGGGAGCGAACCGCCGGAGATCCGTTGCAAAGAGCGCGGGAGTTTTTGAAGGCGCAGCGGTTGGATATGCCCCGCGAGCTTGAAAAATGGCAGGCCATGCTTCGTCAGGCGCCGGCAGATTCTGTTTTAGGTAAGGAGTTGGCCGTTCTGCGCCGAGAGAATGAGGTGAAGACGGATGCTCTTGTTGAGGCGGGGCAGGAGATCAATGGCCAGATAAAGGCAGGGGGTGTTCTGCCGAATGATTTAACGGGCGAGGTCGGATATTATCCTTTTGGTGGAAGTGATTTTGATGAGCCGGCGCGCCTGGCCGGGCAGTGGAAGGATCTGATCGTCATGGGGCAGGAGCCCTTCGGCAGTCGCGGCATTATCAACCTTTTCTTTGTTAAAGGTAACCGCATTGTCAATACGCCTGGCCGTGGGTTTAATGTAAATGATGTGCGGGAACAATTTGGATTCAAGAAGAAGAGTTTTGATGAGCACGAAAACCTTAAGAAATTGAAGTATGTCGGTGTGAGGGCGCTGGGCCGCATCATAACTTATCTTGAGGGCGAGGTTGTTGGGATCAAGTATTTTGATCTTGACCGTGAGGGTAATGTTAATTTTGTCGAGTCAGGCTCTTCACAGGCGAGGACTAATGCTGTTGTTGTGTTCAAGGATAAAGATGGTCAGGAGCGCCGGTGTTGGTATTTTCAGCATAGCCTTGAAGCCAGGGTGAGCGCTATTTCCGAGCAGGTGCCTTTCAGGGCTTTTATCAACCGGGCTTCTTTTCAGTTTATGATCATCAAGGCCGCGCAGAGTGATCTGTTCGAGGGGATTTTAGGTTTGAATACGTATACGGTTGTTGGCCGTCCTGCGAAAAGAAATAATGCCCTTGTTCTGGCGGATCAGCGTACGGCGCATCCGACATACGGCCGGGATTATGGCATCGTGGTCGATCAACAGCCTGTGTTTAAAGATGTGCCGCGCAAATATGTTTTCGGGGGCGTGCCATACGGGTATGGGTACAAGCTCTTTTATGCGCCGGTGTCTGCATTGGCAACGCCATTTACAGCTCCTTCTGATGTTGTCGGGTACGCTCCTTATGCCCCGGATATTAAAATGGAATACGCGGGCAGTGTCGATGAAAATGCGCCGCGGGTCTTGCAAGGCGTTACCATTTCGCGCGACGGGGACTATTATTCCATTAGAAAAGGAAATGTGCGGCTGGAGACAAAGCCGAGGAATACGCTGGTCTATGCCGTTGACGGCAAAGAGGTTGTTTTAAGCGGTGTTTCCGATGTTCATGTATATATGAGCAAGTCTTTGGTCCTTGTTTATTATTTTGCGGATGGGGCCTGGCGTGAAGGGCAGCTTTCATTACTGGACGGGGTTTTTAAAACAAAGATGCTTCAGGCGGCCCGCATTGCGGCCGGAGAAGACGCGGCGCAGGCTGACGATGTGCCATCGCGGCAGGCCTGGGACCCTTTAAAAAGGGCGCAGGAGGCGTTAAAGGAACAGTCATTGACGATGTCTGCGGGATTATCGCAGTGGCAGGCTATCGTCCGCGACCCTGCAGGCCCTTTGGCGTCAACGATCCGTCAGATCAGAAAAGACAACAGGGTTTATGCCGCGAAGCTGCATCAGGCCGGGCATAAGATGCACATGCCCGATGGCGTTATCTATTATCCGTTCGGCGGCATGGATGCGGCGGATCCTTTTATGATGTCGGCGGGAATAACAGATGTTGTATCGATGGGGCATGAGGATTTCGGCAGTTTAAAGCAGATCGATCAATTCTTCAGGACTGGCCATGCGCGTGCAGTTTCGGATGGCCTGCGTAATCCGGGGGGCTTCATGTTTGATCATTTGGGAGGGCGGGAGGGAAGTTTTGACTCTGTGGCTAATTATTGGGATCCCAGAAGGGCGAAGGGCTGGAAGGGCTTTGGCCAGACAGCTGTGGCGAGGATACTGACACTTTTGGAGGGGCGCATTGAGGGTGTTCAGTATTTTGTTCTGGATCCCAAGGGCGACATTCAGTTTGTTGACGCGGGGTCGAAGAAGGCCGGCGTTAACGCGGTAGTTGTCTTTTACGATAAGAACGGGAACGAGAAGCGTTTCTGGTATATGCGTCATTATGTTGGTTCGCAGATCGTGGATGTGCCCCGGACGCCCTTTGAATTGTTTATCCGAAAAGCTTCATTCCAGACTTTATTGATCAAGGCAGCCCAAAGTTGGTTGTTCGAAGGAGTGCAGGGGCTGAATGTGCAAGCTATTGTGCATGAGCCTGCTCGGCGGAACGGGGCGATGGTCATCACCGATATAAATATCCCCGATGATCCCTTTGGGTTTGGGACAGGCGCGCCGCAGCCTGTTTTCGCGCGTGTACCGCAGAGCCTGGATATGGGCGGCAGGTATCGTTTTGGTTATGGTAAGCACATTTTCTTTGCGCTGGCTGATAAATTGACGCGCCCTCAGGATGATCCCTTTTATACGATCGGCCGTAGGCTTTATCGTCCTGCTTTTGTAGCTGATGGTGACCGGCAGGTTATCTGGCGCCATTACCATAAGTTCTTTGGTGATGTGGCGGTGGAGGGGACAGACGAAAGCTTTGTTATTCATGCCGGGACGGTGCAGTTGTCGATCACGGGCGATAACCGCGTTGTGTTCAGAGAGAATAATGAAGTACGTAAAGCGTGGGCGCTCGTGACCGATGTTCAGCTGGACAGTCGTGGCGAGAGCGTGCTCATTTATTACTTTGATAAAGAGTCAGGATGGCATGAATCGCGCCTTGATCTTAAGGCCGGGACATGGATGACTAAAGCGCTGGATTTCAAAGGAATGATGCTGGCGGAGGAAGATGCGTTGCGCAATGTGTCTCCTGGCGATGAGAACGTCGCCGCTGATGTGCCTGGACTGGACGCTGACACGCGCGCACGGCTTGAGGTATTATTTTCAGATTTCTCCAAGCCGCTGGGGGATATGCAACGTGAGCTGCGTGCTATTTTCCCTCAGGGGGGTATTTCGCTGACCAAAGACGGGTTTCATTTTAACCGGGACAGGATGCCGGCGCCTGACGAGGTGTTGGGCATGGCGATGCGGTATTTCCAGGGGTATAACATGGGCAACAGGGTGTTCACCGTGGCTGATTTTAATACAGAAGAGCGGGAGTTGGCCCGGCAGAATATCGTCAATGATGAAACGCCGTCGGAGATCAGCTCGAAATCTTACCAGGACCTTGAACTGCGGGAGAAGGATCAAATTTTTGAAGCCCTGGCCCGCCGTGTTCAGTCCGGCCGCATGCTGCATGTGGACCATCATTACGGGTATCATGTCCTGGCCCAGGCCAGCACAGCCGCCATGCTTTTGGATTTTGTCCGGTATCTTCACGCGCACGGAAAGCAGGATACGCTCGGGCGCTTGAAAGACACGTTCATTTTTTCGGATCATTCGGATGTTGATATCATGCTCGCTAATTTTGTCCTGCGGCATGCCGGTGATCAGGCTTTTCTGGAAGCTAACCGTGAGGCGATCATCAATGCCGTCAGTATTAATGATTACGCACTGGATAAAGGGTCCAGGGCGGGGGTTATTCTCTATGATGTTCTTGTGGCGATGGGAGAGGATGTTAAAGCCCATGGCTTTGATGAAGAAAAGATGATGGCCGTCGTTGAGGATGCGCTTGTCTTTGCCAATCAGAACGCTGACCTTGAAGAGGCTGCCTTGTTCGCACGCGCCGGATCATTGTATGCGGGGCAGAGTGCCGCGGTGGTTGATTATTTTTTGAAAGGCGTGGTCCGTTTCCTGAAAGCTTCGCAGGTCTTTAACAAGATGATGGCCGCTTCAGATGGCCATCTTAATGACCGGCAGATCGTTCCCGGGCAGATGCGTATCTTGGACAGGGTGCTTTTTTGTTATGTGCGCGATCATGATGCTGAGCTCGACAATACGGACATTGCCCGTATCATTTCATCCAGTCCTCACTACCGGAAAATGTTAGACGGTGTGCTGGCGATCGCCACGACCAATCCGGTTCCCGGTCAGGCGGGTGACAGGCGGTTCAAGATCCGCGCCCTGGACACCCTGGACCTTTCCCCCGAGTTTTGGAATGAGCTGGGCAAGGCAACGGTAGCGTATGGGACCCACCCGGGTGGCCGTTCCATGGGTGGCGGTCTCGGGAAAGAGGCGTTGAAGGATCTTTTGCCGTTAGATGTGGCCAAGATCGCGGTGTCGATCAGTTCTCTGGTTGAAAAGCACGCCCGTATCCAGGATGATTCGCTTAAGGCCAAGGGTGGTATTGATCTTGGTGATGGACATTTAAATATGATCATCAGACGGGATAGCAACAATATCCCGTTGCCGGTGGCGCAGCAGGGCATCGAGCGCTTTAAGATCGATGGCCTTGTACCTGAGATCCTGGACATACGCCCCGCGGCATCACTGCCTCTTTTTAGCCAGTCTTCGTCGGCACGTTAAAGCTGTTTAAATATTATTAAAATATGATATTATATCGCCCATGGTTGAGATCGTTTGCCCCTCTTGCAAGAATCCGACTTATGACGAAGACGCGCTATTGTGCCATTTTTGCGGCGGCAGTTTGCGGCGTAACAGTACGGGTGGCGTTTTGGGGAAGATGCGCGGCGCCGGGGCCAGGTGGATCTGGATCAGCGTTGGTGTTGTTCTGGCCGTGATGACGATAATCACAATGTTCCTGCAGAAAGGGTTTTAATGGCTTATAAATTGCACCCTGTGAACGCGAAAAAGGATATACCCGCCAAATACAAAGGAACGCCGATCGGCGACCTTCTGGAATATCATAATTTAGACCGTTCATTCGAGACGTATGCGCAGGCCAAGCTTTTGATCGGGATGTGCATGGATAATCGCAAGCATTTGCACATGCCGGATAATTTCGCCTTTATCATCCGTTCTGGCGGGGCTAATTTGCGTTACAGTGAATTCAAGGTGTCGTTTGCCATCGCCATCGGCGGGGTGCGTCATATTGCGGTCATTGCCCATACCAATTGCGGCATGGTCAATATTGCGGCGCGTGAGAAAGAATTCGTGAAAGGGCTGGTTGAAGGCGCTGGCTGGACCAAGGCGCGGGCTGAAGAGCATTTTATGAACCTGGCGCTTGTGCATGAGATCGAGAATGAGATCGAATTTGTTTACAGCGAGACGCAGCGTCTTCGCAAGCGCTATCCCAAGGTTGTTGTGGCGCCGCTTTATTATAAAATTCAGGATAATCGGCTGTATTGTATTGAGTCAAAATAATTGAGGCCTTTGCTTTCTTAGGCCTCTGGCACGCCTGGCTGCTCAGACAGTGGAAACAGCTTTTTCTGAAAAAGGAATTATGGAAAGCTTGGTTTCCAAACTCGCAGCTGCGGCATGCCTTCGGCCTTGAAGCAAAGGACAACAGGATTAATTTAAATTACAGGGAATATTTTTATGCCGTACACCACCAATGATATCAGGCGCGTTGAAGAAAAATGGCAGTCCTACTGGGAGACACATAAGATCTTCAAGGCCGAGATGAATGAAAAGAAGCAGAAGTACTATGTGCTCGAGATGTTCCCTTATCCATCCGGCAAGATCCACATGGGCCATGTACGCAATTACACGATCGCGGATGTGATCGCCCGTTACAAGATGATGCGCGGGTTCAATGTGCTGCATCCGATGGGTTATGACGCTTTCGGTCAGCCGGCCGAGAATGCGGCCATTAAGCGTGGCGTTTCTCCGTCGGAATGGACCTATAAATGCATTGATGATATGCGTATCGGCCTGAAGAAAATGGGCTTTTCCTACGATTGGGACCGTGAGTTGGCGACGTGCGATACGTCCTATTATACGTGGAATCAGTGGATATTCCTGAAAATGGCCGAGCGCGGGCTGGCATACAAGAAGGCCTCGCCGGTCAATTGGTGCCCTTCATGCGCGACCACATTGGCGAATGAAGAGGTCATTGACGGGGCGTGCTGGCGTTGCAAGAACCAGGTTGAGCAGAAGGATCTGGACCAATGGTATCTGAAGATCACGCATTACGCTGATGAACTTTTAGAGGATCTTAAGAAGCTGAATAACTGGCCGTCGCGCGTGGTGGCCATGCAGGAGAATTGGATCGGCAAGAGTTTCGGCGCTGATATATATTTTAAAGTTAAGGGTTCCGATGCCATGATCACCGTATTTACGACACGGCCGGACACTATTTTCGGTGCGACTTATGTGACGCTTGCGCCGGAGCATCCCATGGTCCGTAAGTTGGCCAAGGGCACGGCGCAGGAAGCGGCCGTCGAAGCTTTTATTAAGAAATCGATTAACGTATCTAAGTCGCCGCGCATGTCGGGTGAAGAGCGTAAAGAGGGTGTTTTTACGGGCGGCTATGCGGTCAATCCCGTTAATGGTGAGACCATCCCTGTCTGGACGGGTGACTATGTGCTGATGGGTTATGGTACGGGTGCCATTATGGCTGTGCCGACGCACGATCAGCGTGATTTTGAATTCGCCCGTGAACATAAATTGCCGATGCGTATCGTCATACAAGATCCGGCGAATAAAGATATTACTCCCGAACAGATGACGCAGGCTTATGTGGATGAAGGTCTTCTTGTCAACTCCGCTCATTTCGACGGTACCCCTAATGAAGAAGCGAAGCAGAAGATCGCACAGTGGATGGAAAAAGGTCACATGGGGCGCGTGAGCGTTCACTGGCGTCTGCGCGACTGGCTTATTTCCCGGCAGCGTTATTGGGGTACGCCTATCCCGATGATCTATTGCACGGGCTGCGGCATTGTACCGGTGCCGTATGCCGATCTTCCGATCAAATTGCCAGAGAATGCGCCCATCACGGGCGAAGGCGGCAGCCCTCTGGCCAAGGTGCCGGAGTTCGTGAATGTGAAATGCCCGAATTGCGGCGGTGAAGCTCGTCGCGAGACAGATACCATGGCCACGTTCTTTGATTCATCATGGTATTTCCTGCGTTATTGCTCGGCGAGGAATGATCGCGAGATCTTTGATGCCAAAGAAGCTAAGTACTGGATGCCGGTCGATCAGTACATCGGTGGTATTGAGCACGCGATCTTGCATTTACTGTATTCACGCTTCTTTACTAAATTCCTTAAGGATATCGGCATGGTCGATGTTCCCGAGCCTTTTGACCGGCTGCTCACGCAGGGCATGGTCCTGAAGGATGGCGAGGTCATGTCCAAGTCCAAGGGCAATGTGGTCGACCCTGATGAAGTTATTGCGAAGTTCGGCGCGGATACGCTGCGCATGTTCATCTTGTTCGCCGCGCCGCCCGAAGATCAGCTGGAATGGAATCCAGCGGGGCTTGAAGGCAACTGGCGTTTCATTAACCGTGTCTGGAATTCAGTCGAGACGCGTTATGCGAAGGGTGCTGTCGCGGGCGCCGTGCTGGATGCTCAGGACAAAAAGTTAGAATTTGAACGTCATGGCGCGGTCAAGAAAGTAACGGATAGCATGGAGGGCGGATTTAAGTTCAACACGGCTATTTCAGGCGTCATGGTCCTTGTGAATGCCGTCGATAAATATAAGGTCACGGTGGGCAATGCGCATCAACAGGCGATGTACAATCGTGCGATCGAAACGGCTGTTCAGCTTTTGGCACCCTTCATTCCGCATGCGGCTGAAGAGCTCTGGCAGATGATGGGTAAGACCGACCGTACTGTCGCAGGAGTGGCCTGGCCGACCTATGACGAGGCGGCGCTTAAGACGGATACGGTCAAGATGGTGGCGCAGGTCAACGGCAAGGTGCGCGCTGAATTTGAAGTGCCGTGTGATGCGGATGAGGCTTATTTGCGCCCGATCGTGCTGGCGGATGAGAGTGTTCAGCGCCATATCGCCGGCAAAGAGATCAAGAAATTCATCGTTGTTAAAAATAAGCTTGTGAGTATTGTCATCTGATCGAGCTGTTAATTGGATGTTTCCCTGGTTTTCAAGGCCTCAGGATGCCTGGCTGCTCAGACAGTGGAAACAGCTTTTTCTAAAAAGGGATTATGGAAAGCTTGGTTTCCAAACTCGCAGCTGCGGCATGCCCTCAGCCTTGAACCAGGGAAAGATTGTTAAATGTACGCGGTTTTGCTTAGGGCCTGATACAGCTTCTAAAGCCGACGTAGCTCGGCCGAACGGGCATGGATTTGGCCGAAGGCCAAAGAGTGAGGACGAGCTCAGAGTGCAGCCGGCCTCGCAGGGGCCGGCAAACGATCGGCGTAGAAGCGTATTAGGCCCTAAGAGCAAAACATTTGTTAAAATAGGATGGTGTAATGACATTACGTGAGATCGCCCGATTGATCGATCACGCTCTTCTGCATCCTGCCATGACGGATGATGAGATCGTGCGCGGCTGTGAGCTGGCCCGTCAGTATGAAGTCAAGGCCGTTTGTGTTAAGCCCTACGCTATTCCTGTGGCCAAAGAGATCCTTAAGAATTGCCCGGTCGCTATTTGTGCGGTGGTTGGGTTTCCGCATGGCAGTAGTTCTGCCGGGGCCAAGTTGCGTGAGTGCCAGGATGCGCTGAGTGCCGGTGCCAACGAGATCGACGTCGTCATCAATATAGGTAAGGCGATCAGTGGCGCGTATGATTATGTGAAAGAGGAGCTGCGTCCGCTCAATCGTGTTTGTGCCCGTACGGCATCGCCTTTAAAAGTTATATTTGAGAATGACTTTTTAAATGACGCGCAGATCATTGAATTATGCAAGGTTTGCAATGACGTGAATGTGGCTTTCGTTAAGACGTCAACGGGATTTGGTTTTGTTAAGCAGCCTGGCGGCGATTACAATTATAAAGGCGCGACCGAGCATCAAGTGAGGCTTATGCGTCAGCACACGGCATTGCATATCGGCATTAAGGCGTCGGGTGGTATCCGTACGCTGGATGACGTGTTGAAATTCAAGGCGCTGGGTTGTATGCGCTTCGGCACGAGCGCAACTTTTGGAATATTGGAAGAAGCGAAAAAGAGAGGCTATGTATGAAGAATTTAGGGGTCGCGTTCGTTTTCGTTGTGGGTATTTGTTCGGCGGCTACGGCGTCACAGTTCCCGCCTCAGCCGGTCTGTTTAGGACAGTTCAGGGTTGTTTCTTGCGTTAAATATGGCGAGTGCACATTGGCGGCTGTAACAGATCCGTTGCTGGTGGATATCGGTATGGCCGGCGCCGGATGTGGGTTCAAGCAGAAGGACCAACTGCAGCCAGTCTTCGTCAAGGCATCTGAGGGCGAGTTGCTGGAAGGTACCGTTCAGTGGGGCGGCGATGAGTGGGCCCTGGGATATACGTTCGTTCCCCGCTCCAAATAAGATGAGATTCATCGCTGATCTTCATATTCATTCCCGCTATTCCCGCGCAACATCCTCTGACCTGACGCCGGAAAACCTGTGGCGCTGGGCGCAGTATAAGGGTATTCATGTTGTCGGTGTCGGTGATTGCGTTCATCCTGCCTGGCTTAAAGAATTGGAAGAGAAGCTTGAGCCGGCCGAGTCTGGATTCTTTAAGCTCAAAGAGAAGTTTGCTGCTGCTGTTAAGGATCAAGTTCCCGCCACGTGTCAGGCGCCGGTGCGGTTTGTCCTTTCTACGGAGATCTCAAATATCTATAAAAAGAACGGCATTGTGCGCAAGGTGCACAATGTTATTTTATTATCCGGCTTTGAGGCGGCGCGTGCGCTTCAGAAGAGGCTGGATGCCATCGGGAATATCCGCTCTGACGGCCGGCCCATTCTCGGGCTTGACGCCAAAGAACTCTTAGCGATCAGCCTTGCGTGTGATCCGCAAGCCTTGTTCATCCCCGCGCATATCTGGACGCCGTGGTTCTCGGTGCTCGGGTCTAAAAGCGGGTTTGATTCCATCGAGGAATGCTTTGAGGAACTAACGCCGCATATCCACGCGCTGGAGACGGGTCTTTCATCAGACCCTGCGATGAACAGACGTTTAAAGCAATTAGACCGGTTTGCCCTGGTGTCCAACTCCGACGCGCATTCGGCGTCAAAGCTGGGGCGTGAGGCGAATATCTTTGATACCGAGCTTTCTTATGAGGGCATGTACCGTGCCTTGGCGGATAACAATGGTAAGACTTTCTGCGGCACGATCGAATTTTTCCCTGAAGAGGGCAAGTATCATGCCGATGGTTGCGCTAAATGTAAATTGCGCCTAGAGCCGCGGGAAACGATCAAGCATAAGGGCCGTTGCCCGTCATGTGGCGGTTTGATCACCGTCGGCGTCATGGCACGCGTCGAGGCTTTAGCTGACAGATGTCCCCCAAGCTCCCGTTCATTTAAAAGTCTTATCCCCTTAGAGGAAGTTCTTGCTGAATCATGCGGCGTGGGCAAAGCATCCAAGAAAGTGCAGGCGCAGTACTTCGATATGATCGCCAAACTTGGGCCCGAGCTTGGCATCTTGATGGATGTGCCGCTGAAAGATATTCAGGCTGCCGGTGGCGACAGGGTGGCTGAGGGCATTAAACGCATGCGCACCGGCCAGGTCAGTATTGCGGCGGGCTATGATGGCGAGTATGGTGTGATCAAGATATTTAATGATGACGAAAGTAATGTTGGAGTTCGTGTTTAACGGGTCCTGCCGCTTTCAGTGATCCCGGACCATCTTTCGAAGACGTCTTGCTGACAGCATCTGATGAATGGTGGTTTTACTGAGCTTGAAGTAAGGAATGACATCGGATTAGCGAAGACCGTTGAAGGGATGAGGTAAGCCGTCAACTTCAGATGATCCGGGATCACTTCCGCGTCACCCGTTAAACATGTTCAAGAAGTTATCGCGCCGTGTTTTTGACAAACTCTTTCTTACTTGATATTATAAGTTCTTCCTAGATCTTTCCGGCCCCCGCCTGAATAAAGCACGTCCTTAATCAAGGATGTTGCTCATGATCATTCTAACGCCACAAGAACGCAGGTCAGTTATTTTCATAGGTGCTGTATTTTTATGCGGCATCTGCCTGCAGGTTATCCTTAAGTTGTACCCACCGGGCTATCAACAATTGACTTTTTTGGACAGGCCGTCAGAGCGCCTTGCGGTTGATGTTAATCGTGCCAGTTATGAAGAGTTGTTGGCCGTGCCCGGCATTGGTCCGTCTGTAGCGGCCCGCATTATTTACGCCCGCGATAATAAGGGTTCTTTTAAGTCATTGGACGAACTTCATGGCATCAAAGGCTTCTCCAAGAAAAGTATGGCGCGCGCCGATGCGCATCTCATGGCAGGCCATCCATGACCCATCGTCCTGCGGTGTGGATTTTGCTGGCTTTTACGGGTGGTGTTGTCAGCGGGAATGTGCTGGGCGTCCCGGCATTGCTGGGGCTGCTGGTTATTTTTCCGTTCTTTATGCTCGCTGCGCGGCGAAGCCGGCGATGGCTGATACCACTGGGGCTGGCGTTCGTGTTCTTCATCGGTGCCTTTGACGCGTGGGATGCGGGGCTGTTACCCCTAAATCACATTGCGCAGCGTTTGGATGATTTTAAAGGACGTTCCTGTGCTGTTGTTTGCCGGGTTGCTTCATCGCCGCGGTGGCAATTAAATGGCCTCTCTCCCAAGAAAATGTTCCTGTGCGACATCGAAACGATCAATGACGAGGTATGGCAGGGGCGGGTCCAGGTGCATCTTTACTGCGGGGGTGATGTTGCCTACGGGGACCGATTACGTGTGACAGGCAAGATCGCGCGGCCTTACGATCCTGCACCGGGTGGCAGGAATTCATATTCAGCTTATCTTAAGCGTCAGGGCGTTTATGCATTTTTGCATGTCCGTAAGAATGCCCTGCGCGAAGCGCTGCCTGTCAACGCGTCGCCGTCTTTGGAGGCAGTGGCATTATCCTGCCGTGAATATTTACAGGGGATCTTCAGGAAATACCTTTCACCGGGTGAGGCAGGGCTTATGAATGCGATGCTCCTGGGGCCGCGTGATGATATCCCTCCCTACGTGTATGATGTTTTCCGTAAGACAGGGACAGCTCATATCATTGCTATCAGCGGTATGAACATGACCCTGACCGCCGTCGGTCTTATGTTGATTTTGGGCATGTTTAACATGCCCCGCGGTGTCCGGGCGTGGGTGGCCGTCGCTATTCTTGGTTTTTATTCTTTGATGGCTGGTAACGGGCCTCCGGTCGCGCGCTCGGCCATCATGGCGGTTGCGGTGATCCTGAGTTTTGTGATCGAGCGTGAATCTGACGCGATGAATGGTCTGGCCCTCGCGGGCCTTATTCTTCTGGCGATCGATCCGCGTCAGTTCCATGATGTCGGGCTGCAATTGTCTTTTGTGTGCGTGGCATCGCTTATCCTCCTGGCGCCGTTGATCCTCAAGCCGTTGGAAGATGTGCCCTGGTGCCAGACGCCATGGGTCTGGTCCCTGATCGAAAGCGGCGCCGTGACATTGGCGGCCTTCATTGGTTCGGCGGGCATTCTGGCTTATGATTTCGGTTACTTGTCGCCGATCGGACTTATCGTAAACCTTCCTGTGATCCCTTTGATGGCGATCGTGACGGCGCTTGGATTTCTGGTCTTGGCTTTCGGCTTGCTGCTGCCTTTTATGGCCGTGCCATTCGCCCTTTGCCTGAAGGCGGTCCTCAATGTATGTGTTGCCGTTCTCGGTGCGGCCAGCCGGGTTCCGGTCATCCGCTGTGATGGTATGAATGGTTTTGAGATGCTGCTTTATTATCTGATCCTGGCAGGGGGCATCTTTTTCTTCTATTATCGCCAGCGCTTCCATTCCCGTGCCTTCATTGACAAACCTTTGCCCCTATGATACATTGGCGAAATATTACTTATGAAAAATAAATCTATCTTTATATCACTTACTATCTGTCTTATGGTCGCAACGGCCGTTGCGCCAGCCCATGCCTTTTGGATCTGGACGCCGGAGAGCGGCAAATGGGTTAATCCGAAATATAACGTCAAGCCTTCTCCGTCGGAGCAGCTGGCCTATGCCGATTCATTCTTCAAAATGGGCAAAAATGAAGAGGCTATGCGCGAGTATAAGAAGCTA
Organism: Candidatus Omnitrophota bacterium; assembly: GCA_002753465.1. Classification (GTDB taxonomy): domain Bacteria; phylum Omnitrophota; class Gorgyraeia; order Zapsychrales; family Fredricksoniimonadaceae; genus Fredricksoniimonas. Next base: position 29,109 of record PEAF01000006.1, read on the forward strand.
CTCAAGCATTATCCCAAGGCCCGTGAAGCCGCTTTGGCTCAATACGGTATCGGGCTTGTCTGGGAAGAGATGAAGAAGTACTGGCGTGCGGTCGAAGAGTACCAGAAGGTGGTCGACCATTATCCTTTCAGTGATCTCGGCCCTAAGGTGACCGAACGGCAGTATGTCATCGCCAATCTTTTCCTTGAGGGCAAGGGTAAGGATCATGAGTTTGCCAAGTCTCTGCTCGGCACGGATTATCAGGTACCCGATGTTTTCCTGAAAGTCATCAAGAATGATCCGTATGGTCCGTATGCGCCTGTTTCCCAGTATAAGATCGGCTTATTTTATCTTGAGAAGGGCGAGTATCAGGAGGCGCGTGACGCATTCGAGAAAACTATCAATGATTACCCGGATTCCAAGTGGGCGGAATCAGCGCGCTATCAGACCGCAGTTTCTGACTCCAAGCGCTCCGTTAAGGCGCAGTATGATCAGAAGACAACATCTATCGCCGCAGCTGGCTTTGAAGATTATGTGAAAACGAATCCTGATTCCGAGCTTTCCGCTGACGCCAAGAACGAGATTCAGAAGCTGCGTGATAAAGAGGCGGAGAACAATTTTGTTATCGGTGATTATTACTGGAAAAACAAGCGCTATAAATCAGCCAGGATGTATTGGCAGTCTGTCGTGGATAAGTATGCCGGTACGTCGTGGGCGACCAAGGCCGAAGCTAAATTAAAAACGATCCCGGGTGATGCGAAATGAAGAAAATATTCTTATTGCTCATGGCAGGGTTATTGGCCGGATGCGGTTACAGCACACAATCCTTGCTGCCGGAAAACTATAAGGTGATCCACGTTGAGCCGTTTGAGAATAAGATCGACTTTGTCAGCCAGGATCAGCGCAAACTTTATCTGCCCGGCCTTGAGAACAGGGTGCGCGAAGCTGTGGTCGACCGTTATCTTTTAGACGGCAATCTTCATATCACGGATAAAGATACCGCGGACCTTATCCTTAAGGGGCAGCTTTTGAGTTTTGACCGCGAGGAATTACGCGTGAATACCAATGACACGGTCAAGGAATATCGCATCCGTATCACCGCGGCGCTTAAATTGATCGATCCGGCTGAAGATAAGCCGGTTTGGGAAGAGCCTTCTTTCGCGGGTGAGGCAACATATTATACGACGGGTCCTTTGGCTAAATCAGAATCCCAGGCGATCCAAGAGGCCCTGACCGATTTTGCCCAGCGCACGGTGGCCCGCACCATCGAGAACTGGTAAGCCCCTTCGGCGGGGATATATCCTCATGCATCAGCTCATCCTTGGGTCTGACATCGCCCTCCGTGATAAAATAATCCACGAACTTAAAGCCAGGTTCCTTAAAACACCAGATGCTCTTAAATTTGATCTTACCCAGATCGATGGGCAGGGGCTTGATTTCAATGATCTTAAGGCCGCGCTCCTGACCGTGCCCGCGGTTTCTTCACGCCGTCTTATTTTGATCGGCCATGGTGAGAAGCTAAGTGACAGGAACCTCGAGCTGATCGACCATGTTGTTTCCGACTCTAAGGTGGGATGTGTCCTGGTTATCGAGGCGCTTTCCTGGGATAAGCGCAGCGCTTTACGCAAACGCCTGGCCGAGAAGATCAAGGTTTCTGGCGGCGATGAGGCCCTGAGTGCTTTTGATCTACTGTATGATTTGGCGCGTGACCGGGGCGGCGTGCTGGTACGGTTGCAGAAACTTTTGGAAGAAGATGCTGTTGAAAATGTCCTGGGTGCGTTACGCTGGTGGTGGACGCACAAGGTTAAGGGCACGGTCTCAGCGGCAAGTTATAAAAAAGGCCTCCTGGTTGTACAGGAGGCCGATGAAAGAATTAAACTGTCAGGCATGCTCTTACGCGAGCAGACGATCGAAACAGCGCTGGTTAAGCTTTCTTTGCTGTTAAAAGCTTAGCGTAGCGGGCCTTGCGGCGTGAAGCTGTTTTCTTGTGCATGATGTTACGTTTGGCAGCTTTATCGATCTTTTTATAAACCCCGGGAAGAAGCTTGGCAGCTTCCTTGGCGTCACCGGCAGTAGCGGCGACGAATGCTTTGAGGGTCTTTCTGAGATCCGACTTGATGTCAAGATTATGCATTTGACGTGTGCGGTTTTTCTTGAGGTCTTTTACAGATGTTTTACGCTGAGGCACTTGTACTGCTCCTTGTTGTTGTTCTACGTTGAAGCGAAAGTATAACAAAGTGGTTTTTTTATGTCAACTGATAAAATCGACCATCATCACGCGCTAAAAGGTATTTTGCGCTCGACATCCATCATGTCCCTGGGAACTTTGGCCAGCCGCATCCTGGGTTTTGTGCGCGATATCATTTTTGCATGGTTCTTTGGTACGGCCGCTGCCGCCGATGCTTTTGTGCTGGCCTTCCGTTTACCGAACCTTTTCCGTGACCTTATTGGTGAAGGCGCCGCGAATTCTTCATTCGTGCCGGTCATGACAGAGTATAAGGATAAAAAACCGCAGGAGCTGGCGGAATTTCTCAATGCCGTGGTGGCATGGGCCTTCATTGTCCTGTGCGGGATCACCTTGATCGGCATACTTTTTGCACCGGTAGTCGTCCGGCTGATAGCTCCCGGGTTTGTGGAGGAGCCAGGCAAGATCGAGACCACCATAGCCTTGACCCGCATCATGTTCCCGTATCTTATTTTTATCGGGCTGACCGCGCTTTTCTCGTCCATTCAGTTTACATACGGGGCTTTCACCATGCCGGCTTTCGGGCCGTGCCTGTTGAATGTGGCCCTTATCGGGTCCACATTGGTTGCTGTTTTCTGCATGAAACAGCCTGTCTATGGCCTGGCCCTGGGCGTGATCGTGGGGGGTATCCTGCAATTGTATTTTCAGTGGCGCCCGCTGAAGAAACACGGCATTGTATTAAAACGTCCGCTGACGCTTGATCACGCGGGGGCGCGTCAGATAGGAAAACTTCTTTTGCCGCGCATTATCGGCTCAGGGGTTTATCAGCTGAATGTTTTTGTGGATACCATTTGTGCGTCACTGACATCCATTGTCGGTTTGGGCGGGGTATCTGCGATCTATTATGCGAACCGCATTGTTCTTTTCCCGATGGGGATCTTCGGCGTGGCATTGGCCGCCGCTACGTTGCCGGCCTTTGCAAGGCATGTCGTGGCGGACAACAAGGCCGAGCTCAGGCGCACGATCGTGTTTGCACTGGAGAATATTTTCTTTGTGATGCTGCCGACCACTGTTTTTCTTTGTTTGCTGGCTGAACCTTTGACGCGCCTGGTGTTCCAGCGCGGCATGTTTGATGCGACTTCGACCGCTGTTACTTCATCGGTGCTTTTCTTTTTCAGTTTAGGGCTGATGGGATATGGGGGTGTTAAGATCCTGTCCTCCGCTTTTCATGCACTCCAGGACACGACGACGCCGATGAAGACGGCTTTCCTGTGTTTGTTTGTGAACGCGGCGCTTAACGTGATCTTGATGTTCCCGATGAAGCTCTCCGGGATAGCGCTGGCCAGCGCCGTTTCGGCGTTGATCAATGTCGGCGTGCTTTTTGTGATCCTCGAAAAGCGTATCGGCGGGCTTTCGGGGGCATTCATCGAATATTTCGTGAAACTTTTTGCCGCAGGTTTGGCCATGGGCGTTGTGATCTGGAGCGGGTGGCGCCTGCTGGTGCATGTGCCTGACGTAATGCGCCTTGTGATCGTGGCGGTCATGGGCGGTCTTGTTTATTTTGCCGCAGCGCATGCCTTTGGGTTGGAACAGGCCCGCCAGATACATAAAATATTTAAGAGATGAGTGTAATTAGAAGATCATTGGAAAATGCTGATTTTTTCAGATACACTTTGTAGCAAGATATGGACCATCAAGCCCTTTTTCCTCAGATTTTGACCGAAGCCGTAGTGCAGGGTGTCGGAAGTGTGTACGACATCCCGCAACTGCTGCACGAAGACAGAAGTCTTTATGCGATCGAAGGGATGTTCAGTACAATTTATTTAAAGGGGCATTTGAAGGGCAAGATGTCCTTTTTTATCCGTGAAGAAGGGGCGGCGCGGATCGTCGGGCGCATGCTGGGCCAGCCCGAGATCTCTGAGGACGCCTCGGAGGCCATTGACGGTTTCGGAGAGCTTTTGAATATCGTGGCGGGATGTTTTAAGACCAAGCTTGATGCGCACAAGGTGAGGTTTGATATCAGCATTCCTTCCACGCGCCTCACGGCCAGTATCCCGGCGTCCAACTGGGAGCATAATATTGAACAGATCTTCTCGTCGGCTGATATCAAATTCAAGGTCATCCTTTCGTACCGCCTCGATCTGATGCCGGAGGCGCCCGCAGCGGCCGTCGAACCTGCGAAGCCCAAACTTTCCGCGGCTGATCTTATCAAGATGGCCATGGCTAAGAAGAAGGCATAATATCCCTGTTTTGGTTTAATCTTTTGATGGTCATGCGGCGAGTATTGACGGTCGAGCTGCTTGTGTCCCTTTCTGTTATAATGCCCGTATATGGATGAATCCCTTAAAGCCAAGATCTCCGGTTTACCTTTGACCAGCGGCGTCTATCTGATGAAAGATGCGGCTGGCGTGATCATTTATGTCGGCAAGGCCGTTAATTTACGTCGCCGGGTCCAGTCCTATTTTCGCGGAAAAACCCACCACATTAAAACTGACCAGCTGGTTGAAAATATTACTGATATTGATGTTGTCTTGACGCATAGTGAGGCGGCGGCACTGATCCTTGAAGCGGCCCTGGTTAAAGAGCATCAGCCCAAATATAACATCGAGCTTAAAGACAGTAAGTCATACCCTTACATCGAGATCTCGGCCGGTGAATTTCCGCGCGTGTCGGTGATCCGTTTTAATAAAGCTGAGCAAAAGAAAAAAGGTGCCGTTTATTTCGGGCCGTATGTCGACGCGGGGCTTATCCGTGAAGCGCTGGTCATTATCCGCAAAATATTTCCGTTCTGCACCTGTTCGCCCATGCCGGCCAAGGCATGTCTGTATCAGGGCATAGGGCTTTGCCCGGCGCCCTGTGTCGGCGCTATTTCAGGAAAAGATTACGCCCGTAACATCAAGAATATTGCGCTTATCCTTTCCGGCCGGAAGGATGAGCTTTATCGGAACCTGAAAGAGGATATGGAGCGCCTGGCGCAGAACAAGGATTATGAGCAGGCGGCGGCCGTGCGTGATCAGCTGCAGGCTATCGGGGCACTCTATTCATCAAGCCCTGATGCAAATTATTTTAAGGAACTGGAGCAGCTTGAGCGCGCGCTGGGTCTTGTCCGTCGTCCAGAGCGCATGGAATGCATTGATATCTCCACGACCATGGGCGAGCGGTCCGTGGGCTCGCTGGTGTCTTTCCTGAACGGCAAGCCGGATAAGGCGAATTACAGGCGCTTTCGTATCAAGGACGTTGAGGGCATGGATGATTTTAAAATGGTGGCCGAGGTCGTGCGCCGCCGGTACGGGCGCCTTAAGCGTGAGGGCGCGGCTTACCCTGACCTGGTCATGATCGATGGCGGCAAGGGGCAATTAGCGGCAGCTTATGATGAGCTCAAGCGCCTTGAGATAAACATCCCCCTTATTTCCTTGGCCAAACGTGAGGAAGAGATCTTCGTGCCGGGCAAGCGCAATCCTGTTGTTTTACCCAAAGACTCTCTGGCGCTGAAACTTTTACAGCGGGTGCGTGATGAGGCACACCGCTTTGCGATCAAGTATCATCGACTATTAAGGGCTGGTAAGGTATTTGACTGATATGAAGACATTGACTGTTTTCGAACGCGCTGTTTTAAAAGCAACCCTTGAGATCCCTCTGGGTGAAACACGCACTTATCAATGGGTGGCCGAGCGCATTGGCAAGCCCAACGCGGTGCGTGCTGTTGGCCAGGCTTTGCGTAAGAACCCATATCCCTTGATCATTCCTTGCCACAGGGTCATCCGCAGTGACGGCACACCCGGCGCTTACTTCGGTAAAGATGACGGCCGCAAGGAAAGGCTTCTTGAACTGGAGCGTAACATCAAGAACGGCATGTAGTTGCATTGTTTATGGTTTTCCATGATTTCATCGTATATACTTGATGGCGGTGGATAAAATTGGGGCCATAGATATGCGTAAGAGCGTCATCATCATCGTTAGCGCCATCTTTATCATTAATAGTAGTATTCTTTCCTTTGCTCAATCCATTGATGTGTCCCACGTTGCTTCAGATATCGGCGCCGTTGTTGCTTCAGGCACTATGGGCAAGGCTTTCTCCGGCCGGGATCTTGGCCATTTCATTTCCGATATTCAGCCTCCGTTAAAAGTTTCAGTTTCAGATGTCATGAGCCCTGGTTACGATCGTGACGCCATGAGCGTGAAGATCGCTGCCGGCGTTATGGCGCTCAGTGACGCCAGGACGCATGTGGCGCCCAGTCATTTGGGTCATCCCGGGTATCAGGATGCAGCCTTTGTCTATGATAAGGCGGTAGATGCCTTGATTTTGCATGCGGCCGGGCGTACCCTTGAGGCGAAGGCACTGCTTGATTATTTCGCGCAGCGTTTACGCATTCCGATGAAGGATGTGCGCCGCAACGCCGATGCCAACGGGATCTATGGCATGCTCAAGCTTTTCCCGTCGACTGACGATCCCAAGGTCGTTTCGCTGGTCAATGCCGTTAATTGCCGGTCTATGGATGAATCAGGCCAGGGGCAGGTGGAGTACTGGACAACGCCGGGGCCATTGGCATTTATGGTGCTGGCTTTTTTAACCGTTGACCGTAAGCAATATTTACAAGATGCGATCAAAGTCGGGCAGGCTATTTTGGCCATGCAACGTGCGGACGGGGCCATCACCGACGGAGACCGTGACGCCAGGAATGTCCATACCGAGCCGCACATGGATAGTTATTCAGCGTTTCTGATGCTTTATGATGTGACAGGCGATGAGAAGTGGAAGGCGGCGGCTGAGCGCGCCTGGGCATGGTTTGTCAGTAATGTTTATCGCCCGGACCAGCATGTGATCTATCAGGGTATTCGTCCGGCGGGCCCCAGTGAGGTCTTTGCCACCGATACGTATTCATGGACCATCGCCGGGCGCGGCGGGGACCGGCTGCCGTTGAATGTGATCGAGGCGCTGATGGACAGGATGCTGCGTCGCAGTGTTTCCCAGGTAACGCTGGAGCTTCCGGATGGCAAGACCAAGACGCTGACCTTGGTTGATTTTGCGGATGTGCAGGATATGCGCATCACCGCGGACAGGGGCGGTTTTCATCCTATGGGTTCGGTCGAGTGGATCGGCGGCGTTATTTTAGCCCTGCAAAAGAGTGCGGTGCGTTTTGAGAATGCGGGTGATGAGCCAAATCGTACCAAGGCAAAATTTTATAAAGCCCTGGCTGAGTATTTTACACAGCAGGCTGTGGATTCTTTCTATGAAGTAGACGGCGTGGCCGGTGTCTTGTCGTTTTATGCCACGGGGCAGTGGACCGCGACAGGCCACGGATGGAAGACGCCGTATTTTTATGTCAAGGACCCTGACGGTAAGCCCGTGATCAAAGGCGGCAGCACCATCAGCAGTTGGCCGGTATTGCCGCTTAAGCGGGTGAATCCTTTCATGCTCGATGATCCGTATGGACAGGTGTATGACCGTATTGTGGCCGATGGCGCTGCCCGTCAGCAGGCAGCGGCTTATGTGACGGAGGTGGCTGCGGCGCGCGCGTTCATGGAGAGCGTGCCGGCCGAGATGGCATCTGATGTCGGCGATATCCCGGAAATGTGGCGGTATAATGCCCGCATGTTCCAGGCGTTTGAGGCGGGCGATTATTATGCGGCTATCCTGTGGGCGCAGAAAGTTGTGGGTAATAGTGAATGGGTCAAAATGGCCGCAGATCAACAGGCGCGCAAGGCGCGTGATATCGGTGGTCTGGTCGAGTATACCTGGGGTTCTTCGGCGGCTGATGCCAAAGAGTCAACGCGCCTTATCCAGAAATATCCGCTTTTAAATGAAATGGGAACGGCCATGTGGGGCATGGCCGTGTCGCAGTTCAAGCTGGGCAATCGGAATGATGCCAAGTCTTGGATCAAGACGCTGATCGAAACAGTGCCGTTGCATCAGATCTTTGCGCCCTCAGGCCCGGGTTACTGGAGCGCTATTATTTCGTGGGAAGATAATCCCGGTGGGACCGTACTGGATGCCGAGATGGGAGAGGTTTACAGGGAAGTGCTGGCTGAAATGGGCCGCACATCCGCCATACCTAAGATCTTTGCGATAAAATAATTTTACGTTCAAGTCCAGCCTGTTGATCTTTGTGGACGGTAAAATCCGCCTGCCACTCACACCAAGAAAATTTTTACAAAAATATTTTCATTAATAGCGAATTAAGAGATAATAGAAAATAATAAGAAAATTAAACGGAGAATATGATGAATATTAAAAAAGTGGTGCTTTACGCGGTAGGTGCGTTATTGGTCATTGGTTTTGGGTATATGATCATGTTAATGAAAAGCTGATCTTCGCATCAGCGCTTTCTGATATTTATTGTGCTTGCTGTATGCGTTAATAAGAAACCCTCGCTCTTAACGAGGGTTTCTTATTATTCGGGTCTGCGGCGGTTGGGTTGATGATTGATCAGATGAATGTTATAGCGCATAAAAACTGTCGACTTTTCCTCCTTCCCCAAGTAATATACTGCCTCTTATAGTCTAATTATATTAAGGAGTCACATGGATATCGGTATTGTCGGGCTTCCGAATGTCGGAAAGTCCACGTTATTTAATGCTTTGACCGGCGCAGCCGCGGCGGCGTCGAATTTTCCGTTTACGACCATTGAGCCGAACGTAGGTATTGTGCCTATTCCGGATGCGCGTTTATCGCGTTTGTCGGATGAATTCGGTGGATCGACCAAGATCACGCCGGCGGGCATCCGTTTCGTGGATATAGCCGGGCTTGTTAAAGGCGCCAGTACAGGGGAAGGTTTGGGTAATCAATTCCTGGGCAATATCCGTTCCGTCGATGCGGTCGCGCATGTGGTGCGCTGTTTCCGGGATGATAATGTCGTTAATGTGATGAATGACCTTAATCCGTCGGAAGCTGCGGATATCATTGAAATGGAGCTCATGCTTTCGGATATGCAGCAGGCACAAAAGGCCTACGATAAATGGATCCGCCCGGCCAAGTCCGGCGATAAGGATGCCAAGGCCAAGTGTGAGGTGCTGGAGGCTGTTTTAAAGGGTCTGGATGCCGGCATTCCGGTACGTCAGCAGGCCCTTGATAAAGAGATCATCAGCACATTCCAGTTCATTACGGCCAAGCCGGTCATGTATGTGGCTAATACCGGCGAGAACGGGCCTGACGAGGATCTGATGAAGCCTTTGCGCGAACGTGCGGCCAAAGAAGGCGCGGCGATCATCCCTCTGTGCACCAAGTTCGAGGCCGAGATCGTGCAGTTGCCGCCTGAGGAGCGTAAGGATTATTACGACGCGGCGGGTATTGGCACCCCGGGGCTGGCGCTGCTGGCCAAGACGGGCTGTGAACTTTTGGGTCTCATGTGTTTTTTTACGGCAGGGCATCAGGAGACGCGCGCATGGCTTATTCCTAAGGGGACGCGTGCGGTCAATGCGGCCGGCAAGATCCATAGTGATATCGAGCGCGGCTTCATCCGTGCCGAGATCTACCGTTACAATGACCTGGTCGCGCTGGGTTCTTACAAGGCGGTCCAGGAAGCGAAGAAGGTTACGCTCGAGGGCAAGGATTACATCATGCAAGAGGGTGATGTGGTTTATTTCAGGTTCAGTGTCTAAGGCGATCGGGATCACGGGTATATAAAAATATGAATGAAATGTTGTCGCGTAAGATTAAAGAGCTGTCGCTGAAGCTCACCGACCTGCGGGGGTTCCTTGATATCCCGACTTTGAAAGAGCGTATCCGTGTGGGCGAGGACCGGATGACGGCGTCTGATTTCTGGACCGACCAGGATACGGCCAACAAGCTTATTCAGGAGCTTAAAGGGATAAAAGCATCCGTCGAGCCGCTGGAGCACGCCGAGAAGCTGATCGCGGACGCACGTGAACTGTTGGAGCTTTCCGAGGGCGATGAGGCCATGGAGGCGCAGATAGAGGCTGATGTGCAGGCGCTGGGGCCCATCATTGATAAACTAGAGATCCAGACCCTTTTGTCGGGCCATTATGATAATTGCGATGCCATCTTGAGTTTGAATTCCGGCGCGGGGGGCACCGAATCGTGCGACTGGACGGGGATGCTCTTCCGTTTATATACGCGCTGGGCGGAGAATAAGGGTTTCAAAGTAGAGGTCCTTGACGTGCTGCCAGGTGAAGAGGCCGGCATCAAGAACGTGACGATGAGCATTCACGGGCAAAAGGTATACGGTTATCTGAAGGCGGAGAAGGGCGTTCACCGTCTGGTGCGCATCTCTCCGTTTGATTCCAATAAACGCCGGCATACGTCGTTCGCGTCGGTTGAAGTTATCCCCGAGATCGAGGATGAAGAGGAAGTCGAGATCAATCCGGATGATTTAAAGGTGGACGTATTCCGTTCCTCGGGCCCTGGCGGCCAGAGTGTTAACACGGCGGACTCGGCGGTACGCATCACGCATATTCCGTCGGGCTTTGTGACGTCCAGCCAGGTTGAGCGTTCGCAGTTGCAGAATAAGGCGCGTTGCATGAAGGTCCTGCGCGCGAAGCTGGCTGAGCTTAAGCGTCAGGCGCAGGAGGACAGGATCTCGGCTGAGGCGGGGCAGAAACAGAAGATCGAGTGGGGCAGTCAGATCCGTTCGTATGTGATGCAACCCTATCAGATGGTCAAGGACCACAGGACTGGTGCCGAGACCAGCAACATCCCCAAGGTCATGGACGGGGATATTGATATGTTCATTGAAGCTTTCTTGAAAATGAGACCTGAAGACAGGTAATCCACGAGGATAAAGTTATGTTAGACATGATCATCCGTAAGCCAACGATTAACGCCGCACGTGCTTTCATCAAGAAGCTGAAGCCGCCGGTCAACATCCATATCCATCAGGATTCCCCACTGCCATCGGTAAGTGAAGTCCGCCGTTTTGCACCTGTTGTGGCGCGTATCTGTGCGCTTGAAGAAAAGATGGCGTCTTTGACGGATGAAGGACTTAAGGCCAAAACGCCCGAGTTCCGGCAGCGTATTGATAAAATGACGGCACCCGAGATGGCGGCCATCGAGCAGGCGCGCGAAATGTACCGTCAGGCGCCGAATATCGACGAGCGGCAGAAATTCAAGGATGAGCTTAAGGCGGCGGAACAGGCGCATTTCAAGGCCAAACAGCATGCGCTTAACGAGATCCTTCCCGAGGCTTTTGCCGTTGTGCGTGAAGCGGGCAAGCGCGTTCTGGGGATGCGTCATTACGACGTGCAGATGATCGGCGGCATGACGTTGCATTACGGCAATATCGCGGAAATGACAACGGGTGAAGGTAAGACTCTGGTGGCGACGCTGCCAGCCTATCTTAACGCATTGACCGGTGACGGCGTACATGTGGTGACCGTTAACGATTATCTGGCCAAGCGCGACCGTGAATGGATGGGGCCGCTGTATGAATTCCTGGGGCTGACCGTCGGCGTCATCCAGCATGATATGTCACCGCAGGAGCGCCAGAAGTCCTACGGCAGTGATATCACCTATGGTACTAATAACGAATTTGGTTTTGATTACCTGCGCGACAATATGGTGATGTTCAAGGACGAGATGGTCCAGCGCCCGCACCATTACGCCATTGTTGACGAAGTTGACAGCATTCTGGTCGATGAAGCGCGCACGCCGCTGATCATTTCCGGCCCTGCCGAGGAGTCGACTGATAAATATTACCGCGCTTACCAGATCTCCCTGGACCTTAAGGGCCGTCGTGTAACCGAGGCCGAAGAAGTTGATGCCAAGCATCGCGGCGAGGACCTGGGCGTAGGTTTTGACTATGTTGCGGATGAGAAGCATAAGTCGGTGTCGCTGACCGACGCCGGCGAACAGAAGGCGGCCGAGAGGTTCGGCGTGGCCAATTTGCATGATATGGAGACCGTGGAGTATCGGCACCATGTGCTGCAATCGTTGCGTGCCAAGGAGTTCTATTTCTTGGATACGGAGTATGTGGTCAAGGACGGCAAGGTCGTGATCGTGGATGAGTTCACGGGGCGCATGATGCCGGGCCGTCGCTGGTCGGATGGTTTGCATCAGGCGGTCGAGGCCAAGGAAGGCATCAAGATCGAGCGCGAGAACCAGACGCTGGCGACCATTACGTTCCAGAATTATTTCCGCATGTATAAAAAACTCTCCGGTATGACGGGTACGGCGTATACCGAGGCCAATGAGTTCAAACAGATCTATAAGCTTGACGTTATTATCATTCCGACCAACAGGCCTTTGCAGCGTAAAAATTATCCGGACTGTATTTTCCGTACGGGTAAGGAGAAATATGAAGCGGTGGTCAAGGAGATCGAGGCGTGCCATGAAAAAGGCCAGCCTGTCCTCGTCGGTACGGTTTCGATCGAACGTTCCGAGTATATATCGAGCCTTTTAAAAGCGCGCGGCGTCAAACATCAGGTCCTCAACGCCAAGTATCACGAACTTGAAGCATCCATTGTTTCCCAGGCCGGCCGGTTCAAGGGTGTGACCATCGCCACCAATATGGCGGGCCGCGGTACGGATATCATGCTGGGCGGCAATGCGGAATTCATGGCGCGTGCGCTGGCGGCGCAGAAGTTCGAAGAAGCTTCCAAAAAGAATGAAGCAACGCTCGGGCATGAAGAGCTGACCGCACAGTTCATCAGGCAGTTCCGCGACCAGGTTAAATTGGAGCACGACAAGGTCGTCGAAGCCGGTGGTTTGCATATCATCGGTACCGAGCGGCATGAATCACGCCGTATCGATAATCAGCTGCGCGGCCGTTCAGGTCGTCAGGGAGACCCGGGTTCATCACGTTTTTATGTTTCGCTGGATGATGATCTCATGCGGCTTTTTGCCGGGGACAGCATCCGCTCGCTCATGGACCGGTTTGGTTTTGCCGAGGGCGAGATGATCGAATCCTCCATGGTCACGCACGCGCTTGAAGTGGCCCAGCGCCGTGTTGAGAATTACAACTTCGAGATCCGCAAGCAATTGCTGGAGTACGATACGACCATGAACCGCCAGCGCGAGGTCATTTACAACATGCGCCGGTCGATCATCGATGGGGATGACACGCGCGAGCTTATCCTCGAGTCTGTCCAGACGACGGTCGATGAGGCTGTCCGCCGTTACTTTGCGACGGAAAGCGGCAAGGAGCGGGACATTGACGGCTTGATCACGTATGTCGGTTCGCGTTTCGGGCTTGATATTACGGGCTGGCGTGAACGGCTTCTTGAAACTAAGCCGGAAGAATGTGCGCAGATGATCAGCGAAGAACTGGTCAAGCTTTATACGGATAAGGAGCTTAAGGTCGGCGCTCAGCATATCCGGCATCTGGAGCGCATGTTCCTGCTGCATACCATCGACACGAAGTGGAAAGAGCATCTTTATGCCATGGACCGTCTCAAGGAAGGCGTGGGCTTACGCGCGCTGGGTCAGCGCGATCCTCTGGTTGAGTTCAAGCGTGAAGGTTATCATATGTTTCGCGCCATGTTCGAGAGCATTCATATTGATGTGGCCGAACTGATCTTCAAGCTTCAGCCTGTCGAGAACGAGGGACGTGTGCAGCGTGTTTTTACAAGTCAGCAGGAAGCTGTGCATCAGGAATTCGGCGGGTTGGGCGGTGTACTGCGTGCGGCGCCTTCGGCCGAAGAAGCCCCTATGACACAGGCGCGTCCGTTGCAGGCGCATCAGCCCTCGGAAGGCCAAAAGAAGGTCGGCCGTAACGATGATTGCCCTTGCGGCAGTGGCAAGAAATACAAGAAATGCTGCGGCAAATAATACGCATGGCCGGCATTTTATTGTCGGCAGTGCTTTTATCGTTCTGTTTTCCGTCCGGCGGGCTGTGGTGGCTGGCCTGGATCGCGTTTGTTCCTTTTATTATTGTTGTGCGTCGTTTGGATTGGAAAGTTTCCTTCAGAGCCGGCTATCTAGCCGGCTTTCTGTTTTTTGCCCTTACGCTTTTCTGGATCCATCATGTTACCTGGATCGGGCTGCTTCTTTTATCAGCGTACCTGGCTTTGTATTGGGCGGTCTTTGCGTGCGCTGTTTCCTCGAGTGCAACATGGACGCTGGCACGCCGCGTTCTTTTCCTGTCAGCCGTATGGGCCGCCGGTGAGTACGTACGTGCCCAGGCGTTTACGGGTTTTGGCTGGGCATCTCTGGCGCACACTCAAAGTAACAATATCCTTCTCATCCAATTTTCTGATATCACGGGCACCTACGGGGTTTCATTTGTCCTGATGGCCTTTAACGTGGTGGCGGCAGAGTGGGTGGCCCGTAAGGGCCGGGTGGATGTTCGTGGCCGCAGGGCAGCGTGGGCCGTTATTCTGGGTATGGCTTTGTTACTGGCTTATGGTATGGGACGTTTGTCGGCGCCGTCTTCAACTTCGCGTGTGAGGGTTGCTTTGGTGCAGGGCAATATCTCTTTGGCTGATTATGCCGACCCGAATCTTAAGGATTATGTCGTTGAAAGGCATCTGGCGCTCAGCCGTCAGGCACTCGCGTATAAACCTGACCTTATTCTTTGGCCGGAAACATCATTTCCGCAATTCATCTGGGATCATCCGGAGCTTTTTGAAAAGGTGCGTGCCTTCGCGCGGGAGCATCATGTTAAGTTGATGCTGGGCGCTGTGACGCGTAGCGGTGAGCAGTATTTCAATACCGCGATCCTGATGAATGGATCTGGTGAAACTAAAGGGATGTACAGCAAGCAGCATTTGGTCATTCTGGGGGAGTACATTCCTTTTCGCCGGCAGCTTCCCTGGCTGGCGCGGTTTGTGCCCATTGATGATTTTTCGCCGGGGGTCAGCCAGGTCCTTTTGGATGCCGGAGACCAGCGGCCTTTTGCGGCGCTCATTTGTTTTGAGGATACGATCCCCGCGCTGGCGCGCGCGGCGGTCAATGGCGGTGCGGGCTTTCTGGTTAATATCACCAATGATGGCTGGTTCGGCGCTTCGCGTCAGCCGGCCATGCATTTGGACAATGCGGTGTTTCGGGCCGTCGAAAATCGCGTGAGCCTGTTACGCGCCACTAATACCGGCGTGAGCTGCGGCATATTGCCGACGGGTGAAATCACGGGTTGTGTGGCGGATGGATCTGGCCCCAGGATCTTGGCCGAGGGCGTCAGTGTCGTTGATGTACCGTCCGGTCCGCCTCAAATGACGTTTTATAGAAAATTCGGAGATATTTTTGCAATGCTCTGTTTTGCCGTTATACTTAGTTTAATGCTTACAACGAAGTTCATCCGGGAGAATAAAGATGTCTGATCATATGCGCGTTTATAAGATCCTTATCATTGATGATGACAAGACGCTGCACGCCACGCTTAAGCCTGTTTTGGGAGCGAATGGCTTTGATATTGTTTCGGCTTATAGTGGTGAAGAAGGGCTGGAGCAGGTTTTGGCTGAGAAGCCGGATCTGATCTTGCTGGATGTGATCATGCCGGGGATCAAGGGGCGTGATGTGTGCCGTCGGTTGAAGGCTGATCCTGTTACGGCGGATATCCCGGTTCTTTTTCTGACCGCCAAGAATTCCGATGATGATATACGTGCCGAGATCGATGCCGGCGCGGCGGGGCATATTACCAAGCCGGTTAATTCCATGCCGCTTGTACGTCAGATCAAAAAAACACTGGGCGTGTAAGTGCGCGGATGTTCCATGGCGCATATTTTATTTAGTATCATTGTCTTCATTGTAAGGTTACTGCCCTATCCGTTGTACCGCCTTTTGGCCGCTCCCTTTGTTGGGGCGGCGTTTTTATTTTCCCGCAAATTACACCGGAATGCGTTCGAGAGCCTTACCATAGCCTTTGGCGATTCTTTGCCGGCACAAGAAAAGCGACGTATTGCCCGCGTCTCTTTTTTCAGCCTGGCATGGGGCTTGGTCGACCTGCTTTATTATATTGCCCGGCCGCAGGCCGCTAAAGGCCGCTTTGACGTGCAGGGGATGGAATATCTGGAACGTGCCCGTCAGGCGGGCAAGGGTGTGATCATGGTGGTGGCGCATTTGGGCCCGTTTGCGGCCATGCTGTCCAAATTCATCTGTGAAGGTTATCCGGTTAAAGTGGTCATGCATTCCTTACGCAGTAAGGCCTGGCGGCAGGAGTTGGTGGCACACCCTGAGATGCTTGTGCCTCAGCCGGTTTTCAGTGCGCCGCTGCGTGAATGCGTGGTCGAATGTTTCAGGGTTCTTAAAGCTAATGAGCTTTTAGTGATGCCCATCGACCAGAATTATGGCGGACCGGGCCGTGTATTCGTTGATTTCTTTGGGCGTAAGGCGGCCACAGCGGCCGGGCCTGCGGGATATGCGGTTAAGACAGGGGCGGCACTACTGACGGCTTTTGCGCGTCCGGTCAAGGCGGGCCATTGGAAGATCGTGGTTGAGCCTGTGGTGTGGGATGCGGCCATGGATGAGCGCTTGGCCGTCAGGCATTTGACCCAGGTGATGACTTCCCGTGTGGAGGCTGAAGCCAGGGCATTCCCCGAGGAGTGGTCATGGATGCATCGCCGCTGGAAGGCTGTTCCGAAAGAGAATGAATAAGACTAATTATGGAGTGCGTATGCCTAAGAAAATTGTTTTCTTTGTTCTGGGGTTTGGTTTGCTCACGGCGGGGATTATTTTTACCCTGCGTGACTGGTTGTTCTTAGTGATGATCTTTCGCGGGGTTATCGGGCCTGTTTTGGCTGTCGGTGGATTGATCCTTCTTGCTCTGGTCAAGGGAGGTTTTAAAGATTGATTTGGACAAAGAACCTGCTTCAGGTATATTGATGCCTATGATATTACGTCGACTGAAAAAATATTTTTTCTCGGGGCTTGCCGTTTTCCTGCCTTTATCCCTGGCGATCTATGTTTGCGTATGGCTGCTGAATTTTACCGAAAGCCTTCTAGGTAAGTATCTCAAGCCACTTTTCCTTGAGTATTATGATTTTTATTTCTGGGGCATAGGTATTGTTTGTCTTTTAGTTATTATCCTTTTTTGCGGGTTTGTGGTTACGCAGTATTTCGGGCGATTCCTGCATCGGGCTGCGGAACGCCTGGTGCTGAAAGTTCCGCTCTTGGGTACGATCTACCCGGCATTCAAAGAGATCGCAGACTTTCTTTTCCGTGACAAGGCTAATCAGATCCAGCAGGTCGTGCTGGCGGAATGGCCATCGCCGGGTGTTTATATCCTCGGGTTTCTGACCAATATGACATCGTCGAAAGTCTCCGACAAGGTTGGCTTGAAACTTTTGAATATCATGATCCCTCATGTCCCTAATCCTTTAACCGGCTTTGTCGTGATGCTTCCGGAGAACAGGGTAAAATTCCTGGATATATCTGTTGAAGAAGCTATGAAGATCATTGTTTCCGGAGGAGTTATTAATGGAGAAGCGTCTGTTAATGCTAAACAAGATGATGACCTCGACGCGCCGTAATTGCCCGCCCATTAAACTTGTTATCTTCGATCTTGATGGCACGCTGGTCGATGCTTTCCCTGCGATCGCGGACAGCATCAATCATATGCTGCTCAAGATGGGCTATCCCAAACAATCCTTGCGCGTGGTTAAGCGTGCGGTGGGCTGGGGGGTCGATTCGCTGGTCAATTCCTTCGTCCTGGAGAAGGAACGGGAAGAGGCGCTTGCTCTTTTTCGCGCCCACCATGATGTGCGTTTGCGCAAGAAAATAAAAGTTCTGCCGGGAGTCAAGGCCCTGCTGCCGTTCTTAAGGAAGCATGGGTGTATCTTGGCGGTGGCCAGCAACCGGCCGGAGAAATTCTGCCGTATCATCCTTAAGGCTGTCGGGCTGGACCAATATTTTGATCATATTGTCTGCGGTGACATGGTCAAGCGGCCCAAGCCGGCGCCGGAGATGGTCAATGTTATTTTACGTAAGAGCCGTGTCCAGGCTGCCGAGGCTGTCTTTGTCGGCGACATGACCGTGGATGTGGCGTGCGGCCGCGCCGCGGGCGTTATGACGGTGGCTGTGACGACCGGATCGTGTACGGTCAAGGAATTGAAAGCCGGGAAGCCTGATGTCCTGGCCAGGCGCATTAGTGATGTGCGCAAGTTATGGCACTCTCAGAAATCCTGATTTTTGCTTCGCATAAGTTTTGACTGTGATAAAATTACTTTATTCAATTATCAGATAGGACTTATATGTTACGTCAAAAGATCTCCGCCGTCGTTGTCGCCTTGATCCTGGCATTCTCTGTCAGCGGGTGCGTGATGCTTGCCGTTGGCGCTGCCGGCGTTGTGGGCGGTTATGTCATAAGCCCTGACACGGTTGAAGGTACGGTGACGCGATCAACAGATGATGTGTGGAATACGGCTAAAGAGATCACCGGGATCATGGGTCAGGTGAGTGAAGAGAATGCTTCGCAGGGTGTTTTGATCGCCAATATTAATGCCGCGCGCGTGACCATAACGCTTATATCTATCAATTCGACAACAACCAAACTTACGGTTAAAGCCCGTAAGGCTTTCATGCCCAAGATCGATCTGGCCCAGGATGTTTACGGGAAGATCGTTAATGGTATCAATCGGTAAAATCGGCCCGCGCGCTCCCTCTCGGATTTTTTAATTTGACAACAGGACGTCTTTATATAAAATAGCTCTTCTTGTAGCGGCATTTTTTACTGATTCTTGAATACGATACATTTTCGCCGAGATAGCTCAGTTGGTAGAGCGAAGGACTGAAAATCCTTGCGTCACCAGTTCAACTCTGGTTCTCGGCACTTTTCTTAGCGGGTAGCCCTAGCCTTTGGCTAGGGCTTTTTGCTATATTAAAAAAGTGCCGGTTGATTGCCTTCTAGGAAAATATTGTGGAAGCAATCAATCGGCATAAACTTATCTTTATAAAAGTACAGTGGAAAGCATTGGATCGGCAGTAGCTAGTGTTGAGGCTTTTAGCTAGGACTGTCTGAGCCACAGGGCATGAACAAGGGCTATAGCTTGTCGAATGTGATCACCCATGAATACAGGTCGAAGCTCTTGAGCGTGCGTTATATGTGCTAGAGATTGAATCCGCAGCTTTATGGTGCTATATTCGTGACGAGGTGGGAAAATGAAGAAATGCCCTTTTTGTGCAGAAGAGATACAGGACGCGGCGGTTAAATGCCGTTTTTGCAATGAGTTCCTTGACGGGAAATACAAGCCGCATACAGATGTGCGTCCCTGGCATTTTCGTAACAGCACTGTTATTATCGCGGTCCTTTCTGTCTTTGCGATAGCCTTGCCGCTGGTATGGTTTAATCCGTATTACAGCCGCAAACTAAAAGTCATTGTCACGCTCATTGTTTCGGTGGCGAGTTATTACATCTGGCAGGCCATGGCGCATACGATGCAGGCGATGGATGCTATGATGAAGCAGATGATGTAGGGTTCGGGTTTCATCTAATTTTGTGTGTTATACTTTCTTCCATGCCCAGACAAAAGATCCTAGTAGTTGAAGATGAATTTGATGTGTGCAGCGTGCTGCAGTCTTTCTTCGGCAAACGCGGCTATGATGTTTCTGTGACGGCCAGCGGCGCTGAAGCGCTGCGCATGATCCCTGCCCTTAAACCTGATATTGTGCTTTTAGATATCACCCTGGAAGAAATGAACGGCCTTGAGGTCCTGGAGAAGTTGCGCGCCTGCGACGACCGGGTCAAGATCGTGATCATGACGGGCCAGGTCTTGCAGGATAAGACCATCCGTGATGTGCGTGCGATGGGTGTTATCGAGTACCTTCAAAAGCCGCTGGTCCTTTCCCGGCTGGAATCTATAGTTGTTAAAGCTTTGGGTGGAGAGGTTGTGCCTGTGGCTGATCCGGCCTTGGCATCCCCGGCGGATGCGGGTCCTTTGAGTGTGCGTGTGCACAAGATCGTTGATCTTTTAGGGACCATCCGCGTTCAGTGCGAGAATTATGTGCTGGACGCTGAAAAAGGTTACTATGAGGAAAAGCCGCTTGAAAGTCAGCGCGCCTCATCACTCGAGGTTATGAAAAATGTGGTCGCCAAGGTCGATGAGATCGTGCAGCATTTTGAACGCTGATAAAACATGCTTTACATCCCCTGTGAAATTTGATATAAAAAGAACCTTTCGTAGGCCTGTTCTTTGCGATTTTTGATCTTTTCGTGATTTACGCCGATGTAGCTCAGTTGGTAGAGCAGCGCATTCGTAATGCGCAGGTCGGAGGTTCAACCCCTCTCGTCGGCTTATATTTTTTATACTCGTAAGGGGGTTGAACTGAGCCCCGCTGGATGCGACGAGTAGGAGCATCCTTAAGGCGGGGCGAATGTCTGACCCGCAAGGAGCGAAGCGACTGAAGGGCAACAACCCCTCTCGTCGGCTTATATTTAATTTCTTGATCTGGGCTGATGAAACAAATTCATCAGCCTTTTTCATTGATCCCGTGATCCACCTTTCCTGAAAAGATCGTTTAAGCAGCATTCAATTTTTCCCTTATGGTGGTATAATCACTGCCTATGGGATTCAGGGCTAACTTTCAAAACCGCAGTTTCTTACTTTTCTGGCTGGCACAGCTGGTGTCACAGTTCGGTGACCGCATCAATCAGATGGCGCTTGTAGGCCTTGTGGCGGGGCGTCAGTTCGGCACAGCCTCAACCATGGAGTTGGCCAAGCTCCTGGCTTTTACGATCATCCCGGTGTTCATTGTCGGGCCCATTGCCGGCGTTTATGTGGACCGCTGGGACCGCAAGATGACCCTTTTTGTATGCGACCTGATCCGTGGCGTTTTGATCCTGACCATCCCGTTCGTTTTTATCGCGCAGCATTCGATGATCCCTATCTATATCATTGTTTTCCTGGCCTTTTGCCTGAGCCGTTTCTATGTGCCGGCCAAAATGTCCATTATCCCCGAGATCGTGCCGCCGGAGCATTTGCATGTGGCTAATTCACTGGCTACGGTGACGGGTATGATCGCTTTTGTGATGGGCGCCTGGCTGGGCGGGCTTATCGTGGAGTACGGCGGTGCGCGCGGCGGGTTCTTGTGCGACGCCATCACATTCTTTATTTCAGCGCTGCTGGTCTCTTTTATCACACGGGACCGTCAAAAACAGATCCTCAAGCCGGACGAGATCATTGCCACGGGCAGGGAGATGGCCGGCGCGTATAAGAATCTTATGCAAGAGATCTGGGACGGGGTCAGGTACATCATGGCCCACCGGGATATCCGCTATATTATCAACCTCATGATGGTGCTGTTCATGGCCGTCGGCGCGATCTATGTGGTCATCATTGTTTTCATCCAGTCGACCTTTGGCAGCGTGACCAAGCATTTGGGTTTTCTGGCGGTGGGTTTGGGTGCCGGGCTTTTCCTGGGCAGCCTTGCTTATGGCCGTTGGGGCAAGAAAAGGAATAATATTGAAACGATATTCGCCTGCCTGATCATGGGGGGCGTGATGGTCACGGTCTTTGCGTTCACGGTCGAATCCTTTAAAAGTATATGGCTCGCGCAGGGCCTGGCGGTCATTCTGGGCGCGGTGGTCGGGCCGATCGTTATATCGGCTAATACGGTCGTCCATAAGGTGGCGACGACGGAGATGCAGGGCAAGGTTTTCAGCGCCATGGAATTTGCCATCCACCTTGCATTCTTGGTCATGATGCTGGCCAGCTCCAAGCTTTCTGAGTTTGTACCGCATGCCTGGATCCTGATGGGCGTGGGTGTTGTTTTTTGTGGCGTGGGCACGTGGGGTATGTGGCGCTGCCGTCAAAGTGGATTTTTAACCGAGGGAGCCGCATGAACTTTGCTGTTTTAGTTTCGGGTAATGGTAGTAATCTTCAGGCGATCATCGAGGCAGCCAAGAAAGGCAAGATCAAAGGCGATCTTAAGCTGGTTCTTTCTGACAGAGCCGATGCCTTCGCGCTGACGCGGGCTGAGAAAGCTGGCGTCCGGTCGGTAGTTGTCGACCTGAAAGATCATGCATCGCGTGAAGCCTTTGATGAAGCCGTGGTCAAGGTCCTTAAGAAAGAGAATATTCAGCTGGTCGTGCTGGCTGGCTTTATGCGTATCCTGAGCCCTGCTTTCATCAAGGCGTTCAAGAACAGCATTATTAATATTCATCCGTCATTGCTGCCGGCGTTCAAGGGTGGCCATGCCATTAAGGATGCGCTTGAATACGGGGCGCTGATCACCGGTGTTACCGTGCATTTTGTGGATGAAGAGATTGACCATGGCGCGATCATCGCCCAGGCGCCGATCGAAATTGACCCAAGAGATACGATGGATAGTCTGTCCAAGCGTATTCACGAGGCTGAGCATGCGCTTTATCCTAAGGTGATCGATCTGTTCCTGAAGGGTAGATTGAAGATCTCTGGCCGTAAGGTTCGCATTAGTTAATTAATGTGCAGGGGCTGAGGCGGTGTCCGCCCGCGTCAGGATTATTCGGACGCCTTCTTACTTTCAACAGCGGTGATCGCGGCGGGTTGTGTGGGGTCTTTGGGTACTTCAAAGCGTATCGTGGTCAGCCTTCCCTGTGTTTCTTCCCAAGCTGTTTTGACGGCGTATTTTTTCAGCTCTTCTTTGGCCAGAACCGTTTCTTTCTTGGCGCGCACATCATAGAGCACGACCCCCGCATATTCTCCAAAAGGATAAAGCCTTAATGTATTGGCGGCCATGGTGGCTATTTCCGTGACCGGGTCTGTATCAGGCGGGAAATCGCTGGCTGTAAATTTGAATTTGATGCGGTTCTTGATCTGTTCTGTCAGGAAATATGTCCATGAGATCTCCGCATAAGGCACGTAGAGGCCTTTGGTGTCGTGGATCATGGTTTCCTGGCCGATGACCTCATTGATCTCGCGCATGTAATATTCGTCTGGCGGTACGGCTTCGGTCATGTATTGGCGCAGGTCGCGCAGGTAGACGATGCTCTTGGTCGCCACGCCCCGGTTGATATCCGCCACGAGGATGACGATGAATTGGGGGATCGGTTCTTTGTCGGTCCCTTTGGCATTAAAGAGTGATTCCTGCAGCGCTTGATAGATCAGCTGGCGTTTTTTCGTATATGTTTCGTTGTACGATGAGCCGTAGGTGGTCGGTTCACCGGAAAGGACGTCGGTTACTACGTCAAAGTTGAATTTGAAATACTTCTGGGAGAATTCTGACTGCAAAGACAAAAGCGAGTAGGGCATGATCTTGCGTTCGGTGTCTTTTTTATCTGATGAAGGTTTGACATCAAAGATGGCATCCTGCAGCGGGGCGTAGACCCACAGGGTTTTGCCGAGCTGTTTGGTGATGACGTTAAGATTGCCTTCTTTGAGGCAGAAGCTGGCGAGTTTTTTTTCCGCCTCAGATGCCGTGTACTTCTTGTCTTTAAGCGCGTCGCAGCCGCCCAGGCTTAAGGCTGTGATCAAAATAAAGACTAGGGCAGCGGCGGGTAAACGCATATCAGACGATGATCCTTGTCAGGGGTTTAACACCGAAACGGTCGAAGATGGCCTGGATCTCGTCGTATTCGAGTTCACCTTTGGCTTGCAGGTCAACGGCAAAGGCATCCAGGAGGCCTCTGTTCTCATTGAGGATCCTGGCCGCGTCTTCGAGGCATGAACTGAGGATCTCTTGCACATCCTGATCAAGCTTTTCTTTGGTCTTTTCGGAAATAGCATTGGTGCCAAGGCTCTGGGTGAGTGCCGCCAGATCGCCTAAAAGACCGGTGCTTCCCATGCCGTAACTCCAGACCATGGCGCGCGCCATGTTGACCGCGCTATCGAAATCACTGCCGCGGCCGCCGCCGACGCCGCTGCCGGTCGTGCCGAATTTGATCTTTTCGGCCGCATAGCTGGCCAGCGAAACCTTGATGCCGGCCAGGAACCATTCCTTATTATTCACGTAAAGCTCTTCACGCGGACGCGGCGCCACGAACCCCAATGAGCCTTTGTGCGGGATGATGGTGGCTTTGATGACGTCATTGCTCGGGTGCAGCAGATAGCCGATGATGGCATGCCCGGCTTCGTGGTATGCGACCCATTCTTTTTCCTGGGCGTTCAATATGGTATTTGACCGTTCGCCGTACAGGATCCTGTCATAGGCCTGGGAAAGGTCTTTGAAGCAAATGACGGTACGCTTTTCGCGCAGCGCGATAAGGCCTGATTCGCGGACCATGTTGTCGATGTCGGCCGCCGAGAACCATAGCGTCTTACGGGCCAGCATCTCGGGATTGACGTCGGTTTCAACTGTGACTTTTTTGAGGTAGAAGTCGAAGAGTTCTTTGCGTTCTTTAAGGTTCGGGCGTGTGACATAGATCTTGCGTTCAAAGCGGCCCGCGCGTAAAAGGGCTGAATCGAGGTAGCGCTCTTCCATGTTCGTTGCCGCGAGGATGAGGATATTCTGCTCGTCGTGTTTCAGGCCGTCCATTTCCGTCAGGAACTGGTTGACGGTATTGTTGTGTTCGGTCATGCCGCCGCCACCGGTCTCGACGCCGCGCGGCGTGGCAAAAGAATCGATCTCATCAACGAAAATGATACAGCCGCCCTCGACCTTGGCCAGGGCGCGCGCCTCTTTGAATAGAGAACGGACGCGCTTGGGGCCGACGCCTACGAACATTTCAATGAATTCACTGCCGGTGACCGATATGAACGGATATCCGGCTTCAGTTGCCATAGCCTTGGCCAGGTACGTTTTGCCGCAGCCCGGAGGCCCCATCATGAGGATGCCTTTGACCATTTTTCCGCCGACAGCCTTGAGGCGGCTGCGGTCTTTGAGCAGTTCCAGGATCTCGCCGGCCTCCCTTTTGGCGCTTTCCATGCCGATGACATCCGCCCATTTGACATTGACACGTGCCGAAAGGATCTTGTCGCCGCCGGTCTTTTCAATGGAGTGCATGACGCGTTCAAGGGCTTTTTCAATGTCTTCATGGCTGGTGATATGACGATGGTCGCGCATGCTGATGATGGCGGCTTCACGCACCATGTTGTTAATATCTGCCGGAGAGAACCACTTCATTTTTTCGGCGATCGCCGGCACATCCACTTCAGGCTCGGAGGAGATCTTTTGCAGGTAGAATTTCAAAAGCTCTTCACGGTCACGTGCGGAGGGCTTGGATATTTCGATCTTGCGGTCAAAGCGCCCGGAGCGCATGATGGCCGCGTCAAGTTCTTCTTCGGGCACGTTGGTGGCCGCAATGACGACGATATTGTTTTCCGTCTGGCGCAGGCCGTCAAGCTCGGTCAGGAACTGGTTGATGGTGGCGTTATGGTCGCTTTGGGCGCCGATATTGCCGGAGGAATCCCCGGTGCGCGGGCGGGCAAAGGAGTCGATCTCATCAATGAAAATGATGCAGCCGCCTTCAAGTTTGGCCATTTTGCGTGCTTCCTTAAAGAGGCTTTTCATGCGCGATGCGCCCAGTCCTACGAACATGGCCACGAATTCACTGCCGACCGCTGAAAGGAAGGGCAGCCCGGCTTCGGTGGCGATGGCTTTAGCGAGATAAGTTTTCCCGCAGCCCGGGGCGCCGACTAGAAGTGTTCCTTTGATGATGTTGCCGCCGATGACCTTAAGCAGCTTACGGTCTTTGAGGAACTGAACGATCTCCCAGGCCTCTTTTTTAGCCTGTTCCATGCCGATGACGTCATCCCATTTGACATTGGCCTTGGAATGCGTGGCGGTATCCGAGCCGAGGAAGCTGGCCATGCCGCCGCCCATGAACATGAAATAGTAAAGAACGCCGTACATCGCGGTGAAGATAACGCCCTGGACGATGCCCATGAAAAGGTACATGCCCATTTGCGCCATCATCTGTTTGCGCGAGAATGATTCAAGGGATGTGAAGCTGCTGAACCCGAAAACAAGAAGGGTCACAACCGTGATGACAAAAGTGGCCGCCAAGAAAATGAGCAGCATCTTCAGCCAGTTGAGTTTCAGCCATGTGATAAATTTGATCTTGGCCATACGTAACCCCTTGTAGGAGAAGATTTTTAGTAAATATTATCGTAAGGATATCACATTGACGGGGGTGCGTCAAATGTTGGGTGGGGCTTGGGTCGATGAGATAAATATGTTATCTTATTGGATATTATTTTTTATTGAAAGCGGTCGAAGTCGATAACGGGGAGGGGCCTATGGGCGTCGTTAAAGTTTCAATGCTGCGGGTAGCTTATGATGAAGTTACGGCTGTCAGCGAGCTTTCGTTTCAATTGGAGCGCGGGAAGATCTACGGGTTCGTCGGTCCTAATGGCGCCGGAAAAACTTCGACCATCAAGGCATTGGCGGGCGTGCTTGAACCTGCGCAGGGAAAGATCATCCTGAATGGTTTTGATCTGGAAACAGAGCGTGAAAAAGCTTTGACGCATGTGGGTTACATGCCGGACTTTTCTCCCGTGTATGACAATTTGAAGGTTTGGGAATACCTGGATGTTTTTGCGGCCGCGTACGGTGTTAATAGCGGGGAGAGGGCCGGTCTTGTCGAGAAGTGGTTGCATAAGAGTGACCTCATGGTCAAGAAGGATGCCCTTATTAAGGGATTGTCCCGCGGGATGCATCAGCGGCTGGTATTGGCTAAAACGCTTGAGGTAGGGCCTAACATTTTACTTCTGGATGAGCCGGCCAGCGGCCTGGACCCGATCGCGCGCAAGCAAATGCGTGACCTTTTAAAGGAAGCCAGTGCGGGTGGGGCAACGATCCTTATTTCCAGCCATATTCTCTCGGAGCTGAGCGAGTTTGTGGATTCTGTTATTATTCTCGAAAAGGGCAAGCTTGTCATTGCCGGCACGGTCGATGATATCCGCAAGAAGACCGGCATGGCACAGAAGCTTATTTTGCGCTTTACCAAAGAAGAGGATGGTCTTGCCGTTCTCGAGAAATTATTGCAGGCCGAAGGCATACCTAAAGAGTGCGTGTCGCGGGACAGGGACCATCATATCGTCCATTTTCAGAATAATGAAGTGCAGGCATCACAATTCTTAACGAAGCTTATTTCCACCGGGGTGGGGTTGTCGGAATGTTCTTTGAAGAACGATGACATTGAAGATATTTTCCTTAAGATCGGTGCCAAGGAGGTTGCATGAAGATCATGGGCTTGGAAGATAATGCACTTTTCTTGAGCTGCTGGTATGAGCGTTCGCGTCCGGTCCCGCTCATCTGCATGCTGACAATGATCATGGGCATCATGTTCTTGTCGTTCCTAAGCGCATCGATGAGCGCATCAAGCCCGGAGGCGATGTGGGAGTCTTTGTTTCATGTTGTCATTACGATCCAGGCTGTTGTACTTATTTTGGGGGGGTCGTTCTTCGCCAGCCGTATGGCGTCCCGTGAGCGGACGAGCGAGACTTTGGATTTTCACCGCAATTCACCGCAGCCGGTGGTGGATAAGGTCATCGGGCTTGTTGCTGGCAGCACGTGTGTCGAGTGGTTTATTTTTGCGGTCCTGTTTATGGTGGAATTGCCCTTTGCCCTGCTGGCGTCCGTTACGGTCAAGCAGATCATTTTATTTAATGTATCCCTGATCTTGTCAGGTATTTTTTTCCATACGACGGCGGCCATGGTCTCCCTTTTATCTAAACAGAAAAAAGGGACCAGTTCTTTGGGGTATATTTTCCTGTTTTTTTGGTTTGGGATGCCGGCCGTTGCTTACGCTATGTCATCAGCGGCTTCTCCGTTTTTCGCGTATTTACTGGGATCGGCGGCGTTTCAATATATTTTCCCCGATAAAGCGGGGCATCTGGCGGGAAGATTTTATTTATTTGATTGCCCGCTTATCATCCTTCAGGCACTGGTACAGGTCCCGTTGGTGTTCCTGATGTTTAACGGGTTAAAAAGGATATTTTCTTTACCCAATAGCGCGGCCTGGTCGAAAAAGGACGTCTTATGTTTCTGCGGCTTTTTGTTTTTTATGGTGGTCGGGTTCTTTGTTTCAAATTATATCCATATGGGTGAGACGCTGGCGAATGGAGTGATCACCAAGATTTATCCACATAGTTTTAAAGCCTTACTTCAACAAGAGGTCCCGATGTTCTCGGGCTTGTTTGTCATGGCTGGTATTGTGGCCAGTTTCTTTTGTGTGCCATCGTATTTTAAGCGGGCTAAATATGAGGTTTTTATCAAAAACGGGGTTACCCGGGATAAGGCTGTGCTCGATGATGGGGCAACGAGCTTGGTAGTGATGCTCCTTTATGTGTCGTTGGGTATCGTTTTTGCCACACCTTATTTATTTGTTGCTGGTTGCTCGACGTTTAAAGGCCTGGCCTATGTCATTATATTGAGCAGTTATGTTATGGCCTTTGCGGGATTCCTGGAATATTTCAGGCTGGGCCGTTTTCGTAATAATAAGATATTTTTCATGACAGCGATGGCGGTCGTGTGGATGTTCATCCCCTGGGTGGCGGCTTTAATGTTGAATTTCAAGTTGGCGGGCAATATTTCTGTGGCGTCCATATCGCCGTTCTTTGGCGTAGGTTATGCGGTCTCGTTATTGTTAGAGAGTAAGCCTGTGGATATGGTTGGCGTGGTCTCTCCCTGCCTGGTGGCAGGGCTCATGTGGCTATTGGCCTATCAGGAGTGGGTGGCTGTGAAAAAACAGGTGGCGGGCGCAATTTCTTGACTTTAGAGGAGCGTTGTGATACCTTGTCATAATTCTTAACCCGGAAAGTCCGGTAAAGTTTATAGGAAAGAGGATAAATTTTATGGCCAAGATCAAGAATGTTAAAGCTCGTGAGATCATTGACTCCCGCGGCAACCCGACGGTTGAAGTGGATGTTATTCTAGATAACGGCGTGATGGGCCGTGCGGCAGTTCCGTCAGGCGCATCGACCGGTGAGCGTGAAGCCATCGAGTTGCGCGATAATGATAAAAAGCGTTATATGGGTAAGGGCGTTCTTAAGGCTGTTGAGAATGTTAACACCCTTATTAAAGAGAAGGTCGTTGGCCAGGAATCTGATTTCCGCGCGATCGATAAGATTTGTATCGCCCTTGACGGTACCGAGAACAAGGGTAAGCTCGGCGCTAATGCGATCCTCGGTGTTTCTTTGGCCGTAGCCCGCGCTGCTGCGATCAATGCCAATGTTCCGCTTTACCGCTATATCGGCGGCGACGATGCCAAGATCCTTCCGGTTCCTTTGATGAACATCATCAATGGCGGCGCGCATGCGGACAACAATCTTGATGTCCAGGAATTCATGATCATGCCTATCGGCGCGTCGACATTCAAAGAGTGTATGCGCATGTCCTGCGAAGTGTTCCACAATTTGAAAGCTCTTTTAAAGGCCGCTGGCCTTAACACCTCCATCGGCGACGAGGGTGGTTTTGCTCCGAATTTGAAGTCCAACGAAGAAGCCCTCAGCTATATCATCCAGGCCATCGAAAAGGCCGGATATAAGGCTGGCAAGGATGTCTTCATCGCCATGGATTGCGCGTCATCCGAGTATTACAAGGATGGCAAATATAATTATGACGGCAAGAGCTTCTCATCGGTTGAAATGGCCGCTGAGTATGCCAATCTCGTCAAGAAGTATCCGATCGTTTCTATCGAAGACGGCCTTGACCAGAATGACTGGAGCGGCTGGAAAGAGCTGACCGCCAAGATCGGCCAGAATGTTCAGTTGGTCGGTGATGATCTATTTGTGACGAACGTCAAGTGCCTGAAGCAGGGCATTGATCAGGGTATTGCCAATTCAATTTTGATCAAGGTCAATCAGATCGGTTCTTTGTCTGAGACGCTCGATACCATTAATCTTGCCAAGAAGAATAAGTATACTTCCATCATGTCACACCGCTCGGGTGAGACTGAGGACGTGACGATCTCCCATTTGGCGGTGGCGACGAATGTCGGCCAGATCAAGACGGGTTCACTGTCACGTACGGATCGTTTGTGCAAGTACAATGAACTTCTTCGCATCGAGGAAGAATTAGGTTCAAAGGCTGTTTACGCGGGCCCGATCTGGGGCAAAATTTGCTGATGAATTTGGGCTGTTAAAGCCCGGGCGGCAAACGTGATAAAGAACGTCATATTTCTTTTTGTTGTGCTAGCGGCGGTTTTTGTGGTATATCTACCGTCCTATATGCAGATGCAGGACCTCTGGAATCGTAATCAGGTCGCTGAAAGACGCATT
>PEAF01000055.1 GCA_002753465.1 Candidatus Omnitrophota bacterium
CAGGTCAACTTCTTCTGGCTCAAAAAGAACAGCAACGGTGGCAGCTGACGTATGAATACGGCCAGAGGCCTCGGTTTCAGGAACGCGTTGAACGCGATGCGTGCCGCTTTCCCACTTCAATCGGCGTGACGCGCCTTTACCGCTAACACTGAAAATGGCTTCTTTTAAACCTTTGTCACTCTCAACAATGGCGATAGGATCGATCTTCCAACCCTTGGCAGCCGCATACTTAGTATACATTCTGTAGAGATCTCCTACGAAGATGCTGGCCTCCGCACCGCCAGTTCCGCCGCGGATCTCAAGGATCACATCGAGATCTTTATCATTCTTGGTGGGGTCAAAGAAATCATTGATGCGTGACTCAAGGTCGGCGCTGGCTGTTTCAAGCGTGGCAAGTTCTTCCTGAGCCATAGCACGCAGATCGCGGTCCGGCTCTTTTTCGATCATATGCCGGGCTTCCGCGATCTGCGTGATAGTTTTATCGTAGGCGAGATTAAGTTCGACCACCTGAGTCAGGCTGGCGAACTCTTTGGCGAGTTTCTGAAACTTTTCCTGATCAGCAACCGTTCCGGGTTCAGCCAAAAGGTGCTGAAGCTCGGTATGACGAAGCGAGGCTTCCGTCAGTCTTTTTCGATTACTTTCCTTTAGCATAACGCTTCTGGAACTTCTCGATACGACCTGTCGTATCAAGGATCTTCTTTGATCCGGTGAAGAACGGATGACAGCTCGCGCAGATCTCAACGCGAATGTTCTTCTTTGTCGCACGGGTGTGCATCACACGACCGCATGCGCAGGTGATCGTCGTTTCTTGATAATCCGGGTGAATTCCGTCTTTCATTTTCTTATCCTTTACTTCTTTTAATTAACCCGCATCTTTCTGATAAAGAAGTAATGCGGGTTGAACCCCAGCTTTTTCTAATAAAACACTATAGAAAGCTGCCTGGTTCGCATCGGTTTCATTCTACAAACTAACCTACTTTGAAAAGGAACGTTTCTGCCCAAACAGGGTTTCCAAAAATAAGTGCGGGATTATAACTTATTTGTTCATATTTTGCAAGAATTCCTCATTGTTCTTGGACTGCGTCATTTTTTGGATCAGGATTTCCATGGCCTCGGCGGAGTTCAGATCATTAAAAACTTTACGAAGCAACCACATGCGCTGCAAATGTTCCTTGGTCACCAAAAGTTCTTCATGACGCGTATTCGATCTCTTGATATCAATGGCCGGATAAATACGCCGTTGAAATAAACCTCTGTCCAGCTGAAGCTCCATGTTACCGGTACCTTTGAACTCTTCAAAAATAACTTCATCCATACGGCTTCCGGTATCGACCAGCGCCGTGGCAATGATGGTCAATGACCCGCCCTCTTCGATATTGCGTGCCGCTCCGAAGAAACGCTTTGGCTTTTGAAGTGCGCTTGAATCAACACCACCGGAGAGTATCTTGCCTGAATGCGGGACAACCGTATTGTAGGCGCGTGCTAAACGTGTAATGGAATCTAAAAGAATGACCACATCGCGTTTATGCTCAACCAGGCGCTTGGCCTTCTCCAGCACGATCTCCGCGACTTGTACATGGCGCTCCGCTGGCTCATCAAACGTAGATGAAACGACCTCGGCCTTGACCCCGCGCTGCATATCCGTGACCTCTTCAGGACGCTCGTCGATAAGAAGAACGATCATCACGACTTCCGGATGGCTGACGGAAATAGCATTGGCGATCTTCTGTAAAAGAACCGTTTTACCGCTATACGGCGGCGCAACGATAAGCGCACGCTGCCCCTTTCCCAGCGGCGTCAAAAGATCCATGATGCGCATGGAAATATCATCCTGGGCATTCTCAAGCTTCAACCGTTCATTCGGGTAAAGTGGCGTCAAATTATCAAAAAGGATCTTATCCTTGCACTTGTCAGGATGCTCTAAATTAACAGCCTCGACCTTGAGCAAAGCGAAATACTTCTCACCCTCTTTAGGTGGACGTATCTGACCGCTGACCGTGTCACCCGTCTTAAGGTCAAAACGGCGGATCTGCGAAGGGGAAATATAAATATCATCCGGACAGGGTAAATAATTATAACCGGAGCTGCGTAAGAACCCGAACCCCTCGGAAAGGATCTCAAGCACCCCGGACCCGAACATCAAGCCGTCTTTTTCCGCCTGGGCTTGAAGGATCTTGAAAATAAGGTCCTGTTTCTTAAGAATGCTCACACCTTCAACATTCAAATTACGTCCGACCTGGGAAAGCTCGGACATCTTCATTTCCTTAAGTTCTTCAATGTTCAGCGACTTGGCTGCAGGCGCCGCTGCCGCCGGCTGAACTGCCGCCTCAACAGGAGCTTCATCCTTCTGGTGATTATTACGTTCGACTTTGGGTTCTTTGGTCATGATACCTGCTCCTGTTGGATGGGTGTTTGTTTGAGGGATCTGAAGATCCTCTCGACGTGTTTCTTCGTTGATGCGGGTGTTCCGCTATTATCTATTACATACGCGGCAAACTTGATCTTTTCTTTTAGCGGCATCTGCCGGTGAATGCGCTTAAGAACATCACTCCTGGAAAGTCCGGTACGGGCCATCGCCCGTTTGATCTGAACGTCGCGTTTTGCCTTAACCACAATGATACGATCAACCAGCTTATCCCACCCGGCCTCAATCAGGATCGCCGCATCGACGGCAACGATACGGGAGGCTGACCGCTTGATCTGATCCGTGATCATTTTTCTGATATGCGGATGAAGGATACCTTCGAGAGTTTTTAACGCCTTGGGGTCATTGAAAACGATCTTGGCAAGTGTAGCACGGTCAACGCCCTGTTTGCCAATCAAATGATCACCGAAAGATTTCCGTATGGCTTGCTGACAAACCCTATCCTGCTTCATCAAGGCATGCGCCAATTCATCTGCGTCGATAACTTTAACCCCGTGCGCCTTGAACATGGCCGCCACGGTTGTCTTGCCAACGCCGAAATTGCCAGTTATACCGATCTTAAGCATGCCCGTTGTGCCTGTTACCCATTGATAATACCCTTATAACAATCAACATAAGCATTAGCCGAAGTTTTCCAGGTCCAGCGCGAGTCCATGGCATGGATCACCAGATCATGAAGACGCTGCGGTTGATGGAAAACGCCGCAGGCCCTGTCAACAGCCTCGAGCATTCCCGTAACGCTATAGGAATTCATCACAAACCCGTTGCCGCGTTTCGTGTTGGAGGAAAAATCTGTCACTGTATCCGCCAACCCGCCTACGCCCGAGACGATAGGAATGGTGCCGTAACGCAAGCTGATCATCTGGGTCAAACCACACGGCTCATATACGGAGGGCATTAAAAAGAAATCTGAACCGGCATACACGGTGTGTGCCAAATCCTCGTCATAACGGATCACAACCCCGCACTGCTGGGGATATTTCCGGGCAAGTTTGACCAGAAGTTTCTGGTATTTATCTTCACCGACGCCAATAAAAACAAGCTGAATAGGCCGCTGCATCAACCCTTCCTGAAAAGCGCTTTCTAAAAGATCAAGCCCCTTTTGATAACATAAACGCGCCACTAAACCAAAAACAGGGATATCACTGAACACAGGAAGCCCGTAAATATTCTGGATCTTTTCTTTGTGGATCCTCTTGATAAGCCAATCTTTCGATGAATAACGGGGCGCCAGCAAAGGGTCATTCTCAGGATCCCACAGCGCATAGTCAAGCCCGTTCAAAATACCTAAAAGCCGCGTTTTATTTTCCCTGATGACCCCGTCAAGACCACAGCCCCACTCCTTGGTCTGGATCTCTTTGGCATATTGCGGGCTTACGGTTGTGATCTCATCCGCAAAGATCAATCCACCTTTAAGCAGATTGATCTTTTCGTAGAATTCCAGCGCTTTGGGATTAAAAAGATCTTCACTCACACCGGTTTTAGGCATATCTTCTTTAGGGAACACGCCCTGATACGCCAAATTGTGGATCGTCATGACCGTCCGTGTTTTCATAAAAAACGGATCTTTGGCGTATTGATCTTTCAACAGGACAGGAACCAACGCCGTCGGCCAATCATGGCAATGAATAATATCAACGGGCTTACCCAGGTCTTTGATCAGCGTGAATGTCTCCCGGCAAAGATAAGCGAACCGCTCGAGATTGTCTGGATAATCCCCCTGGGCATCTCCGTAAATTTGAGGGCGGTCATAAAACTTAGCATGCTGCAGAAAATAAACCTTAAGGTCCTTGCCGACAGTCGCCACCTTGAAACGGTCATTAAAGGGCTTGGCTTGATTGCCGACACAACGGTAGCCAGGCATAATGATCGACACCTCGTGCCCCAAACGCTCAAGCTCAAGCGGTAATGTGCCGCAAACATCCGCCAGCCCGCCTGTCTTGGCAAAAGGAACTGCTTCAGCAGCGACGAAGAATATCCTCATATGCTTTTCATCTCCGCCCAGCTCATCCCCTTCTTAAGGGTGACTTCTATCGGTACTGATAACGTCACTGCGTTCTCCATAATCCGTTTAACCGCAACCGCCAAAGCATCAACCTCACTCACAGGACAATCAAATACCAGTTCATCATGAACTGTCATGATCATCTTTGACTTGAAATTGTTTTCCTTCAGCATTTTATCCATCGCGACCATGGCCCCCTTGATGAGATCAGCCGCAGACCCCTGTATAGGAGAATTCGCCGATTGCCGCTCCGCAAACTGACGCACCGCCATATTACGGCTATTGATATCAGGAATATAACGCCGGCGACCGAATAAGGTTGTAACAAACCCCTCTTCCCTGGCCTTGGCCTCACACGCGGACATAAAGGCCTGAATACCCGGATACCTTAAGAAATAACGGTCAATAAAATCCTGTGCCTCGCGCGGCGCAACACCCAGGTCCTTCGATAAGCCAAAAGCGCTCATGCCGTAAACAATGCCGAAATTGATCCGTTTTGCCCGGTAGCGCATTTCAGTGGTCACACTTGCGTGAGGAACCTCAAAAATAAGCGCTGCCGTGAACGTATGAATATCCTCGCCATGACGGAATGCTTCAATGAGCTTGGGATCTCCGGCAAAATGTGCCAGGAACCTCAATTCGATCTGCGAATAATCTGCCGAAAGCAAAATATGCCGGGCACTACGGGCAACGAACGCTTCACGTATTTTGCGCCCGATATCCGTACGCACGGGGATATTCTGAAGGTTCGGATGATCAGCGCTCAAACGCCCTGTTTCAGCCCCTGCCTGATTAAAAGTGCAACGAATACGCCCGTCCCCATCGACCATGGTCGGCAAAGCATCTAAATACGTCGACTTCAGCTTAGCCAACTGACGATACTCCAGAATAAGTGCCGGCAAGGCGTGCATCGGCGCCAATCTTGTCAAAACCTCTTCATCGGTTGACGGGCCGGTCTTCGTCTTCTTAATGACAGGCAGTGCCAGCTTTTCAAAAAGCACCACGCCTAATTGTTTGGGCGAATTAAGATTGAACGCACCGCCGGCCAACGCATAAAGATTCTCGGTCATGGCCGCGATCCGGGTATCGCACTCCAGCGAAAGTTCTTTTAACCTGTGAATATTCAAACTTACACCTTCAAGCTCCATCGCCGCTAACACGGAACATAAAGGCATTTCCATGTCATGAAAAAGAGCCGACATCTCCTTGACCTTAAGGTCCGCTTTAAGCGGTTCATATAGCTTCTCCAGGGCCGCGACTTCGTGCTGCCAACGATGCGGACCATCCGGAATAACAATATCCAAAAAAACATGCGCCAAAGCTGGAATATCAAATGCCCCCTGGCCTGACCTTAAAAGATATCCGGCCAACATAACATCAAAAACCAAGACCTTAAGTTCAAGCCCAAGCAATGCCAGCGCTTTTAAAAGAGCTTTAGCATCATAAACGACGACACAATTCGTTGCATTCAGCCAGAAATCACGAAAACTTGCCAGATCCTCCGGCATGACAGAAAATACAACGCCGCCGGAAGATATCAAAAAAGAGCTCGCCGAACGACGGCCTTCTTCATCTGCTTGCATAACCGGCAGCACGGCCATAGAGCCTGTTAAAAGAGCCAGGCCAAGGCACTGCGCGACATCATTCCCCCCATCATTAACCGATAGAGATGTCCCCGGCCTAACCGGTCCTGCTATCGTTTCCTGTGCAGCACTGAACTCATCCGCCAAACGCCGGAATTCAAGTTCCGTGAACAATGTCACTAATGCCATGCGGTCCATACGGCCGTAACGGATATCATCCAAAGCACAATCAAGCGGAACTTTGGGATCCAGTGTTGCTAACTCCATGCTTAAAAGCGCTGCGTCACGCCCCTGCTCGATCTTTTCCCTTAATTTCCCTTTGATCTCCGGGGTGCGCGCCAATATCTGTTCGAGTGATCCAAATTCTTTCAAAAGTTTCTGCGCTGTCACATCGCCGACGCCTGATACCCCGGGAATGTTATCGCTGGCATCCCCGGCTAGCGCCAGATAATCGACCACGCGCTCAGGGCCGACCCCGAAACGGGCATGTGTATCATCAGGCCCCAAAAGGGCATCCTTACGGCTGTTATAGATACGTACGCCATCACTGATCAACTGCTGCATATCTTTATCATCGGATGCAATAATGATCTCATGTTGCGGCGCACGGAATTTATCCACAAAGGTCGCGATCAGATCATCGGCTTCATAACCCTCTTTTTCAAAGACCGGAATGCCATAGGCACGCAGCAGATCCTTAATGACGGGCATTTGTGCCGCCAGATCTTCAGGCATAGCCTGACGCTGGATCTTGTAGTCCGCAAATTTAGCCCTGCGGAATGTTTCCTTGCCGGTATCAAAACAGGCCGCTACATACGCAGGGGCATAAGTCTTAAGGATTTTGCGCAGGATATTCACAAATCCGAAAACAGCATTGGTTGCCTGGCCTTTGGAATTACGCAATTCTGCCACGGCATAAAAAGCGCGGTAACACAAGGCATGTCCATCTATAAGGAGGATGCGTTCGCTCATTTGCCCAGCGCTTTCAAACGCGCCGCCAGAATATCGGCATCATCCGGAGAAAATACAAGCGCGCGGTCAAATGCTTTAACTGCTTCAGCCGGATATCCATCCTGAAGCAGTCGTAATCCTTTAGCATATTCAATCGTAGCCACATCAACTGGATCGTCCGTCTTAATAATCGGCTGCTTGGCAATAACCCTGGCATCTCCGGCAGCGTTCGCACGCTCAACAACGCGGCGCACAGCCTGGCGTTTGGCCTGCTGATTGGCGTCCGTTTCCAGTTCTTTGACGGCGAAGCTGTTAACAGGGTCGTCCTTAAAACGACGGCTTTTTTCCAGAACGACGTTCTTCGTATCAACCTGTGTTTTTTTCAACGCCAGACTTACTGATGGCATTGTTTGCGAACGGACAAGCATATGCCCTGCTGTTTTATGACCGGGGTTTTCTTTCAAACAGGCCTGAAAAGCTTTGCCCGCGGCATCATACTCATGCATGCCAAAGAACATCAACCCGCGCTGATACTCAATATCAGCATTAACTTCTTTATCGCGCGTACTGACACGAACCCTCTCCCTGGCCCTGAGGACCATGGCGTTCTCAAGAATTTGCTTATCGGCCATGACCTTCTTTTTACGTAGCGTCGGAGAGACGCGCATCATCTCATCAACCATGGACTGGGCTTCGAGCGTCCATTTATCCAGCGGATCGCCGTATTTAACGCGGGTTTCAAAATAGTGCAGCGCCTTGTCATACTCTAATTTGTTTTTATAAAGATACCCGAGATTACTGTAGGCAGGAAGGCACTTGTAATCAGACTCAATGGCTTTTAAATACTGGGCTTCAGCCAGCTCCGACTGACCCAAGGCTTCATAAACAAGACCAAGATCATTCAGAAGACTGGGGTCATTGGGATTATAAGCCCTGGCACGTTCGTATAAAAATTGCGCCTGAGTTAAATTACCCTGCATCTGTGCTTCATATCCGCGCGCGTGGTAAGCTTCAGCATCTTTCATTTCAAAGGTCTGATCAACCCCCGCCGCCGTCGCTGAAGAAGCCAAAATCAGGCTGAAAAGTAAAATACTCCATTGAACTGAATATCGGCTCAGGGGTCTTAACATTTAAACCGTAACCTCTACTATCGGCAGAACAAGTTCCTGCGGATGAAAGAACGACTCCAAAATATCCCGGACATCAAGATCATCTTTAGTCATCGCGCGCACATCGCCAAACAGGGATGCCACGACAACATCGATCTGACGGACCCCGATATCCGTGTTCATCCAATATCCGCCGGTGAATTTCGGTTCATGAATCTGGGCGATCACATCTATCGCGTAAACGCCGGCAATATCAGACGCTCCTGCCGGCGAAGTTACGATACGATCGACAACGCTGATGCCTGTTTCATTCAAAAAACGCATGTCCGGCGCCACATCCTCAAGCACGATCATATCGCATGCCACGACTTTGCCCGTCTTAAACCTGACGGCCTTCACTTCACTTTCCCCGATAATATCCTCGATGGATCCACCGGAGAACATCACACGCACACCACGATTCTCGAGCGCGCGTGCTAACCCCTTCGAACGGTCCAAAGGCAGGATGTCCGACAGAATAGACTCCTGACGGCTGGCAATGATCACATCCTTGCCTACCGCCTTTAAAGCCAAGGCCGCACGTATGCCGGCAAAACCCAGGGGCTCAACAACCACCGTCTCGGTGAAGGCAAGGTAACGGATCAGGCTTTTGACCGCTGTTAAGGTCGCTATATGAAACACACCCTGACGCCGAACGCCCTTCAACGGCGGCAAGCGCACCTCAGGGGCATCAGTCATAATCAGCGTATCAAAATCAACATGCACCTTATTCGCAACGGCCTTGGGATCCACCACACGGTCAGCGCAAAAAACACGGCTGCGATTGAAATTAATGCGCGAGATCTCTTTGTTCAGCACCAGCTGAACCTGTGCCTCCTTATAGAAATCTTC
The DNA here is from genome assembly GCA_002753465.1 of Candidatus Omnitrophota bacterium. GTDB lineage: Bacteria > Omnitrophota > Gorgyraeia > Zapsychrales > Fredricksoniimonadaceae > Fredricksoniimonas. The sequence continues at coordinate 8,965 of PEAF01000055.1, forward strand.
TCCGGCACAAAAAATATCTTTTTCTTTGATTGATCGATCAATAAGCCCGGGCAACAGCATCCTGTCATACGGAAGCTGCCCGTCAGCGCTGATCACTGTTAATCCCAATGAAGGATCACGTTCAAGAAGAGCTTTAACGGCACTATAAACTGCCGGAGACTGACCGATGAGCGCAATGTTTTTCATGCTGCCCTAAGCTGATGTTTGAATGTTTCAATACCGTTTTTCATAAGCATGACCGCCGTAACAGGGCCAACCCCGCCGGGGACGGGTGTAATAAAAGCTGCACGGGAAGATGCCACGTCAAATTCAACGTCTCCTACGATCTTTCCGTCCAGGGCATTGATGCCGACATCGATCACGATCGCGCCTTCCCGTACCCATTCACCTTTAATGAACCCGGGCTTACCCATGGCAACGATCAGGATCTCGGCCTGTTTAACATGGTCAACCAATCGCCCGGCGCGGCTCGTACCGCTATGGCAAACAGTGACCGTCGCATTTTTTTTAAGAAGCAGATGGATCATGGGTTTCCCGACGATCTCACTACGTCCGACAATGACCGCGTCTTTACCGGCGATATCAACGCCGCTCGCTTCTAAAAGAGCCATGGCCGACGCCGGTGTACACGGAATGATCTGTGTCTTATCCATAAAAAGCCGGCCAAGATTCGCCTCGCCCATGCCCTCAAGGTCCTTATGGGCAACAATCATGTTAGCCGCCTGCTGGAAATCTATGCCCTCGGGCACAGGCTTGTGGATCATGACCCCATGCACCAATGGGTCCTCATTCAGGAACTTCACATGGTCCAGTAATTCTTTCTGAGTTAATTGCTGCGGAAGGTACGCAAAACGATAATCAATGCCGATCGCCTCAGCCGTGCGCTTCTGCGATTTGCCGTAGGATGCCGCACTCTCATCGTTACCAATGACAATATTTACGAAACAAGGCGTTTTGCCCGTCTGTATTTTAAGCTCATCGACTTCTGCTTTTAATTGCGCGATAAGTTTCCTGGATAAAACTTTTCCGTCAAGGATGGTTGCGCTCATGCATTGGCCTCTTGCATATAATTAGCCGCATCAATGCCCGCTTTCAAAAAGGCCTCGGCCGCTTTAACATCACTTAAAAGGTGCGGATTGCCTTCGCGGTAAAGAAGCGGGGTCAATGCCAAACACTCCTTGCACGCAGCAATAATATCGCCCGGAACATGCGATGCCTCGATCTGTGCCAACCTATAGGCCTCTTTATCGCCGGATTTACGGGTATGCACCACATCTAAATATGCCTGCGCATCACGCCCCGTCCACTCAATGAATTTAAGGCGCGCCGCATCAACTATGACAATAAAGCCTTCAATATCTTTTTCAACCTGCTCACACTTGCCCTTGCGCAAGGAATAGCGCGCTGCCATGCCTAAAAGCGCTGCCCCCATAGCCCCTGCCAAAGCCGCCGCTGATCCGCCGCCAGGCACAGGTTCGCGCATCGATAGTTTTTCCAAGTACTGTGATAGTGTGTGGTCGCTATAAGAGATCATGTGAAACTGGGAGTTGGTATGACAAGCTTGGGTGTTAATTCAACGCCTGATTAGTAGATGTATAATAACTGAAGCTTTTTTCTTTTGCAATAATAAGATATATAAATTATATGCCGAAAGCGTCCTTCAAAAGCTCGGCTTCCAAGGCTCCTGAGGGGGATGACCTTACCCCCAGCACATCAAATCTGGCGGCAACATCTTCAGTGCCATAATGCTCGATCAAATACTGCTGGGCCACACGGCGTATCTTGGACTGCTTATGCTTATGGACGGCTTCAAATGCATCCCAGCCATCCTCCTGACGCGTTTTTACCTCAATAAAAACAACAACGTCTCCGTC
>PEAF01000056.1 GCA_002753465.1 Candidatus Omnitrophota bacterium
AGCCTGGTCTGCGCCCAAAGTCATTTGGATGCCGGGCGTTTCAAGGTGCTGGGTGTACGTCCGGATCGTGTTTATGTTGCCGGGAATGTCAAGTTCGACCTGGTCCTGCCGGCTTTGTTACCGTCGGATGTGGCTAAGAAAGAGTTCGGGCTTGATAAGCACAGCATTGTCTGGGTCGCTGCCAGTACGCATCCGGGAGAGGAGGCGGCGGTTCTCAATGCCTTTAAGGCGATCCGTGTAAAGTTTCCTTTGCTGCGTCTTGTTATTGTTCCGCGGCACCCTGAACGTGCCGGTGAGATAGCGGCATTGATACAGCAGCACAGTTTATCGTCAGTTCTTCTTACGCAGCGCCAGGGAAAGCGCTTGGGTGCTGATGATGTCCTGCTGGGTGATGCGGTTGGCTATCTTATGGGGCTTTATCAGGCGGCAGATATTGTTTTTATCGGCAAAAGCCTTGGCATTAGCCGTCGCGGCGGACAGAATCCTATTGAGGCGGCGTCCATGGGTAAGCCGGTGATCGTCGGGCCCTGTATGGAAAACTTTAAGGATATTGTCCGGTTATTCACGGAGGCCAGTGCTATTGTTGAAATTAATTCCGTTGAGGAGCTTTCGAAGAAAGTAGAAGACCTTTTGGCGCATCCTGAAAAAATGGCAGGTTTCGGCGCACGCGCCAGGGTCGTTGCAGATAATAACAGAGGCGCTGTCCAAAGAACGATTGCGCGTATCAGGCAAATGGTATGAAAGAATTCCTCAAGCGCGTGATCACGGATAAAGATAAAAGCATGGCGGGTTCGGCGCTTAAACCGTTTCTGTGGCTTTTATCATGGCTCTACACGGGTGCTGTTGTTTTAAAGCGCTGGCTTTATCACGTTGGCGTGATGAAGGTGCATAAGGCTGGTTGTCCGGTCATTAGCATCGGCAATATCACGGCTGGAGGCGTCGGTAAAACGCCTTTGGTGATCTTTATGGCCGAATTTTTACGCAAGCGCGGCCTTAAACCGGTGATCCTGACCCGGGGGTATATGGGCAGGGCCCCAATGGCTGAAAGTGATGAAGCCAAAATGTTGGCGGAGCGCCTCGGCGGCGTAACGGTCATGGTTGATCCCGACCGCGTGAGGGCGACTATCAAGGCAGAGCAGCGTTCACCTGTGGATGTGTTCGTACTGGATGACGGGTTTCAACATTGGCGTTTAAAGCGTGACCTTGATCTTGTGGCCATTGACGCCACCGATCCTTTTGGCAATGGCCGGCTTTTACCGCGTGGCCTATTAAGAGAGCCTTTATCAGCGCTTAAGCGGGCAGATCTTTTTATTTTGACGAAGACAGATATCGGGCATCAGCATGTGCCGCGTCTGCGGAGCGTTCTTCATAAGATCAACCCTCGTTGCGGCATTGTCGAGACAGTGCATGCCCCGGTTGCCATTGTGAATATATTGACAGGCGAACGCAGCGCGGAGCTTTCATTGCTTAAAGACCGCATGGCGGCGATGTGCGCGATTGGATCGCCGGATTCATTTGCGGGGACACTTAAAGCACAGGGGGCGCAAGTTGAGAGGTTGTTTGCGTTTGACGATCATTATGTTTATGATGCCGGGGATGTGACGGATATTGTGCGGTTTTGTGTGGAGAGAAAAATAAGTAAGGTTGTTACAACGCATAAAGACGCTGTAAAGATCAGGGCTTTCTCAAGCATGTTTTCGGGTGTTAGTTTTCTTGTTTTAGAAATCGATATAAAGGTAACTTATGGCGAAAATGAACTCTTTTCAAGGATCGATCGCCTGCTTCATCCTTAAGGGATTTGCGGGATTGGTCAGCGCTATTCCACTGGGTGCCGCACTATTTCTGGGGCGGCGCATGGGTGAGTTGGCGTCGATGCTCGGACCCCGTCAGCGGCATTATGCCCTGGAGCACTTAAAGATCGCCTTTGGCAAGAAGCGTTCCTATGACGAAATAAAAGCGATCCTGCGCAAGTTCTATCACTCGTACGGACAGAGTATTGTTGAGATCGCCCGACTTCCTCTTACCGCGAGGATGGGGTCTGATTCGATCGTTGAGGTGACCGGACGGCAATACCTTGATGAGGCTATGAAAAAAGGACGCGGGTGTATTTTCCTGTCGATCCATTCGGGGAACTGGGAGCTTTCCAATCTTGTCGGCAGCATGAGTGGTTATCCGTATAACATGGTGGCCAATGACCTGAATCATGTGAACAAGGTGGCTGATTTTTTAAATGGACTGCGTCGCAGCGCGGGATGCCGTATTATTCATCCTGGTATCGGCGGCCGCGAGATCATCAAACGCCTTAAGAACAATGAGATCGTGACCCTGGTCGCCGATCAAGGTGGCGCTGAAGGGGTGCTGGTGCCGTTCTTCGGGCGCAAGGCCTCAATGTCCACCGGCGCTGTCAGATTAGCGATGAAGTATAATGTTCCGATCGTTCTGGTCAATATCCACCGGGTGGATAAGGCGCGGCATAAGTTGGAAGCCATTCCTTTTGAGATCACGCAGACGGATCATCTTGAGCAGGATGTTGAGGATAATTTACGCCGTATGGCCAGGCAATATGAGGCGTGGATCGAAGAGCACCCGCAGGAATATGTCTGGCCGTATAAAACATGGAAGCGTGCCAAAGACCGCGTAGCGTTGATACTCGATGACGGGCGTGTGGGGCATTTGCGCCAGTCGCAGTCCGTGGCGCGGGCGTATGCGGCAGCCGCCAAAGAAAAAGGATACGCCGTAACCTTTGAAACGGTGGGCGTGAAATTCCGTTCGGATATAGCGGTGCGTTCCTTAGCGTTCCTGGTGCGTGCCATGCCGTTTTTTTTCGGTCGGGTGGATGTGCTGCGTAACTTCCTGGACCCTGATTCTTTTGATTCTTTGGCACGGATACATGCGGATGTGGTGATTTCGTGTGGCGCGCGCAATACGGCGGTCAATTATTGCCTGGGCAAGGGGTTGCGTGCCCGTTCGATAGCGGTCCTGCCTAACAGGATCCTTTCGCCGGGGTCCTTTGATCTTGTGGTGATGCCGCAACATGATCTCGGAGGCAAGGGTCCGGCCAAGAATGCTGTTGTTACACAGGCGGCCCTGAATTTGATGGACAAGGAGTATCTAGAGGATAACGTTAAGTTGCTGTTTCTGAAATACCAGCATTTAAAGCATAATGTCCGGTTCAAGATGGCCGTTATGATCGGCGGTGACACTAAAGATCTTCTTATGTCCCGGCAGGATATGAAGGTTGTCCTGCATCAGATCCGCTCGGCGGCTGAGGAATTGGGCATTGACCTTTTGATCACCACGTCACGGCGTACACCGCCGGCGGTAGAGCAGCTTGTGATCCAGACATTCGACGATCACCCCAGAACGGCTCTTTTGCTCATAGCCAATAAAACCAATGTGCCTGAAGCTGTTGGCGGAATGCTGGGGCTTGCGGATATGGTCCTTGTTTCAGGTGAAAGCATTTCCATGGTCTCAGAAGCGGCCTCATCGGGCAAGCGCACCATTGTTTTTCCGATAGGGAGCGAAAAGAATAATAAGTATGTGCGTTTTTGCGAATCACTTGCGAGCCAGGGGTATATTATTTATGCTTCCCCCAAGGGAGTGACTTCCGCGATCGATAATGTGATAAGGAACAAGATCAAAACAAAACCCATTAATGACAATGCGATCCTGACGGATGCGATAAGAAAGATCATTTGATGAAGATCCTTCAAATACTGCCGGAACTGAATGTGGGCGGCGTTGAGCGTGGAACGCTTGACCTGGCAAAATACTTTATTGAGCACGGCCATGAATCTATTGTGGTTTCAAACGGCGGAACGCTGGTGGCATCCCTGGAAGCGGCGGGTTCACGCCATTACGCCCTTGCAGTCCATCGCAAGAATCTTTTTATTGCCTGGCGGTGTGTGAAAGAGCTCCGGCATATTATTCGCACAGAGAAGGTGGATATCGTGCACGCGCGTTCCCGTGTTCCGGCATGGATCGCTTATTTTGCCACACGTAAGACCGATGCCGAGTTTGTGACCACATGCCACGGTTATTACTCCAGGAATTTTGCTAGCCGTATCATGGGCTGGGGAAAGCTTGTGATCGTTATCAGCGAGGTCGTTGGCCGGCATATGATCGAGCATTTCGGGGTCAATGCACATAATATCCGGCTTATCCCGCGCAGTGTTGATCTTGATAAATTCAAATTCAGAAAACGTCATACCGGGCGGGCTTCTGTTGTAGTTTCCATTATCGGACGCATTACACCGCTTAAGGGCCATGCCTTCTTTCTTCAGGCTATGGCCAAGGTTATCCGTTTGATGCCTTTTGTCAGGGTGCGTATTATCGGTGATGCTCCGGCGCTGAAAAGTGATTATAAAGACGGGTTGATCCTTCTGACACGCCGTCTGGGTATTGCGGATCAGGTCGAGTTCATGGGAAATCGCAGTGATATTCCTCAATTGTTGAGCGATAGTGATGTCGTTGTGCTTTCGACGGTCACACAGGAGGCCTTCGGGCGGGTGCTGATCGAGGCGCAGGCGGTGGGCGTTCCTGTTGTGGCGACCAAGGTCGGCGGCGTCGTTAATATTATCGAGCATGAGAAGACCGGACTTTTGGTGTTGCCCAAGGACCCCGATGGCATGGCTAATGCTGTTATGCGCCTGATCAATGAGCCGAAACTGGCGGATACGATGGTGCTTGAAGCCCGCCGACTGGTCGAGGATAAGTATACGATCGAGCAAATGGCTTCAAAGACACTTGCTGTTTACGATGAGGTCAAGCGTTTGACCAATATCCTGGTGATCAAACTGGGAGCTGCGGGCGATGTGATCCTTTCTACAGCGGCATTCAAGGCTTTACGCGACCGTTTCCCTGATGCAAAAATAGTTTGTCTGACAGCGCGGGAGAATGCCGCGATCCTGCACGGCTGCCCGTACCTTGACGACGTGATCACGTATGATCACAAGGATAAGGACAAAGGTGTGCCAGGTTTCTGGCGTATCCTGCAGATCTTACGCAAGTACCGTTTTGATAAGGTCATTGATCTTCAGAACAATACTCGCAGTCATTTGCTGACTTTTCTATGCGCGCCCCGCTCAAGCTATGGGTATAAGAACAGCAAGTGGGGTATGCTTTTAACCGATGGCATCCTGGATGACAAGCCTCTTATGCCGCCAGTTGAGCATCAGTTCCGCATTCTTAAGAGTTTAGGGATCGAATATACGGCAGGGCTCCGTTTGCAGATGTGGCCCCGCCGGGATGATTATAGTTACGCGTTGGACCTTTTACACAGCGAGTGGATCGATGAGAAGACACACACCGTCGTCGGTATTAATATTGCCGCTTCCGAGCGCTGGGTCTCGAAGAACTGGCCTGTTACGGCCATTGCCGATCTGTGCGACCGCCTGGCGGCTGACGGCATTCGCGTGGTGATCACGGGGATGGAAAAGGATCGCGAATTCATCAGGGAGCTTATGATCAAGGCCAAGTCAAAACCGGCCATGCTTGCGGGAAAAACGAATTTACTGCAATTAGCGGCTGTGATCGCGCACTGTAAGGTTTTTGTAACCCCTGATTCGGCGCCGCTGCACATTGCTTCTGCCATGGATGTGCCGGTGGTGGCGTTGTTCGGGCCTACAAGCCCAGAGCGCCATTTACCGCCGGGGAACGATATCAAGGTCATGACACGTGAAATGGAATGCCGCCCGTGTTATCTGCCCAAATGCCGCTCCGGTGTCCATGCCTGTTTGAAGGATATCACGCCGTATGAGGTTTATCTGGAGATCAAAAAACTTTTGAATAAGAAAGGGTCTGCGGCATGAAGATCCTTTTGCTCGCGAATCATTTTAATACGGGCGGGATCACGACCTATATGCTGACTCTGTCCAAAGAATATATACGCCGCGGGCATCAGGTTTTTATGGCGACATCTGGAGGAGATGCTTTATCTGAGGCGGAGTTTATGGGCGTCAATCACCGTACGCTTCCTGCACTTAAATGTAAGTGCGAATTCCACCCGGCCCTGTTACCGGCGGCTTTTAGCGTCGCGGCCTTGATTAAAGAGCATGGCATTGATGTTATTCATTCCCAGACGCGCGTGACCCAAAGCGTTGCCGCGATCGCTTCAATGATATCGGCCAAGCCCTATGTTTCGACATGCCACGGGTTCTTCAAGCCGCGCTTGTCGCGCAAATTGTTGCCTTTATGGGGGCGTACGGCCATAGCTGTCAGTCAGTCGGTGGTTACCCATTTAAAGAAAGACCTGATGCTCGGCGAGCAGTTTATCAGGTTAATCCCCAACGGGATCGATACGAAGAAATTTAGACCATTTAATGAATCAGAACGTCTGGCTTTGCGGGATCAGTATAGCCTCGGGTCAGGTGCAGTTGTGGGCATTATTGCGCGCCTGTCCGATGTTAAAGGCCATTGTCATTTGATCGATGCCATGAATGAACTGCTTCATCGTATGCCGGGTGTCAAATGCCTTATTTTCGGTGAAGGGCCTTTAGATCTGGACTTGAAAACCAAAGTTCGTCAACTCGGGCTGGATAAGTCGATACAGTTTCATCGTGTGAACGGGCGTCCTGAGAAGTTATTGCCTATGTTCGATGTGTTCGTTCTGCCATCGATCCAGGAAGGCCTTGGCCTATCTGTGATGGAGGCGCAGGCATGTGGTGTTCCTGTCGTTGCATCACGTATCGGAGGCCTGGTTGAAGCGGTTTTTGACGGCCGTACGGGCATTCTGGTCCCCGTAGGCGATCACGTGGCCATTGCGGATGCCATTTTGAAGATCCTGGCTGACAAGGATCTCGCGGCGCGTTTCTCCAAAGACGGGCGAGATTTTATCAGAGCTAAATTTGCCGTTGATGATATGGCTGATGCCACGCTTGATGTTTACAGGAAGGCCATGGTGCATGCGTAATATCCTTGTTGTATCTGTTAACTGGCTGGGAGATGTTGTTTTCTCGACACCCGTTTACCGCGCGCTCAAGGCCGCCTATCCAAGGGCTATGATCACGGTTTTGGCAGTGCCACGCGTTAAAGAAGTGCTTGAACTTTGTCCGGATGTTGATCAGGTCATCGTTTATGACGAGAAGAAGTCTTTTCAAGGCATTGGGCGGATGATATCAATGGCATGGGCATTGCGTCAGAGAAAGTTCGATGCCGTGTTTATTCTGCGCCGGTCATCTGTAAGGACTTTGATGACATGGCTTGCAGGCATTCCAGTCCGTGTCGGGTATGCAGACAATAAGTGGCCCGGGTTGTTGACCTGCCGTGTGGATGACCGTGGCTGTGATCAGATGCACCGGCGTGATGTTTATTTAAAAGTTATCGAAACCTTCGGCGTAAAGGTTAAAGACCGTTCATGTTATCTTGAGGTTGGAAGGGATGCATGTGAACGCCTCGCGGCGAAATTACGCGCCAAGGGCCTGTCAGGTGACGAGCGTATTGTTGTGCTGAATACGGGAGGGAACTGGGCTCTCAAGCAGTGGCTCCCTGAACGTTTTGCCGAACTTGCGGCACGACTTTCGCGTGAGTTAGGCCTTAAGGTGGTCTTGCCGGGAGCCGCTTCGGATCTCGAACGTGTCCGTTCCATTGCTCGGGCGTCTGGCGTTGATCCTGTCATCCTGGCGGGAGAGACAGATTTAAAGGAGATGGCGGCATTGTTCAAACGTGCTTTCGCCGTGATCTCTGCTGATTCAGGGCCTTTACATGTCGCCAGTGCCGTAGGAGCCAATGTTGTTGCCCTTTTTGGGCCTACACGCCCCGAGATCACAGGCCCCTGCGGGCAAGGACGGATCAAAGTCCTTCAGCATGACGTCAAATGCAACCGTGGCCCTTGTTATTACCTGGAATGCCCGGACAACCAGTGCATGAAAGCTATTTCGGTGGATGATGTATTTCAAACTTTCAAAGTCCTTAAAAGTTGAACAGGTCCTTGTCGTTTCGCTCAGCAATATCGGCGATGTCGTTCTGACATTCCCGGTGCTGGACGTTGTGCATGCGCGTTTTCCGTCGGCTGAGGTCCATGTCGTGGTGGGGCCTAAAGCCGCGGCTTTGCTTTCCCGTATCCCGTGGATCAAGGTGATCGTTTACAACAAGAAAATGTCTGCGGCTGCAAAATGGAACTGGTTCCTTGCCTTGCGCTCGCACCGTTTTGATCTTGTGGTCGATCTTCGCAATTCCATGTTACCGCTCCTTCTTAATGCGGCGGTTGTTACGGGGCCGTTGCTCCATGTGCCTAAAGTGCACATGCAACAAAAGCACCTTGCGCGATTGAAGTCCGTTGTCGGTGAAACTCTGCAGGAAGTTCCGAGGGCTTGTTTTGCGCCGGAGGGTGTTTTTGACACTGATCGTCTGGTCGCCGGGACAAGGGGGTATGTTGTGGTGGCTCCCGGAGCGGCGGATCTGCGTAAGCGCTGGGGTGAAGACCGGTTCTTGCAGGTCATTCAGCATTTACGCCGACGCGGCAGGGACGTTGTTCTTCTGGGGGACAAACAGGATGCCCTTGTATCGTCACGCCTTGTCGCTGCCGTTGGCGACGGTGTGATCGATCTGTGCGGTAAGACGGGTCTGGATGAACTTATGCCTGTGATCGACCGGGCGGTCTTAGCGATAACCAATGACAGCGGCATTATGCATCTGGCAAGCTATGCGAATAAACCTACGGTGGCGCTTTTTGGCCCCACTGATCCTTTCTTTTACGGTCCATGGAGCTCTGCTTCAGTCGCTATCAGAAGGGGCACGGTGATGGAGTCTATCCCTGTTAAAGACGTATTGAACGAGGTCGATAAATTCCTATGAAAACATTCAAGAATATCCTTGTTGTGCGTACAGACAGGATGGGCGATGTGGTGCTGACGGTCCCGGCTGTGCGCGCGCTTAAGAAGAAGTTCCCTGACGCTAAAGTAACGGTATGGCTTGATGCATCGACAAAACCTTTGATGCAGGGGCTTCCTTTTATCGACGAAGTTATTGTCGAAGATAAGGGGCTTGGGTTGTTTGGGTTCCTGTCTTTTGTCGCCATGTTGCGCCGCAGGAAATATGATCTTGCTATTATTTATCACACCAAGCGGCACACGAACGCGGCGTGTATGCTGGCAGGCATACCCATTCGCCTTGGTTACAAGAATAACAAGAACGGATATATGCTGACGCGCCCTGTTGAAGACCGCCGTCATCTGGGTGAAAAACATGAGGTTCAGTACTGCCTGGATCTTTTAGCCCCTTTAGGTGTCGGAGCGGGAGACGTTGCCCTGGAGTTACCACGGGATGTTCAAGCGGAGCAATGGGCGGACGAATTTATACGTGTGACGCTTGAAGGCAAGCCGTTCCTGGTCATACATCCCGACGCCAGCTGTGCCACGCGTTGCTGGCCGGCAAAGTCTTATGTTCAGTTGATCTCATATTTGACATCCAGCGGTATGAAGATCGTTCTGGTGGGTGGCAGAGGGGCAAGCCTCTGTGCCGGGGAGATCGTGGCTACCTCATGTGTACCTTTGATCGATCTGACAGCCAAGACGTCGTTGGCTCAAATGATCGCCCTGTTCCGCCGCGCATCGGCGGTCATTTCGAATGATTCCGGCCCGGTTCATGTGGCCGCCGGCGTCGGTGTGCCTATTGTGTCGATCTTTCTGAGACGACAGCCTGGGATCAACCCGGAGAGGTGGAAGCCCCTGGGACCCAAAAGTCGTGTGGTTTTGCCACCGCCCGGCAGGGAGATCGTTGTTGACGCCCATAGCCGTGTGATCAGAGGTTCCTTTGATGCCATAACCCCTGAACAGGTCTTTAAGGCTTTGCAGGAAATCCTTTAACCTTTGCAGCTTTTTCCGCGTGACACCCTCTTCATTGCATGTTAATATATCGCCTTCCTATACTTATTAACTAATTATTAGAGGCCTTATGCACAAATACGCGGGCATCCTTAATGCGTTCACTAAGAAACACGTCCTTGTCATTGGTGACTTGATCCTTGATCAGTACATTAAAGGCAGTGTCAGCCGCATTTCACCCGAAGCTCCGGTCCCTGTCGTGCTTCAGGAGCAGGTTTTTTATACACCCGGCGGAGCGGCGAACGTCGCCAATAATTTGAGCAGTCTCGGCGCTAAAGTTACTTTGGTCGGGCGCGTCGGTAATGATAAAGAAGGCGATCTGCTGAAGAAAACCCTGGCTGAACGTCATATTCGTTCTGAAGGGGTTTTGACGGATAAGCGTGTTGAGACCATCCTGAAAACACGTGTTATTGCGCATCATCAGCAAGTCGTGCGTATTGACCGTGAAACGGTTTCTGATGATCCCGACAATGAGTTTTACCGCAAGACGGTGGCGCCTTTTATCAAGAAGAATTTCAGCCAGTTCGACGCGATCATTATTTCCGACTATGGCAAGGGTGTTGTTCAGGCAGCCCTTGTCGCTGAGATAACAGACATGTGCCGGAAAAAGAATATTCCAGTTATCGTTGACCCTAAGGTCGAGCATTTGAAATTTTACGGCCATGTGGCATCGATCACCCCTAACCGCAAAGAGATGGAGAATGCTTTAAAGAGCCTTGAGCCTGATACGCGGCGCGCCCTGGGTATAGGGACGACAAAGCTGACAAGCATGAATGCGCTCGTTGATGCCGGTAAGGGCCTTTTAAAATATCTGGGCATTGATTCATTGCTGGTCACTCTAGGTGAGGATGGCATGTGCCTGTTCGAGCAGGGAAAAGAGCCGCATCATATCCCGACGC
>PEAF01000057.1 GCA_002753465.1 Candidatus Omnitrophota bacterium
GGCCGGCTTCCCGGTCGCGTTGGTCCCATTATGACAACTGGAGCATGTCCCGGTCACACCGCTATGGTTGAAGATCACCCCTGTCCAGACACTCGTCCCGTGGCAGGTATTACACGCCGCACTCGTCGGAATATGCGTCGCCGGCTTGCCGGTCGCAATCGTCCCGTTGTGACAGCTCGCGCACGTCCCGGTTACCGCCGTGTGGTCCACCTTGGTATAGGGGTTGAAGGTCGTTGTCGAGTGGCACAAATTGCAAGAATTGTTCGTCGTGATGTGCGTGGCCGGCTTCCCGGTCGCGTTGGTCCCATTATGACAACTGGAGCATGTCCCGGTCACACCGCTATGGTTGAAGATCACCCCTGTCCAGACACTCGTCCCGTGGCAGGTATTACACGCCGCAGTCGTCGGAATATGCGTCGCCGGCTTGCCGGTCGCAATCGTCCCGTTGTGACAGCTCGCGCACGTCCCGGTTACCGCCGTGTGGTCCACCTTGGTATAAGGGTTAAAGGTCGTTGTCGAGTGGCACAGATCACAGGAATTATTCGTCGCTATATGTGTCGTCGACTTACCGGTCGCGATCGTCCCATTATGACAGCTCGCGCATGTCCCCGTCACCTGCGTGTGGTCAACCCGGGTTGTAGGCGTCCACACAAGGGTCGAATGACAGGTGGCACATGTATTGGACGTACTGATGTGCGTGGCCGACTTTCCCGTCGCATTTGTGCCGTTATGACAACTAGAACAAGCACCCGTCGCTTTTGTATGATCGAAACTGGCCACGGCCCAACTGCTCGTCCCGTGACAGGCATCGCAGGTCGCGGTGGTTGCAATATGCGTCGCCGGCTTTCCAGTTGCGGTCGTTCCATTATGGCAGCTCGCGCACGTCCCCGTCACGCCACTATGATTAAAACTAGCCACGGTCCAAACGCTCGTCTCGTGGCAAACATTGCAGGCTGCGGTTGTCGCGACGTGAGCGGTCGGCTTACCGGCCGCAACCGTCCCGTTATGGCAGCTCGCGCACGTCCCCGTCACCTGCGTGTGGTCAACCCGAGTCGTAGGCGTCCACACAAGGGTCGAATGACAGGTGGCACATGTATTGGATGTACTGATGTGCGTGGCCGACTTTCCCGTTGCATTTGTGCCGTTATGGCAGCTAGAACAAGCACCCGTCGCCTTTGTATGATCAAAACTTGCCACAGTCCAGCTGACATTCGAATGACAGATGTCACAACTGCTCGTTGTGGGAATATGGTTAGCTGACTTTCCAGCTGCCATCGATCCGTTATGACAACTGGCACATGCGCCGCTCACGCTGCTATGATTGAAATTTGTTACGGTCCAGCTGCTCGTGCCGTGGCAGGAATTACAGCTTCCGGAAGTGCTGATATGCGATACTTGTTTTCCGATCGCCACGACCCCGTCATGACAGCTCCCGCACGCCCCGGTAACGCCGCCATGATCAAAATGCGTCACAGTCCAGCTAGACGTTCCATGACAGGCATCACAACTTGCGGTCGTAGCCCCATGTGTTGATGTTTTTCCAGGTGCGGTCGTTCCATTATGACACGCTGCACATGTTCCGCTGACAGCCGTGTGATCAACACGAGCCACCGGACTCCAGGCTGTTGTCAAATGACAGCTCCCGCAAGTGTTCGCTGAACTGATATGATTTGCTGGCTTGCCCGTTGTGGATGTCCCATCATGACAGCTCACGCAACTAGCGGTCAATGCTCCATGGTCAATGAGAGAGACATTATTAAAACTGTTAGTCGTATGACAATCCTGACAGCGGTCACTACTCTTAATATGATTGATCGGCTTGGGTAATCCATCGACAAACCCACTCTCGCTATGACAAGCGATGCAGCTCCTGGGGGTTCCCTTGAATACCCCATGGGCATGACACTTCTCACAGGTCAATCCCTGGTGTGCGCCAGACAAAGGAAATCCAGTAGCAAAATGGTTAAACCCATCGGCCCCTGCCTCTGTCTGAATAAAGAATGGGAATAGGAATATGGACCACAAAATAACAACACCAGCGAACATAATGATCGCCTTAGGGTGGGTCATCTCGTTTTTCTCCCTATAGAATAGTTTTTAAACGAATCCACGGCATGACATTGCTCACAATCTTCTCCAAACTGCCCCTTATGCACATCATCTGTTTCATGACACGCAACACAGGTTCGAGAAATTATCAAAGGCTGTTGTCCCATGGGCTCTTTATGGCAGGCCTGACACTTGAGCCCCACATGGGGCCCTTCCAGCTTATACTGGGTCTGGGTATCATGATCAAATTCCCATAATTTCCATCCATTGGGATTATGACAAATTGCACAATTCGCCCCGAGCGTCTTTTTATGAAAATCGTCTTTGCCATGACATGAGATACAATCCATCTTGGCATCCTTGTAAGCCTGCGACTGGTGACATTCGGCGCATGCCACGACGACATGCTGACCTATTAAAGGAAAACGACCAAGATCGTGATCAAATGTAACGCCTTCCCTCCACCCATTGTCGTTATGACACGACCGGCAATTCGCGCCTTCCTGACCTTTGTGGACATCATCCGCCTGATGGCAACTGATACAGGTGGCATCAATCTTCATATCCACAGAGGTAGCCTTATGGCAGGCCTCGCATACGGCCTTGGTATGCCTCCCGGAAATTTTGAAATGCGTATCTCTGTTATGATCAAAAGCGATTTTCTTCCAGTCTGTATCTGAATGACAACTTGTGCATTTAACACCATTCTTTCCTTTATGCACATCATCTACTTTATGGCAGTCTATACATTGCATTCCTATCTTTGTCTTAAATACGTTGTCGACATGACAAGAATTACAGGGCACCTGGACATGATGGCCCTTTAGCATAAATTTCGTTTCCTTATCATGATCATACTTGACCGTTTTCCAGCCTTCCACAGTATGACAGTGATCACAATGTTCATTCTTGGGACTATCGTGAATATCATTAATCAAATGACACGCCGCGCAGTCAATCGGCGTATTCTTATACGTTTCATTGGCATGGCAAGCATTGCAGGCGGCTTTCTGATGCTTTCCCGTTAACGGAAAATGCGTCTTGCCATGGTCAAAATATGTTTCCCTCCAGGTGGATTCATTGTGGCAGTCCATGCAATTCTTTCCCAACTGGCCTTTGTGCCGATCATCTTTAGCGTGACAGCTAAAACAATCTTTGGGGGCATCACGATACTTCTTGCCCGCAGGGTGACACGCAATACACGCCACACTTAAACGCGCATGTGCCTTGCGCAACGGAAAATCGGTCACATCGTGTTTAAACGTTTCCATGTCCAATCGGGCAATGTTGAAAGAACTCCCCAGATGATCCGGGTGACACAACTTACATTTCTTATCCTCGATAGAAACAATGTGTCCATGAAACCCCTCGTGCGCATTAATATCGCCGGATACATCCTTATGACATTCTAGACATAAAGAATTTTGAAGTTCTTTTTTAAAAGCAGAATGACACTTGCTGCATTCATTCTCGTATTTGGCATGTGCTTGTGCCAAATGACCGGGCATCACAACGCTTTCAATCCTGTTCCTATATAATGCAACCGTCACCAGTAAAATGACCCCTCCAATAATCGCCGCAATAGTAACGGTGCTTAGTTTCATGCCACCCCATACAATCAAAACCAGCGCTTAGCTCCGGCAGAGTCCTGGGACCTTCTGTTACCCCAACCCCATCTTTATAGCTCATGCTTGCGCATCGATAAATTACAACTGGCCTGCTACTGTTGCAGCTAAGCCGCGCAGCAGCACCACATCCTTAAAGAAATAATGTCTTCTTAATCTTATTTCTTTCTCATTTCTGATGAAATACACTAATTTTTATAACCGATACACCCCGATCCGAGTAGAGGAAATTTCCGTTTTGTACTGACTTCTTTCCACCTTCTTTTTGGCATATTTCTGCATTACTCTCTACCTGGAGAGCCGCCGCTGACAGACAACTAAAAATTAAGAAAACATAAAAATCATTCTTAGTACAGAAAAGGCAAGAAAATTACCAGGGGACGATGATAAACATAACTAGAAACACACAGGCCCATATCATCCTGGATCATCATTGAGTATCTTGAGAAAGACATCAGCAACCTTAGGGTCAAACTGTTTATCAACACTGTCTCTGATCATGCGGATCGCCGTTTGTTTAGAATACGCTTTATGATAAGGCCGCTCTGACGTCAACGCCTGATACACATCGGTCAGCGCAATAACCCGCGCACCTAGAGGGATCTGCTCGCCCCTTAAACCGTTAGGATATCCCATACCGTCCCATCGTTCATGATGGTGAAATATCATAGGAACCACGCCACGTAACGAGGCGATCCGACCGACAATATCGATCCCGATCTTAGGATGCGTCTTCACCTGCTCCATCTCTGCCTCACTGAGAGCAGATGCCTTCCCCAAAATTTCCCCGCTAATCCCGATCTTGCCCAAGTCGTGCAGAATGGCCGCCCGTCTGATATCATCAACCTCTTCCTCAGACAACCCAAGCGCTTCGGCAATCTTCACGGCATAGTTAACCGACCTATCCAGACTTTCTCTTGAGTAGTGATCTTTTAATTTGATAGCTTTTGCAAATGCGATCGTGGCTTCCACCAAGCTCTGATTAGCCCGATTAGACAACTTCTCGATCTTTTCTTTTAACATATTAAGGTCCAGATCCTCTTGTTTTCTATGCCCAGTAACCAAGGGCCGGCGCCTCATGTCATCCGAAGAATAAAAACGATTCCCTCCGTCTTCCTTGACTCTGTTTAAAATCCTGTCCGCGAGTTCGATCAAGTCCTGTCCTTTTGTAACAAAATCCTTGGGATACGATGCGACCGCAATGCTGACCTTGAGCTTAACACTGTGCTTCTCGTCCCCAAAATTTGCCTCATTGACCGCATCAAGAAGCCTTTGACATAAATACATTGACGCCACTACCGGCATCTCAGGTGAAACAACAACAAACTCCTCCCCTCCATACCGGACAACAATATCATAAGGCCGCACTGTCTTTTTGATTTGCGCCGCGAACTGCTGCAATACAAGATTGCCAAAGGGATGGCCGTAAACGTCATTGATCGACTTAAAATAATCAATATCCATGATGATAACGGAAATTGGCTGGGCCGCCCTCTTGGCGCGGTCAAACTCGGACTCGATCACGGTTGAAAGGTAGCGGTAATTATAGAGCCCTGTTTGGGGATCCAAAGCCGCCAGTTGGGTCAACTTTTTATTGGCCTCCATGAGTTTTTCATTCAACACTAACCGCCGGATCTCAGCTTCTCCCCGCCTGGCAATCTCTTCTTTCAGATTATTAATCACTTCCAGATGGAAGATCTTCAATATCCCAATCGTTGATAAACCCGCCACGATAGCACAAACCGCACGAAAAACCTGGACCGGCATATGGACAAATTCAATAAATGAATCCGTATTCAACCAAGGGGAAAGAAAATAAACCCCTTTCGGGCCGATCAGTCCGCCCAACAGGCCATAAACAAAGAAAGCGATGCCAGCACCCAAGAAATATCCTCTTACATCTAACGGGTCTAAAACATTGCGTTCATTGCGATAATACAACAAAAAGCCCAAGCAACTTAATATCCCGCCAGGAAGCCCAAATAGATACCTTACCAAAACCGTAGCGGTTTGCAGAAAATCATGAGACAGGAACCCCAGAACACCTATCACAATAAACGCCACAGGGCTTACGCATCCTACAAGACGACTCGCAATGGCCCTTAACACCGGGGGATGTTTATGGCTTTCTAGACGAAATAACTGTCGTCCGAATTCAAAAAAGAAAAGGTAGGAGCCTGATATCAACAATATGCGAAGAATATCCAGAAAAGGAGTGGACCCCCGTGAAAGCGCCAGGCCATCCATCCATTCACTGATTCCATGAGAAAATCCAAACAAACCTAGCAGCCCTAAAATACTGGCCAATTTGAATCTTGTCTCACCTCTCGCCTGGATAAAAATACCAACACCCATGACAAAAAAAGCCATACCATAGACAAAGAAAACTATGTCCATGTTGCCGCGAAACCAAGCTTGCATAACATCCATCATGCCCATCATAGAAATACCAATTTAAGACGACTTCAAAAGAATAAATTTATACAACCCGTCTGATTGCATCATAGTCTCAATGGATGAATTGAGAACCCACAATTTCCCGACTATATCGACTTTTTTCCACTCTTTTCCCGAAAACATGAATCAACTGTCCCTGCCTTCACAGAAAAACGTCATGATATTATTGAAAAATGCGCTTTAAGAATCTTTGCATTTCCTTCCAGGATTTCTTGTCAGCTTCGGCATTATACAAAGCCCCCGGAAGCTCTCCTTTATTGGCCGGATTTGTAAATCCATGAACCGCCCCGGGATACTTGATCAACTGATACCTAACGCCCGCTGTTTTCATTTCCTGTTCAAAGGCCTTAACTTCCTCTTCGGACACAAAAGGGTCATCCGCACCATGCAACACTAGAACCTCCGGCTTGATGTTCTTAGCATCCTGCGGCGTCGGCGTACTTAAACCTCCATGAAAAGTCACAATTCCTTTTAGATCAGCCCCGCTTCGGGCCAATTCCAAGACGGTTGTTCCGCCAAAACAATACCCGATCGCGGCCAATCGAGTGATATCTACATTCGGTCGGCTTTTAAGGACATCCAGCCCTGCCACCCCCCGGGCCCGTAAAAGTGCCCGATCATTCTTAAATTTAGAAGACTCCTCCTTGGCTTCTGGAGCAGTAGTCGGCCGAACCCCCTTACCATAAATATCCACTGCGAAAGCAACATACCCCAATCGTGCCAACATATCCGCGCGCATTTTGGCGTAATCATTGAGGCCCATCCATTCATGAGCCACCACAATACCAGGACGCTTTCCTGTGAACTGATCGTCGTAAGTCAAATACCCTTGAAGCACGGCTTTATCCTGCGTGTATTCAACATCCTGTGTCTTCAAAGCCGCCCATGCGCCGGACATTATGACAACACTCACTAATATGAGAAAAATCGTCTTCATGATCAACTCCTCCTCTAAAAGCATTTACTAATAACTCAACTAACATAATTATTTTATTGCTCTTAGGAATTCTGCGTATCGCCGCGCTCCCGAATATATAGACTTTTATCCACGTTCTCTGACGATAATCGCGAAATCACAACCGACGCAATGGCCTCCTTTTTACGAGGTCTTTTTAGGGATATTTTATGCAAATCTTAGAGTCTGCCACTGGTCATACAATCTCCTTATCATCTCCTTCATAACGTTCCCAATCCGGACTAAACTGACAGCTCTCCCTTCGAATCTCCTTCTTTAGAGTATCCAAAATAAAACCATCGATGCGCTTCCAAATGTAAGAGGAAAACCTGACGGGCCTTAATTCGCCATGTCGGTCCCGATAATCAAGGTCATAAGTCTGAATTTTATCGTACAGGATGAAAATAGCTTGGCTCAGGAGATCGTCACCAAAACGGGCGATATAAGACGGGAAAGCTTTCTTGTAAATACGAAAGACGATAAAACTGAGGTGGCGAAGGACTAGCTCTTCAATTTCTGCTTTATGGCCCTTCTGCGCTTTAGCTATAAGAAGTCGTTCTTCGGCAAGATCTAACTTGGGATATCGAGGCAATGTTCGAAGATTTATTGTTGTCTTCTCCCTGTGATCAAGAAAACACTGAACACTCTGTCGCGCCGCTCGGCATCCGGCTTATGGATGTGTGCGGCATCTGTTGCGCAAACATCCGTAAAACCTGCATCTAGAAATAGCTGGCACAGCTTCTCCCGATCAAACCCGAAATGAAAAATGCCATCATTGCTGTCATGGAAACGGCCACCCTCCTCATCCAGGTCAGCGATCGCAATCTGGCCTCCGGGCTTAAGAACTTTATAGCACTGATCCAGCAGCATCCGAATATCCTTCACATGATGAAACGTCATACTGCTCACAATCAAATGATATTCCCCCGTCAAACTCTCGCCAAGGGATAGATCCATATGATAGGCTTTTACATTATCCGCCTTTTGCTGTCGGGCTTTTGAGAGAAACACGTCAAGCATGCCTTTAGACGCGTCCACACCGGTAACGGATCGCACATGAGGAAGGATGTGAAAAGCTAAAAGCCCGGTCCCGCAACCGAAATCGAGGGCATCCATATCAGATTTGAAGCCAATCTGCTTTCTCACAGCCGTAGCGACATCCATCGCCAGACCAGTCCTTAACGGCGAATCGTCCCAGGACTGTGCATCTTTATCGAAATTTCTCGTCTTCATGAATTAACGCACTCCCAGCTTATTTAAGATCCACATCATCGGACACCAGTTGGTAAACGCTGACTGCAAAAGATTAAGCCCAATGAACGCCGTAAACCATAGCCAGTTGGGGCTGACATAATGCGCCAACAGCAAACTGATCAACAGAAATGTCCCTGCAATTCCTCTTAATGTTCTTTCCATCATTTGATCCTCCTTGTAGAAACCCGTGGTTTCGGAAATATCCCCTTGATTAACCTTCCCCATGACTGTCCCGGCACTTTCGGTTCCCGAGGCTTCATGGCCATGTAATAGATGACAGGAACGGCAGTGCGTGACAAAAGTGTGGAGGCGATCTCTCCCGCCATCAACGACAGCGCCAATCCTTGAAAAATCGGATCGAACAAGATGACGGAAGCCCCCACCACAACAGCGGCTGCCGTCAGCAGCATTGGGCGGAAACGTTTGGCTCCGGCGTCAATGACCGCTTCCTCAAGCGGTATCCCTTCTTTAATGCGTAGCTCGATAAAGTCCACCAAGATGATCGAGTTTCTGACCACGATCCCGGCGCCCGCGATCATGCCGATCATAGACGTTGCAGTAAAAAATGTTCCTGTCATCCAATGCGCTGGTAAGATCCCGATCAATGTAAGCGGAATCGGCAGCATGATAATAAACGGCGTCTTGAATGACTGGAACCATCCCACAACGAGTGTAAAGATAAGGACCAAGACAATGGCAAAGGCGATCCCCAGGTCGCGGAACACCTCAAAGGTGATCTGCCATTCCCCGTCCCACTTGAGCGACCAGCGCTCATCAGTCGTCGGCTGATCCGTAAAAAGAAGATCCGCCTTCTTCTGCGCCTGCGGATTCGGCAGAGGAAGTGGTAGCCTCTCAAGCTTGCTGTTCAAATCGAGCATCGTGTACGCCGGACTGTCAAAACGTCCCCCGACATCACCGATCACATAAGAGACCCGCTGAAGGTTTTTATGATAGATTGTGTAATCTTTGAGCCCCTCTTCGATTGTGACCAAATCCTTGATCGGAATACGATTACCAAACCGGGACAAAAGACTCACATTTAACACCGCATCCAGCGTCGTACGCTTCTCTTTGGGCAAACGCAAGACGATCTCGACCGGCTCATTCTCGCCAGACAAATGCGCCAGGTCAGCCTTTCCACCCTGCAAAGCTCCTGAAATGACCTCGGCGATGGCGTTAACAGGAACGCCATTCAAAGACGCTTTCTGCGTATTGATCTTCAGGCGATACAGCTTTTCCTGACGTCCCACGTAATTATCAACATCGTTGACGCTTGGGCTATCCTTAAACAAGGTTTCAATATCACCAGCCAGTTTGCGCT
This sequence comes from Candidatus Omnitrophota bacterium, assembly GCA_002753465.1. Classification (GTDB taxonomy): domain Bacteria; phylum Omnitrophota; class Gorgyraeia; order Zapsychrales; family Fredricksoniimonadaceae; genus Fredricksoniimonas. The sequence continues at coordinate 9,662 of PEAF01000057.1, forward strand.
GCCCCTCAAGAGTAGGCCCGTAGACCTCAACAACAAGGGTCGAGAGAACCGGTGGTCCAGGCGGAACCTCGGCAACCTGAACATGCCCGCCTGTTTTATCAACGATCTCATGAATGCGCGGACGCACAGCCTTGGCAATATCATGACTCTGGCGCTTGCGTTCATTCTTCCCGACAAGATTCACCTGAAGGTCAGCCTGCCATGGTTGGTTGCGCAAGAAATAATGCCGCACCAGACCGTTAAAATTATACGGCGCGCTTGTGCCAATATAAGCCGTGATATTCTTGACCTCTGGCTCAACGCTGACTGCCGATGATATCTCCGTAATAACCTTGCGCGTCTCCTCCAGCGACGTCCCCTCCGGCATGTTGAGTACAACCTGGAATTCGTTCTTGTTATCAAAGGGAAGCATTTTGACCTTAACCAGCTTTAGGGGAACCAAGAGTATTGCCGCTCCCAAGAGAGCAAGGACTGCAATGATGAACCCAAAGCGAACCGCCGGCTTATAGATCAACGGCTGCATATACGAACGGTAAATTCTACTCAAAAGATCATCTTTCTCCCCGTCACCATGACCTTTAAGCTTCCCTTGGGCATGCGCCCGGCCAAGAATCTTGTAAGCAGCCCACGGCGTAGCTACAAAGGCGACCATCATGGAAAAGAGCATTGCCATGCTGGAGCCGATCGGAATGGGCAGCATGTAGGGCCCCATAAGCCCACGAACAAAAGCCATAGGCAGGATCGCCGCGATCACGGCAAGTGTCGCCAAAATAAGAGGACTTTGCACTTCCCTGACCGCCTCAACAGTCACCATCAGAAGATCTCGCCCTTTGTTCTTGGCCATCCGTAAATGTCGAACAATGTTTTCGACGCCGACAATCGAGTCATCAACAAGGATACCAATGGAAAAGATCAGCGCAAAAAGAGTAATGCGATTGAGAGTAAACCCCAGGAAATAGAAACCCGCCAACGTCAGCGAACATGAATCGTGGTAAACATACC
>PEAF01000058.1 GCA_002753465.1 Candidatus Omnitrophota bacterium
GAGCCGACGTTTCTTTGCCGCACCTTTGGCTTCTTCTCATTCCCTTTATCCAATACCAACAAGGCAAGCCGGCAAACACGGCTCTCAGCGAGAAGGTCCCTCAAGCGGTAGTTAATTTTGCCCCACCATGTAAGGTTGACCTTTATTCTTCTTAAGTAATCTGTAACGTTCTTGTCGTTCCACAGATTGGGCTGACCCGTTTGAAGCAGTATCAGGTCCGGTTTAAATCGATCAATATTAGATGGCAGCGCGTTTAGTAATTCAGCCGTATTCTGAACAAAAATACCGCCGTTGATCACTATGATATCCCTGTCTTTCATACGCTCACGGAACATGCGCTGCAATTGATGCGGATAACTCATCCCGTCTGAAGCCCCTGCACCGGCCGTATATGAATTCCCCAAACAAAGAATGACATAGGCTTTACCCTCTTTCTTGCTGGTGAGAGCCTGCTGGGAAATAGCCCTGTTTTTATACTGAATAAAACTCCAGGCCCTTAGTCCCGCCTCAAGCAAGGACAGCGCTACAAGTGTCCCCATAAAAAATACCAGGATCCGTTTCATCTCATCCGTCCTGATTTTACCGCTGTGCGCGCAAGCTCATACGGCGCTGAGATAAAATAAACCCACAGCCTTCCCCAAAAGCTTTCATTCTTGGTGATCATCAGGTGGCGATTACGCTGACACAGCGTCTGCCGGCGTTCGAGGTCCGTACAGGAACCATCTCCGTCATGACAGGCGATCAACTCCGGCATAAAAACAACCTGCCATGCCGCTTTCCTGGCCCGCCACGCCAGATCCACATCTTCCACCAGAAAAAAGAACCGCTCATCAAAGTACCCCGTTGCCTCCTTTAACCGCTCAAGCATGCTCCGCCTGTAAAATGCCGCGGCAGCGCAAGGGCCTATGATTTTTTTCACCTTATTATTGTGGCAGGGAAACAGCTCTTCACGATTGACATCAAAGAACCTCCGCAGCGGCGACAAATATATACCCTGAGAGTATACCCGGCGATGGTCCGCGCTTAAAATATTCGGCTGGACCATGCCCACATCCGGCGCCAAAAGCTTCTCGCAAATAAGAAAAGTTCTTAAAAATCCTTCTTCAAGAACGGCATCGCTGTCCAGCGTCAGGACCCACTCACCGCGCGCCAGCGCAATGGCCTGATTCCTGGCCTGAGCCGCACCTTTATTTGCTGTATTCTGAATCAAAATAGCGTCAGGATATAGCTCCGTCACTATCGTAAGCGTTGCATCATCGGAAGCATTGTCAACAATGATCACCTCGAGACCCTCAGCCTGCTGTGCGGCCACTGACAAAAGGCATGCCCGCAGGGTGCGCTGACTGTTATGTGTAACTATAATGATTGAAATCATGTTTTACCGGTGATCCCTTCAATAATGCCGACCAACTGCCGACCAAGAACCTTCAGCGCGTACTTCGCCTCAACATCTTTTCTCGCTTCAAGCCCCATACACCTGCGCCGGTGAACATCCTCCGCCAGCACGCACATTCCCTCAATAAATCTTTCTTTGTCCTCCGCGAGGAATCCTGTCTGCCCGTGACGAACGATGTGCCGCGCCTCCCCTGTGCTGCTGGCAACAACCGGTTTACCCATACTCATATATTCAAACAACTTGGTAGGGCTTTTGCCTAGGTTGAACTTTGTTGCCTGAATGAGCGGCAAAAGCCCCACATCAATGCCCGACAAGTATTCCGGCATATTATCCGCCGGGATCCACGTATGGATCAATATCCGTGATCCATGTTTATGCTGCCGTGCGGTATTACGTATCTCTTCAAAATATTTGCCCTCTCCGGCAAGGCTCAGAAAAACACTCGCCTGCTTATCCGCCACAGCCGTAAAACATTCCAATATGAACTTCAAATTGTCCCCCATTTCCGGATGATAGGCCGTACCCGTCCATGAAAAGGTCACGCGCCCGTCATCTGGCCTGGGCCGAGACATAAATAGAGCGGCATCAACCCCCGTCACAAGCCGGTGCGTATTCCTGTTGAACGGACAAAGGTATTCATACAGAAAATTGCTGGCCGCAATGCATGCCGCCGCTTTACGGGCTACACGGCCCGTAAGATACTCCATTTTAGAGCTTGGATAGAAGCCGAAATGATAAACCGGGTTTTCGCGCATGTTCCAGTCATCGCAGTCGAAGATGAACCGATTCTTCTTCAACAACACCACAAATAACGGCGCCAGAATATGATAATTAACGCGCTGCAGAAAAAAGACCGTGTCCGGACCTTCCTTCATGAGAACTTTAAAAGCCCTGATATTAAGCCAGAGCTTCCACCATAACGACATCTCAAATTCTTTTTCCCCGCACTTTGCTCCCAGTTGTTCCGCAAAAGAAAATACGCCCGCCTCTATCCCCGCGCTATTAAGTTCACGCGCGAAATTATGGCACCTGACCCTGGCACCGGCAAGCTCATACCCCTCTCGGGTAATAAACAAAACCTTCATAGGATATTACCCGGGCGATCACTGTTCTTTAGAGATATTAAATCCATTAAACGGCTCATCATTTTTTGATTAAATTCACCCGCATCAATGTTACTGTCTCCGGATAGCTTGTGAATATTAACTCTGGCGGATGCCGATCCAGATCTGTTTAATTTATATAAATATACCCCGGATAGATCCGGAAGCGCAAACACATCGATCAGCGCGTATCGATCTTTGGGCAAAGAAGCGCCCGCTATCCTATTAAAAGAACCTCGGGAAATAATAAACTCCGGAAGCCGTCCATCCGTACGCCTCGTCTGCGCGTTGAGATCGACGATCTCACAAAGATACCCCTTCAGCTCAAAAATATATTGCAGCATATGCTTGTTCAATAAGATCCCGGCCTCACCGGGCGAAGTCTTTGTCCGAATGGCAATATTGCCGTCAATATGCCGGAGGCCTATCGTGATATTCTTTTCACGGGCCTCCTGCTCAATGCGGTCTATCAAGATTTTAGCTTGGGGATCATAGATCTGGGGCGTAAAATGTGCCCCCTGCAAGACGGCGCAATGCATTTCCGGAAAAAAGAAAGACCAAGCTACAAACTGCTGCATGCCGACAATAATAATAAACGCCACGCATACCCTGCGCAAAGCGTAAGGGTTTATAGCCCAAAACCCCCAGGCTATTAAAAAAGCCACAGCCGGAAGATACGGCAGCGTGTAATAATAGAATTTATTCGGAAACAAGACCAGCGTCAAATAAGCGCCCCCGATCCATATGACAAATAGGCACATACGGCCAACCTTCTTGAAAATAAAAAGCAGTGTGAGCGCGGAGGCAAGGACGATCGACCAGAAGGCGAAAATCTGTGTTCTGACCAGTACATCCAGGTAGTACTTCAAAGATAGCCATGAAAAAACGAAGTCCTGATAGGGCACCTGGCTGGCGTCTGTCACCGACACAAGGGCCCCGGTGAATTTGACGTAAAAATCGTGAACATACCACGGCAAGGCTATCAACGCGCCCAAGCCAAGAAAAAGAAAAAGATTAATAATCCGGCCCTGTTCTTTAAGATGAAAACCCGAGAATTTTTTTATAAACAAGAACGCCGCCGGGCCGGCAATAAAAAACGGGAATGTTTGTTTGGTCAGCAGTCCCAGTCCGAAGATCATACCCGCCAGGACACAGACGCCTCTCCGTTGGAAATAACGAGAATACATCAGCAGGGCAATACACAGCGTCACCATGCTTACCAGCGCTGTTTCGATCATAAACATGCGGCTTAAATGAAAATACATGGGAAACATGGTTAAAATTGCGGCGGCAAGAACACCCGACCATTTATTCCCCGTCCTGAGCCCCATGAAATACAGGCTGATATACGTGATCGCGACGAATAAAATATTGGTCATACAGAATAAAAGTGTGCTGGTTGAATCCATAACAAAGGCGATCAGGGCCGCAACGAAAGGGAATAATGGCGGATATAGATCATCAACATCCAGCAGGCGTGACACGATGTCGTGAGAAGGGGCCTGCAGGATATTCGAATATTTAATTGCCGAAAGAAGATGAATGGCTTCATCGTCGACGGGTGGCTGCTGATTCAGGGCAAGCCACAAATAATTAACGATCGCCATGAACAAGATCATTCCGGCTATGACCGTTAAAGGCAGAATGTGCTTTTTAATACGCATAATTACCCAGCCTGATCTTTAATGAATTAACTGCTGCCGCCACTTCAGGATCCGACAACGCCTTCATTTCCTCTTCCCACTGGTAATGCCACGCCAGATATAATGGATCCTCTGGCCGGCGTCCTGGATGGCATGTCAGATCATTAGTACCGTCAACGATATGGCGCAAATGGGAAAGCAGCGCTGCTTTATTAAGATGTCCTGTCGTGTCTGCGCCATACGAATGGTCAGGCCGCCTGAGTCCGCTCTCCGCTATCTTTTGCGCTGCCGGCGCGTCATGGAAAGCGATCCAGGCTTTCTTAACGGCACCCTTACGCATAAACCCGTCCGTGTTCTTTATACCTGACGGATAACGGATCCATTTAATATCATACTTCACAGCCATCCGTAGTACGATCTCAAGCACCCCCGGTAACAGATGTAAATACTGATGCGCGTCCAAATGCGTCGGTTTGATACCACTGTCTAAAACCTTTCTGATCTGCGCCTCGAACTCCAGTTCCGCTTCCGACAGCCTGATCTTCCCCATAACTAATTTAAAAATGAAATGCCGGTAGTCACGCGGGAACTTTCCCTGCGCATCGACCAGCGTCGACACTGCCGTCGCAGAAAGAACCGGCTTTTCTTCGACCAGACATAAATGAACCCCTATGCCAACAGCGGGTAAGTCCTTCATTAAAACAAGCGCCTCATCGAACTTCCGTCCGCCGGCCACGATCGAAACACTTCTGACAATACCCTGACGGCAGCACTGCGCTATGCCTTTATTAATATTGCTATCAAGACCCAGATCATCCGCGTTAACAATAAGATACTTCTCTTTAATAAACACCCCCCACATGCGCCTTCAGGGACCAAAAACTTTTAACCAGCGCCATGGCCTGCGGCCATGACCTTAAACGCGAAACATAGGACAGCATCACGCCCGGCCGGGAATAAAATGCGGCGTAAATGTTCTTCTGAAAATCACTCAAGTCTTTTTGCGTCAAGCCATGAGGAATGAACACAGGGTCAAAGCAGGTGAAACTGTCCCAATCCTTATCGACTTTCCCGTACTGATCGATCTTATCCCAGATCTCGGCCCCCGGATAAGGCGTGAAGTACGTGACAGAGATATCGTCCAGCGGAAATCCCATGACCAGATCCCTGGTCTCCTGTAACGTTTCCCGCGATTCCAGCGGATTACCTATCATCAAAAATCCCTTGGTATGCAACCCGCCCCGCTTCGTCATTGCAAGGGCGTCCTTGATCTGCACTAAAGTTATGTTCTTATGATAAAAATCCAGGATCTTTTGAGACCCGCTTTCAATGCCGAATAAGATCTGCCAGCACCCGCAGCTTTTAGCGATCCGTATCTTTTCAACATTGATCGTGTCAATGCGGCTTAAGGCCGACCAGGAGATCTTAAGCCTTCGCCTGTCCATAACCCTGGCCAGATCGGCTAATCTCGATTCAGATAACATGAAATTATCATCTTCAAAGAAAATGCTCCTGATACCGAAGTCCTTGGACAGCCTTTCCATCATATCCGCAATATACGCAGCGCTGTGCATGCGGATCTCGTTCCCGAAAGTTTTTCTGTCACAGAACAGGCACTGCCCCGCGCATCCGCGAGATGTCACCAGCGAGATCGCCGGCAGATATTTGATACTTTGAGCCGCAGGGCGATAATAGCGCGCTATATCAGGCAAAAGATCGAATGCCGGCAGGGGCAATTGGTCCAGATCATCGATACGGCAGCGCGGCGCAGTTACAACAACGCGTCCACCGGCGCAGAACACAATCCCGCTGATGCCGGACAAATCTTCCCCGGTATTTAAAATAGGCAACAGTTCGGCCAGGGTCCGCTCACCTTCACCAACGATCCCGATATCAAAGCATGCATTATCGCGCAATGTGGCTTCAGGACATGCGCTGACATGGCTGCCGCCGACAAGGATCTTGATCGTCGGATCTGCCGCTTTGATCATTGTAGCAAGCTTAATCACTGGCAAGAATGACATCGTTGAGACCGTGATGGCGAGATAGTCCGGCCGGTCCGCAAGGATTGCTGTAGCAGCCTGGCTGACCCCAAGGCCCAAGGCTTGCGCATCAATGATCCCGGTGTTCAATCCCGCCTGACGGGTCAGCGCGGCCAAATACGCAAGGCCAAGCGGAGGTTCCGACGCGCCGGCGGCAGATAAAATGCCATATCGCTGGTCAGGGCTCAGGGGAGGATTAAGAAAGCTTATCTTCTTCGGGTCAGGCATGCGTCGGCGCCATCCTATGTTTTATGACAATGATAGATGATATGAGAATACGGGTATCCCCGATGCGCTGACACCACCTCGACCTCGAACCCGGTCTTCCTTAAAGCCTCAACACAGCCATCCCGCGTGCTGTAATAGAGTCCGGCACCCCTTGTCAATTGCAAAACATGGTTGACCAAAACTTCCTGAAAATAGGCCCAGCGGAATTTCCAGGATGAGGATCTCTCGATCTCTTTAATAAGTAAAATGCCGTCAGGAGAAAGCTGCTCATGGCATTTCTGCAGCAACAGCCTTTGATCAGCAAATGAGATCAGATGCAACACATCATTCAGAATAACAGCCTTGGCCCCGTTCAAAACAGGATCGATGGCAATGTCCTTAACCTCATAACGCAGGCGCCCTGAGGTATTTAAAGTGCGCGCGATCGCGATCTTGTCCGCATCAATGTCTACACCTATAAAACAGGCCTCACCCGGTGTTAATGACAGCAAAAGCTTTAACAGGATCCCGTGCCCGCACCCCAGATCATACACAGCACCCCGTGTGGGAATATAAGGTAAAAGCCTCTCAAACGGGCAGGAGAACCAGCGGACATAAAGATGCAGCAACGTTGTCAGTGAGATCTGCGGCCGGCGCCATGGGAACGCCCTGGCTTTCTTAATGAACAGATCGATCAAAACTCTTCTCCGGCTTTTTTTCAATACGTTTTATACGCAGAATGTCAGGGTAGAGCTTTGCCATTTCAAAAAAAGCGTTCATGATCGGATAAAAGCGGAACAGGCGCGAATCGCCCTCCTGACGTGGATGATATTCAACGCCAAACTCTTCGATCCTAAATCCACAATAACTTGCTTTGACGACCATTTCAGCGTCAATAAATGATCCGCCAGCTTTTAGTTCGATCTTTCTTAATACGTTCAGCCGAACAAGCTTGAACGCACAATTAATATCACGCAATTGAACGCCATAGATCAGACGGACGCATCCATTGTAGGCCATCGAACACGCTCGCCGCACAGGAGATTCCAGTTCGCGATTGACCCTGAAACCCGCGACCATATCCGCTCCACTGGCCTCCATCTTCTGCGCCGCCACCAGAATTTCAGAATACTGAAACGGCATGTCGGCATCGGTGTAGAAAACCAAAGGCTTGCCCGCCTCAGCGAACCCGCGCTGTAACGCCCCTCCGAGTCCCCTGTTTGTAGCGTTATGAAAAAGCCTCAGGCCAGCAACACGCATCACTAACCGTTCCAGGATTTGCGCGGTCGCATCCGTACTGCCATCATCCACAACAACTATCTCGTAATCGGTGCATATGGCCTGAAGATTCCGTACAAGCGCAAGGACGCTTTCTTCAATCACACTCTCTTCATTAAAAACAGGCAGCACGACGGTTAAAGAATTGATCTTACTGATCTGACCCCCTGTTATTTCTGGTAATGCGCCGAGCTCCATTAATGCTCTTCCTGTAAACTTATAAACCTATCAATTATTCTGTCGTTGGAGCACCTGATAAATAAATCCCTCAGGAAACTCCTTACTGATGCGTACGGCGTCGGCTTCCCTGCCAAAGGTTTGACTCCAGCGGTACTGCAGCAATATTTTCAAGAGCGTCATGCAATAGTTCAGTGATGAAATGTTCGACCCGTCACGGGAGTCTCTCCAGATCAAAGGGGTCTCGACGATCTTTAATCCCTTCAAATTGAACAATAGAATGCTTAACTGCGGATTGAACTGAAATGAATTGGTAAGCTCCCTGAAAGGAATTCTTTTAAGGACTTCGACCCTTAAGAATATAATACCCGCCCCGGAGTCGGACATCCAATGCCCTGTGCACAAAAACGTCAGAAAATTAAACACATGATTACCCATGACCCGCAGCCTATTATAAGCCGCTGTGTCACTGCCGCGCATGAACCGGCTCGCCACAATAAAATCGACATCAGGCTTTTTATCCAGAACATTGAAAAAAGCCCTGGAGATCATGCCGGCATCCCCCTGACCGTCGCCGTGAACAATAAAGAAATGCGAAAATCCGTTGGCCATAAAATACGCGTAGGCGATCTTCTGACTGCCGCCAAGACCATAGTTTTGCGCATTTACAATAACGACCAGCCGCTTACCCAGCTCATCGCCTGTGGCCTGAATTTCACTGAGGATCTGACGGGTTGAATCCGTACTGCCATTATCAACCGCCACGACCTGTGCAACTTTCTGCAAGACATCCTCTGGAAAAGCCCGCAGGACCTCGCGAATGGAGTGCTCGACGTTATAACAGGGGATAAGAATACCGATCTTCATCTGATCACTTTCAATGAACGACATTGTTAAATGGAAACCCTATTCCCTGCCTGCTTTTCTTTTAAGCAGTTTGTCGATCTGCTTGACGGACAAAGTAAGAAATTCATCCGGCCTTATAGCCTGATCATCCACATAAAATCCGCCAACCCCGCACCAGGGCCTGCCTACATGGACTTCATCGTGCGGAACCCGGTGTTTATCAAGCCATGCCAATATTGTTTTTAACGTCACGGCATTTATCTTTCCGATATTACCGTCAAAGGTCCGCATATTCCTGGCCGTGACAATAATAATATAAAACCCCTGCTTTTTATACTCCTTAAGCTTGCGGACAACTTTCGGATAAGGCTTTAGATCCATATATTCCTGCCCCTTGCCTTTAGGCTGGGCAATGGTCTGGTCCAGATCGATCACAATGGCTTTTTCCGTACAGATCATGGCTTGTATCCTTTATTAAATATTTCGACTTCTTCGGGTGTACCTAATACATGAACGCGCGACTTGTTCAAAATCGTCGTATGAACATCCTTATTTTCCTTCAACAGTACATTATAGATCGGCGCAATATACTCCTCTTTCGAGCTGCCATTCCTATAATGTTTTTCGTAGGCATCCTTAAAAAGCCGGAATGATCTGAAATAATATAGCCCTATTGAGCCATACCGGCTTATACGTTCTTTCTCGGTAATTTGAGTCACCCGCCCGCCATCCCCGCATTTGACAAAGCTCCAGTGATCCCCTTCAGCCTCAAAGGCAGGAACCCATCCATATCCACGTATGTGTTCCGGCTTTAACTCTGCCGGATCGACATAGGTATCAATATTATAAATAAGTATTTCATCATCAAGGTCCGCCAAAAGCACTTCGGCTTCCATCACCGTTGCGGCTTGCCCTTTGGTCAGAAAATCTATTTCCTTAATATTAACCTGGCCTATCCCCAGCGCGGCACATTTTTCTTTTACAAAGCCAACAGTGTTATGCGACCTCCTCGTAATAAATAAAAACGGGCAGTCGAAAAAATGTGTCAGACTTATCAGGGCCCACTCCAATAAGGCCCTTCCCTTAACCTGAACCATGGGCTTAGGGACCAGGACGCCATCCTTTTTGAATCTCGCACCCTCACCAGACATGGTTATAATTACGTTCATTCTGCGTTCCCTGACTTTAAGAAACCGGTCACATTTAATTTAAATTTAATGGCTTGTTTATTTTAAACAGGCCTAGCTTATCCTGCCTGATTATCAGCGCATAATTTTGGCGCTTAGACCCGTGCTCAATATCTTCAACGGCATAATCTGCCGCCTCTTCCGTCTCAACGACCTTATACTTGAATCTTCGATCAACATGCATAAAACGGGTGTAGTCCACCGGCACAGAATCAATAAAACAGTGAAAATAATTATAAGCTACGGCAATCGGCGCCTTGGGCTTACCCACAAAAACCTTGGCGTACACCGGAATATATTCAGAAAAGAAATCGGGCGGGGTAAGCATGCAATATACGGGCTGTTTATCTACACGCGTTAATGCAAACACGCTGACCGAAATGAACACACCAAACAATACTGTTAATAGCCGGCATGCATATTTTTTTGAAACCGTATGAAAAAACATCCAAAGGAGTTCATAAGCGAAATATATATAAACAAAATAGAACGGCAGAAAATACCTTGGTTCTTTATACAGACCGGTGCCGACATTGAAGAAGAAAATAAAAAACACCTCTGAAACAAGAAATAAAAAAAGCCAAAATACTTCACGTTTTATCCAGACCACGGATAACACTACGAAATAAATCAGAACATTA
>PEAF01000007.1 GCA_002753465.1 Candidatus Omnitrophota bacterium
GATGTCTTTATCTTACTTGATCGCTCATTCTTCACGGCTGGAAGACGTGGCTTTGCAAGGAAAACTTGTAACGCTTCGCAATGAATTCCTTGGAAGATTAAAACCTTTATTGAGAGCAAAGATCGCGCCTCTTGACCCCGGCGCTTTTCATATTACGACGTTTCCCATGGCTTCGTTATTAGATGAGACGGTAAGGGATAAAGCTAAGAAGATCGTGATGGACTTTACCAGAGATATGCCGGAAAAGTTTCGGCGAAGTACGCCGGCAAAAGTTATCGGGATCGATATGTTTACGCCCAGCGTTATTAAATTTTCTCTTGTGTGGGACCATGAGTTCTTTACTGACCTTGGTCTTTCGATCGAAAATGCGTTGAAGCAAGATGCGGATGTATGGGCTGCTTATGGTCAAGGAAAGGAATGGGAAAAGGCCGGGAAACATATCTTTCATATTACTTTGGGTTCCATCATGGAGCCGCTTACACCTGAAGAGATAGATCAGCTTGTCGATGCGATGGCTATTGAATCAACCCCTGATAAGCACATTGACTTTTCTTTGTCCTCAGGGCAGATGATCACATCTACAGATTCGAATACGCTGGTCTTATGGGATCAAGTTAAGGGAGTGCTTGGTCCGATGGCAGTGCGGACAAGATTAAGTAGAATGTCAAACTTGGCTGTTATTTATTTGCATGGCATGGGTGGAGATATTAACAATAAGGTCGGTCAATGGCTGGAAGAATTGCCGCTCGATATGACTGTGGTGCGATATACCTCATCGAGGATTAGAGAGAAACCGGGGAAAGTAACAAAGGACCAGTTGATAAATTCTGCACCAGAAGGCGCCAAGATTTGGCAATGGTTGGAGGCTAATAAATATCTGATTCCCTCTCAGAAGGATGACACCGTGCTTGAGATCAATAAGAAGGCAGGGTACACGATCGATGATGTTTTAGATGCCGTTAAAGTGCAATACCCTCAGGAAAATGGCTTTTTGGAGATGGTCAAGAAGATCGATTGGATCAGTTATACATTTGGGAATAAAGAAACCGATCGTAAAGTAAAGACTTTTGATGATGAAATTCAGGATCTAAAGGATGTTGTCGATGCGACAATTCAGAAATTTGCTGAACTAGGTCGAGGCCCTTTGCAAATTGTTCTTGTGGGTGAAAGTTTAGGCGGTACGATAGTTCCGATAATTGCGCACGAACTTGAAGCAAAAGGAGTCAAGGGTATTGTTTCTATAGTCGGGAACTCGGGGTATGAACCTAAAAGCCCGACAGTGATTCTTTCGGAAGAGCATCCGATCACGGGTAAAATTCCTGAACAGGAGGAGATGCTCCGGAGGTTTAGGGAGTTTTCCGGTGAAACATTGATTATTCAGGCGGCTGAAGATCATAATCCTGATCGAAATCCATCTTCCGCCAAATGGCAAGAGAAGCCGCCGTTGGTCGTTCCAGGTGGGCATGATATTAATTCAAGCGGTGAGGATACCGAGAAGGCGATCAAGGGCGGGTTGAATGGTTTTATTATTTCTTTGAAGGAGCGCTTAGGAGTTCTGGGGAAAGATAGCGCACCGGGTGGTATTGACCTAACCTGTGAAAAGATGAAGCTTGAGATCCAGGGTTCACGGAGTGGTGTTCAGTTTAAGTTTGATACGGCCATGATCCAGCAATTGCAGAATGCTTCTGGTTTAACTCCAATAATTATTGATATTAGACCCATGAAGACAACAGTTTCCAGGTTTTTCGAGCTTCCTTAGGGAGGTTGGCAAAGTGGGGTTCGTGCATTGGTTAATCGCATTGCGCGCGGCGGTCAGAAATGGCTGCCGCGTTTTCATTTGGGGGGGGGGGGCTGGCGCCTGTGGCAAGGTGGGGTTTGTATATGTTATCTTTATATATAGTGGCGTCGTATTTCAACAATAAAACGAGGGACGATATGTTTTCAAAATTCCTGTCCATTATTCTTTCGTTGTCTTTGCTTTTGACACCAGAGATGGGCTACGCACAAAGCGCTTTTGTATCCATGCTCCCCGAGCCGGGCAAGATGGTGGGCGTGTCGTCTGCCTTTACGCCGGTGCTGGTCAAGGGCTTGGTCATCCATCCGGATAAGCCGCTTAACTTTGACTTTATTGTTGATTCTGGTAATGATTCAGCCGATCAGGCGATCGTTAAAGATCAGACGGATCGTATGGCTAAATATTTTCTGGCCGCGATCACAGTGCCTGAAGAGCAATTGTGGGTCAACTTGTCACCCTATGAAAAAGATCGTGTGATCGAGAATGACCTGGGTAATACGGTGCTCGGGCGCGATATGCTGGCGCAGGATTATTTGCTCAAGCAATTGACCGCATCACTCATTTACCCTGAAGAGGGTTTGGGTAAAGATTTCTGGGCCAAGGTTTACAGCCAGGCACAGGCTAAGTTTGGCACAACGGATATCCCGGTTGATACGTTCAATAAGGTTTGGATTATGCCTGCCGCGGCTGAGGTCTTTGAAAAAGGCAATGCGGTTTATGTGACCCAGGCAAAGTTAAAAGTCATGTTGGATAGCGATCGTACCGCTATGGCTGTAGTTGATGAAAGAGCATCGATAGCTAAAGAAGTAATGCGTCAGATCATTGTTCCCGCTATTGAAAAAGAAGTTAATGAAGGCAAGAACTTTGCCGCCATCCGTCAGGTCTATCACGCCGCTATTTTAGCCAAGTGGTATCGCGAGCTGATTCAAAACACATTGCTCTCCCAAGCTTATGTCGGCCAGAACAAGATTGAAGGTGTCACATCGGACGAGAAGGCGCTTAAGGAAGAGATCTATCAACGCTACATCGCCGCCTATAAGAAAGGCGTGTTCGATTACATCAAAGAAACGCCATCAACAGCAGGCGATGCCACGCCTAAGAAATATTTCTCAGGTGGCATTTCAGATTTTGCGATGAAGAATGTGCCTCTGAGCAAGACTGAAAACGCGCAGGCCATTGGTGTGTCGGTCGGTCAGACGTTCAAGATCGATATGGCCATGGGGAGTTCCAGTGATGCGGTGGATCGCCAAGAAGCGCCAATAGATGAGATCTCTGAAGATATGATCGGTGAGGCGGCGGGTTTGACGGCACCGCGCAAGTTCATTACGCCGTACGGTAAGTTGAAAGATCGGGAAGAAAGGTTGAAGAATAATACCTTCGGGATTGTTGAGGTATTCTTTCCTAAATCTGGTCCAACGGTCGATCGGATGATGATGTTTATAAATAAACTCAAGGCTGAGTTTGGAGATAAGGTTTACACGCTTGACCAAGAGAGTCTGCATATGACCATTCAGGGTCTTGAGCGTCAATGGGATAACAAATCAGCGGGTACGCTTAAGGAATTAACCCGTCATGTTGGAAGGGATACGATCGATGTTAATAAAGAGCCTGTCGCTGGTGTTCTTCTAAAGGCGCGAGAGATCCCCACAAGCGCTTTTGATGTACAGGTTGCCGGAATGGGTTGGGACCCGGTGGGCGGCATCTTTTGGAAAATTGAGCCATATTTGCAGGCAGGACAAGCGCAGGATGAGATGGCCAAGAGACGCAGTGCCTGGGATCTACCTTCGTTTCGCGCGCCGCATATTACAGCCGCCTATTTTGCACAGCCTTTTAATAAAGAAGAAACATCTCGGTTAAAAGATCTTCTCCGGGAGTATCAGACGACGGTTTTTGGGGATCTTCAGGTTAATGAATTGCAGGCCATTGCTTATGAAGATTATTCGTTTAACGCCGGCTACAGGATCCTTGAGACAGTATCGTTGGAAAAAGAAGGTTCGTCACCGGCCAGGAAAATATCCGCTTTGGTCATGGATCTGGCAAAGAGCGGTGTTGTCCCTTCCGTTAATGGTAAGAAGCTTTTTGATATTCTTCAGGCCTCGTCTTCCGGTGACATGCTGCAATACATCAAGAACAACGGCATTCTTTCCAATGATGCAGATATTATCGCTTTATTGGAAGTCAAAAAAAGAAGTTTAACAGCGCAGGCGCTTTCCGTTGATGAGAAGGAGCAACTGTCATTGTATGAGATAATCTTTGACGGTCATTTTGATCCAACGGTGCCAATGACAGTGTTTTCAGGGGGTACAGGGTCGAATCGACTTACGGAGGCGTTGCTTAGGAAGGGGGCTGTTAATTTAACGCTCTTGCTTAATGCCTATGATGACGGCAAGAGTACCGGTGATATACGCAGGAATTTTGATGTATTAGGACCATCGGATATTGCTAAGAATCTTGTTGTTCTGCTTAAAGGCAAACATCCGGCGCTGGCGGAATTTCTGGATCACAGGTTTCCCAAAGACGCTGATGCCAACACGCTGCGATTGAACGTATTTGCGTTGGCGAGCGGTGCGGGAACCGGTGAGATCAATCAGTTGTTCCAGGGGCTTGATGTACAGACCCAGGAAATACTAAAGAAATATTTTTCGGCCTTTATTGAGCAGATACATGCTTGGGAACGTGAGAATAAAAAGATCTATAACTTCAAGGATTATGGCGTTCGGAATATGGTATTTCTGGGTGCATATCTTTATTATGGGAACGATTATGCGAAAGCAATAAACGGACTTATTGCGGACTTTAACTTGAATGGCAAGATCGTCTTGAATAACCATGAATCATTGTGGCTGATCGCAGTTACAGAAAACGGAGAGCTGCTTAATTCTGAGGCTGCCGTTGTAGATGGGATGTTGGATAAAGAGATCGCCAGGGTTTTTCTTGTCAGGAAGCTTTTGTCTTCTGACGGAGTGAGTGATTTTACACGGAAGCGTACACTCGAGGAAAAATTGGACTTTATTGAAAAGAAGTTTGCCGTATATCCGCAGGCTACCAAGGAATCCGTGGAAGCTATTGAAGGCGCGCGCACCATTGTGTTTGCGCCGACAACATTCCACTCAAGTCTTTCACCCACGCTTATTACTAAGGGGATCTCTGAGGCACTGGCCAGGTCAAGGGTGCCTAAAGTGCTCATTGCAAATTTGACACGTGAAAGAGGCCGCCACACTGTCGGAGAGGCTATCCAGGATATAACAAAGCATATGAAGTATGGTGTTGGCGTTTCTCAAGGGAGCGTCATTGATTATGTGGTCCTTAATACGCACGGATATCAGACTAACGGGGTGTCCAATACCAACAGGTTACCCATTGATATGCAGAAGATCCGTCAGGAGGGTGTTGAGGCGATCTCTATTGACGTTGATCCTAAAAGTCAGGGCAAGCACCAGGGTGATGTTACGGCACAGGTCGTTTTGTCTTTGCAGGGAATTAGTGGTCTTGGCTATGCCATTAGTCAGGGAAGGCTTATCAAAAAGAGCAAGCTTGACCTAAAAGAGGAACGAAGGGCTCAGTTAAAGAAGCTCTTGGCTAGTCCGATCCTGTATGCGCAAAATGCAGATAGGGTCGAACGGTTGACGCTGGATATTCTTGAGATTAATAGTCTGAATGAGTTTGTGCCGCGCCGTAATACGAGGACGGTTATTTTAGCAGGTGGGCGTGCGACAAGGCTCGGGTCGGACGTTGCCAAAGTTCTTTATCCTATTGCTGGCCGATCGAACCTCGAATACTTGATGGACGCTGTATCTGTTGTCGATAAGAAGCCATTATTGGTGATCAAGCGGCCTGATATGGAGCAGTTTCAGAATTGGCTTAGCCATCACCCGTCGTATACTCCTGAATTGATCACAGTAAGTGGTAAAGGTGGGACGGCGAATGCAATTGAGGAGTTACAGCAGGTGTTTAAGCAAAAAGGGGCTGAAGATGTTCTGCTCTTATGGGGAGATATCAGTAATGTAAGGCAATCGACGCTGCGGCTTTTAGCTGCGGTCCATGAAGCATTGGGTTCTGATATGACGATTCCTACGTCATGGGAAGAAAATCCTTATGCTGGCCTTTTGCGTAATGAGCGTGGGGAGGTTATAGATGTGTTCTTGACCAAAGAACATCCTGAACAACAACAGTTCTTTGGAGAGCATGACGGTAGCCTGTTTCTTTTTAAAGTTGATGAAATTATGCCGTTCATTCATCAGGCCATAGAGGAGTCCGGGTACAACGAAGGTCGGACGTCTGAGGTTAACTTTTTAAAAACGATACCGCTTATGTCAAAAGCTGGAAAGCAGCTTTCCGGTCTTACCAATATGGATGTTCGTGAGACGGCAGGGTACAATACACAGCAGGAGGCTGAACTTGTTGCGCAGTATAAGCAAGAATTGAAAGATGGCGTACCCTTAGCACAACAGGATATTCATCCGATGCTGGATTCCGTTAAGTGGGTTGACGAAGCGGTCAATGTGACCTATGAAATCAGGCGTGAGCATAAAGAGCGTTTTGACAGGTATGTGTCGTCATCGTATAGCGGGGTTGTTTTTGATGTAGATGATACGTTGACGGAAGACGGGGTTGTTTCTGATGAGATGATCGATAAGCTCGTTGCCATGATCAATCAAGGCGTTTCGATCGGATTTATTACGGGCCGGACAAATGATTCGCTGGAGAGGATATTGCTTTCGAAGATCAAGAACCACCCTCGATTGAACGGCGCATTTCTTAACAATATTTACGTGTATGTTGAGAATGGGACATACGGCTATCGCTTTGATCAGGGCATATCACAGAAATTTTATGATCAGAAATTATCGGCGCGAGATATAGAGGTTGCGTCATTTTATTTGAGGAAATATATTTTTGGTTTTAAGGATAATTATTCCATAACTGACCATAAAATCCATATTTGGCCGTATGAGCCATTTAAGCAGGCTGAATATGTGGCTAAGATCCGGGAAATGTTTCGGATCATCGGCTTACCGTTCACGGTTTATAAAAGTAATTCCGTTGAGACGACCGGCTCGATTTTGATCGTTAATAATGGTAGTAGCAAGGGGGTTGCGCTTGAGGACTTTCTATCACAGACAAAGATCGCTGAAGGCCGGGTGGCTAAGATCGGTGATCTCGCAAGGCGGGGGTCTGTTGATTTTGAACTGTTAAAAGGAGCGGGTAGTTTTACTGTCGGTGAATTTGAGCCTGAGAGTAAGGATCAGGTATCGATAAGGCTGACTTCATCCGAGTTGACCAATGAGGCGAGGACATTTTCACTACTCAATGTTCTGAAATTTGAGCCTGCGGCCAAGGACTCTGTCTTGTTGGGGCGCACCGATATTCAGAATGCTGACCACGCCATGACCTCTGCCGAAACCGTCCGCCTGCTCGATGATGCCCGTGTTATGGCCGGGTTGCATACGACGACGGAAAATGGGCAGTTTGGCACTGTTCTTAAGGAGCAGGGGCCGGCGGCTATCGTTCGCCTGGCGCAGGAACTTAAGAATAACGGCATACCACCGGTGTTTGATTCTCCGGAGGCGCTTGAGGGGTTCCGGGCGTCAAATATGGATGATAAGGGTAAGACGGACACGGTTACCGGATTTTTTGTCACCAATGATGTGGCTGGTGCGCGCGCCGGGATCGCGGCGGGGGCGGACTTTCTTGTCGCTATTGAATATCTTACGCCAGAAACCATCAAGGCTTTGAAGGTATTGAAGCCGTCAGTGGCTGTTATCAATGTGATCGCACAAAAAGATAAAGACGGGACGTTCATCACATTGAAGGACGCGGATGTTATGGCTTTGGTCAAGGATTCGGTCGAGGCCGGGGCTGACGGTATTCAGTTAAAGCCGTTCATGAATTTTGTTACGGATGGTACTTTTGCTGTTGCCAGCGACGCGCTCAAGGCGATACGTGCTCAGTATCCGGATCTTTTGATCAATGGCGCCGGAGCGATCTTTGGCGAGCGTTACACCAATGTCCTTAAGATGTCGGAGAATATCCTGCCATCGGTCGGCTTTGCCAATGAGGGTTCAGTGGCCGTTGATGCGGAAAGTTATCGTCAGGCGATTGCTAGTAAGCTGACGGTGCAGTTCTCAGAGCTTTTGAAGAATGATATAGAAGAAAAAGATCTGCCTCAGGATATCGACGTCCTTATGATTCCTGGTACTGAATATTTCAATGTGTATGAGAAGATTTTGGATTTAAAGGCGCGTGGTGTTGGAAGACATATTCTTATTTCTGGAGGAACGGGGAGGGTAACAATCGATATTAAGCGGATTGCTGATGCGAGGGGTTTTAAGGTTGATAAGTCTAACGAGGCGGACATGATACTTTCGATCATGAAGCAGATGACATTAAGACATATCAGCGTTGCATCTGATGATAAAGAAGTTAAGAAGTGGCAAAGTGTGCTGGATTATCTTGAGAGTAGCGATGTGATGCTGGAAAAAAGAGCTAGCTTTACGGTTGATAACTTCTTGAAAGCCAAAGAGATTCTCAAGGATAGAAAATTATTATTGTCGGGTAACGCTAAGCCGCTAAAGATCCTTTACATTCATAAACCCGTACAGCAATTGCGCACCCGAGGGAATTTCGAAAGCGTGTTCAGTCAGGAGATGACGGATCACCAAATTGAGGGCATCAGTTTTACGACCACATATGCGCCGAATGCCAAGGTCATTTTTGATATTGTCGGTGAGTTCTTCCGGATCATTGCCAACGGGCAGAAAGGTGATTGGCTTTTGAGGACAGGTAATTGGGATCCGGCTAAGAGTTATGCTGTTGTTCCTGATGTGCGCTGGGGTCAGGCGCTTGCGCTTTTTAAGGGAATGAGTGCTGAAGATAAAAATGAATTGGTCGATGTGCTGTGGACGAATGTGGTCAATATGGGGATGACGGCGGACAAAGTGTTGGCGAAGTTGCCAGAAGCCGTTGCACCGTTGGCTAAAGCGATCCTGGACCATCATGAGGCTATGGAAAACAGCAAGGCCGCTCTGGCCGGTACGTCAACGTCGTCTGCTTTGTTGTCCAATGTTTCCGACGCAGCCATGTCACCTGAATTGATCGCCACGGCGGTTTTGGGCTTTGGTGTTGGCCTAGCCGGATTTGTTAAGCTCATTAACCGGTATTCGTTCGACCTCTTTAAGAAAGATGTGACGGCAAAGACGGTTGAACATCAGGCGGAGCGTTATGCCGGTGCTGGTGATTCCGAGCGTGGGGCATTGTTGTCATTTTATGTCAGAGTCCTGGAAGAAGGCGTGAATACCGCCCTGCAGCAAAAGATCAAGACCCTCTTGCAGGGATTGGCTGTTCTTGAGGCGCGCGAGGGCAATTACCGGGTCATTACGGAGCTGGAGAGTCTGTCCCATCGTCAGGATGTTTCGCTGGCGACGCGCAGCCTGTTCGCGGAAATCTTAAGAGAGCTGATCGCTATCTTTGGCCGCTTACGTGCCTCTAACACGGGTGAGGCGGGGGCCCAGGCGTACAGGGCCCTGGAGAAGATCAAGGAGATCACAGCGTTCAACGTTGACGCGGCGCAGAACGATAGCGTCGAAAATCAGGTCGTGGAAGATGTTAACAGTGCGTCTGCGGCATGGAAGGCCAATGTTTCAGATGCGGCCATGTCTAATGAAGTTTTGCAATGGTTGATCAAAACCTACCCGATGCTGAAGTTCGTTGGTGTCATGACGCCAATGGCTGCGACGGCTGGTGTCTCGCGGGCCTGGGCTTTGTATACGGCCGCCGGGAATATCACAAGAGCGAAGCGCGGTGTGATCGATGCCATCCTTTGGCTTATTCGTAATAATGCGGTAGCTGCCGGGAAAGTCCTCAACGCGGCGCATCTTTCAGATCGCCGGATTCAGCAAGCTCTAAAGGCCGGACAGGATCCATATCTGGTGGGCATTGTCTTACGTATTCATGCTTCTCAGCCCAAGTCTTTTCTGGATTTGGCAAGGTCCATGGGTGCAACGGGCAAGCCGCTGCTGGAGGCCCAGATCGAACGTGCCAAGTTGCGCCGGGTGGATGCTCAGGAGTGGCTCATCCGTAATATTTCCACACCAGCCAAGGATTTTGTAGAGAAAAACGGGTTGAAATTCAATTTATCGGATGAGGGGATCATAGATGCTCTGGTAGAGATGAGGGATCCTCAGCAGGAATTTTTAAGGCAGGAAGCGGCTACGCGGATCCTGAGGACCCGTGGAGAGACGCGTGCTGGCCTGGATTTACTGATAAAGCTTAAGGCGACCTACCAGACGATCGAGCAGTCGGGAAATATGAATAAGAACCGGTTGGTTAATGAGATGGCGTTGCTTTCGCAGAATAATGATCCGATCGTACGTGACCGGATCAGCAGGGAGTTGCTGGCGCTTAAAACGGATGTGATTGACGGTGAAGCAATGGCTAATGCGCATGCGGCATTGTTAGCCGCTCGGGATAATATTCAGCCTGTCGCCGTGCCCCCAGACGCCATGATCATTGAGGGCTCTGGTTCCAGCAAAGACCGTTGGCTTGGGGATGCCAACATTGACGGTGGTATCGACATTAAGAACATTGATGTCAAAAAGACGGGCAATGTCAGGATACAGTTCAATGACCAGGCCGTGCGGGATGTGCTGGCCAATGGCTTTAACGGGTTCACGCCGGTCATCCTTAACATTACGCCCATGAAGGATCCGTTGATGGCCCTGGGGATCGTTCCGGGGGTTTAATAGGGTTTGTGTATTCTTTAGTTGTATTAACGCGGTAGCTGGCAACGGCTGCCGCGTTTTTTTATGCTGGGCGCTCGCACTTGACGAATACAAATGAATATATTATATTCATAGTAGAGCACAAAGGAGAATATTATGTCTAAGACAGTTACGATCAGACTTTCTGATGAAGATTACAAGGCGATCTCAAGTGTTGCTGAGCACGAAAGAAGGCCGATCTCGAATTTTATCACCCATAGGGTTATGGAGGCGATCGCCGATATGAACAAGGTCGATGATGTCGAGATGAGAGAGATCTTGTCGGATGAGAAGGTGATGAAAAGTATCGGGCAAGGGCAAAAGCAATTCGGGCAAAGGAAAGGCCGCTTTGTTGTTTAATTCTGAGCTCTTTGAAACTCAGGATTATTTAGATCATCTTGATGAGATTCTTGGCAAGAGGAAGGAAGTGTTTAATAAGAAGCTTCATGATTATGTTTATCCCCAACTTCGAGTTCAGCCGTACTTCGGAAAGAATATCAAAAAGTTAAAAGGTATTTCTCAGTCAACCTGGCGGTATCGTTTGGGTGATGTGCGCCTTTTTTATCAGATCGATGGTCAGGGGAAGATTGTGATCATGGCTGCAGCACATTTGCGCAGGGATGCGTATAAAGATATTTGAAGTTTGTGTCTGTTTATTGTTTACGCGGTAGCTGGCAACGGCTGCCGCGTTTGTGTTTAGCCTGCCTTGCTTTACTATCTCTATATAATATATACTTCAAGTGGTGGCTTATATAACCGTTAAGGGTGGCTATGGTCTATTCGCTGATCAAAAGATGTATTAGTGCTTTTATGGTTGTGGCATTTATGGCCACAGGCATTGTTACGCCTTCATATGCCCAGAATGCCATGAACCTGCCTGTACCCGGCACGTTGACCGGCATAAGCCGATCCATGCATCCCGTTACTCTTCAAGGCCTTAAGGTTGATCCCCAACAGCCTTTTCGTTTCAAGTTCCTGGTTGCCAAGGGGGATTCAGGCAAGGCTGATCCAGCCGAAACCGACAAGCTGGTCAGGTATTTCTTTAACGCGCTGACGACCCCTGAAAAAGAGATGTGGGTCAACTTGTCACCGATCGAGGGCGACCGCATTGTGGCCCCTGAATTCGGGCTTACGTCCATGGGGCGTGATCTCTTGAGCCTCGATTATATCCTTAAGCAGGTAACCTCATCGCTCATGTACCCCGAGGATGCGACCGGCAAGGCTTTCTGGAACAATGTCTATTCAAAGGCGCATGATCTTTTCGGCACGACAGATATCCCGACCGATGTGTTCAATAAAGTGTGGGTTGTTTCCAGCAAGGCCAAGGTTTATGAAAACGGTGGTTCTGTTTATATCACGGAAGATACGCTGGATGTGATGCTGGACAGCGACCATGCGCTGACTAAGGTCAATGGACAGGCCGCGGATAATTCTCCGGCCGCCGAAATGATCCGGCAGGCGATCCGCGAGAATATTCTGCCTATCATCAAGAAAGAAGTGAATGAGGGCGAACAGTTCGCTGCGTTGCGCCAGGTGCATCGGTCGCTTATTCTGGCGACCTGGTACAAGAAACGCCTGAAGGATTCGCTGTTGGCGCGTGCCTATGGCGACCGGAATAAGATCGCGGGTTTAACGCACAATGACCCGATGGTCATTGACAGTATTTACAGCCGTTACGTTGAAGCGTTCAAGCAGGGTGTTTACAACTATGTGCGGGAAGATAAGGATATTTATTCTGGCGATGTTTTACCCCGCAAGTATTTCGCGGGTGGTATGCAGATCGCCGTTACGCTTGATGCGACTGGGACGGCCCAGGACGTGCAGGCGCCGGCCAATGCGTTTGAGGTTCAGACCTTTGATGCGCTGCCCATCGGTGCGGAGATCGATAGCTTGGTTTCATCGGACGATAAAGCGCAGCAGGTTGGCAAGGCCATTCTCGGGTACTTGTCGCGGCATGCGCTGATGTTGACGCTTGCAACTTTTATTTCGCTTTCGGGGACGCAGGCGATTGCGCTCGATACTGATCCGGCTGGCTTTTCCAATAGAGTGGTCAAAGCGTTGAAAGCGCTGGAAAACCCTAATACCAAGTTTGTGCCCAGCCATGTGAATATGCCGGGTCTTGAAAACATTGCTTTTACGTATGATCTTTCTGTGGAGGCGGCGGCGTATAAAGCAGCAGGGCAGGATGGTCCAGCGCGCAATACCATGAATGCCATTGTTCAGGGTTTCTCCAGTACCCGTATGACGAGGGAGTATAAGGGGCATAAAGGTTTTGTGAACTCTGTTAACATTCGCACCGGCAATATGGGCGGTGAAAATGAGGTAACGCCGGGGCCTAATGCCTGGATCGGCCTTGTGGCTTTGCTCGTTGATCCCAAAGAGTATCTGCCGCTGGCACAGAAGATGGGGGATCTTTTGCTCGCCATGCAAGGCACGGATGGTGGCATCCTGGATGGTGACCGGAATCCTGATATGGTCATTACCGAGCCGCATATGGACGGCGTGGCTTTGTTCGAGAGATTGTACGACGTAACGGGCCATAATAAATGGAACGCGGCGGCACAGCGCGGCAGGCATTATTTCAAAAAACATCTATATTCCGTTTCGCAGGGAACTATTGTGCGCAGCCTGAACGATCCTGAAGACATCTTTGCGACTGACGCTTATTCCTGGTCATTGTTAGGTAAGACAGGCGATGAGCTGCCGTTGAAAGAACTTAAAACATTGATCACGAACCTTCTGAGCAAATCACTGGTGCGCGTTGAGGCGCCGGTGCCTGGCGGGAAAGTCAAGACGCTGACGCTGGTCGATTACACAGACCCGCGTTCCGCCCATGCGCTGCGTTATCGCGGCGGTTTGCATCCGGTGGGTTCTGTGGAGTGGACGAGCGGCGTCATCATGGCTTTACAGAAAGCAGCCGTACGCCTGGCATCATCGGGCGATATGCCGACGGCAAAATTATACAAGGCCATTGCCGAAGAGCTTTTACAGCAGGTCCATGATGCGTTCGGGGCGCTGCCCAGCGGGGAGCTGATGTCGTATTATGCCACAGAGTCAGGTGTGGATACGACGCATGGATGGAAGACTCCCGGTCCGACGGGTGCTTACCAGGGCAGTCCCGTAGGCGCTTGGGTGTTGCTTCCAATGATGCATGTGGACCCTTTCTCGGGTAAGAATTACGGTCAGGCTTATGGCAAGATCCAGGCGGATGATCACAAAAAGGCGGCGCGCGATTTTATGGATACAGCCGTTAGCGGTAAGACATATTCTGTCGTTAAGAAGAGCGTTATAGCCGGAACAGCCTTGACGCCGGATGGGGGCGATGCGTTGAACAAGTCATCGGCAACATCTTTTACTTTTAATGCCGGGGATGTTCAGTCATACGCCAGTGATGAGTGGAAAGCTAAGTCGTATTATGTCGTATTGCCTAAAGAGGTTGAATTGAAGACAGGGCAGGAAGTCAGGATAGAGTATTCTTTAAATGGATCTGATGTGATGGCGGTTCAGCTTGTGGCCAGGGGCCAGTCGCCGGATTCACAGGAAGGCCTTGAGGTCAAAAAGGGAGTCAAGGGGGTCCGTAAGGTAGTTGCCGTTGTGGCTCAAAAGATAATGGCTTTAAAACAGATCGTCCTTCATGTTGGACCGAATGCCTGGGGGGCGCTGGGTGGTTCAATGAGTGCCACGGCGAATATCCATAAGGTTGATGTGATCGATAAGGCAGCGAGCGTTGGTGGTATTGATTTTGAAAAGATCGATCTGGGCATTGATGCGAAGAGCGGTGCGATGTCCTTTGAAGTGAATGAAGAATTTGTGACGGCTTTTCAGGAGCGCTTGCTGGGCATTCAGCCGCTCCTGATCAATAGCCAGCCGTTAAGTAATGTTGCATCATTCATGAATAGCCCCAAGTAGAGTAATTGAGAACATTTTGATTTACTGGGAGATGGCTGTGGCAATAAAGGAAATACTTTGCAGCGTTCTTTCTTTATCGCTTTTCCTGTCGCCCGAAATGTCTTATGCTCAAAGCGCTTTTGTGTCGACGCTCCCTGTGCCGGGAAAGATGGTGGGCATATCCGCGCCATTTACGCCCGTGCTTGTGAAGGGCTTGGTGATCCATCCTGATCAGCCGCTGAATTTTGATTTCATTGTCGATTCCGGGAACGATGTGACCGATCAGGCCGTCATCAAAGAGCAGAGCAGCCGTCTGGCTAAATATTTTCTCGCCGCCGTAACAGTTCCCGAATCCCAGTTGTGGGTGAATTTGTCTCCGTATGAAAAAGATCGCGTTATTGAGAATGAGCTGGGCACGACCGAACTTGGTCGCGACATGCTGGCGCAGGATTATTTACTTAAGCAGCTGACGGCATCACTCATCTACCCAGAAGAAGGTTTAGGTAAGGATTTCTGGGCGAAGGTTTACAGTCAGGCACAGGCTAAATTCGGCACAACGGATATTCCGGTCGATACATTCAATAAAGTTTGGATCATGCCAGCCACGGCTGAGGTATTTGAGAAGGGCAATGCCGTTTATGTGACCCAGGCACGTTTGAAGGTAATGCTTGATTCGGATTATGTTGCGATGAGCAATGTGATGGGCGTAGGGGAGGACCTTGTGTCCTCCCAAAAACGGGCGGACATAAAGTCCGCCCCTACGCACGAATTAACAAAGAGCCTCTTGCGTGAGATCATCCTCCCCGCCATCGAAAAAGAGGTCAATGAAGGCAAGAATTTTGCCGCGATCCGTCAGATTTATCACACCGCTATTTTAGCCAAGTGGTATCGCGAGCTGATCCAGAATACACTCCTCTCTCAGGCATATGTCGGTCAGAACAAAGTTGAAGGCATTACATTAGACGAGAAGGCACTCAAGGAAGAGATCTATCAGCGTTACATCGCCGCTTACAAGAAGGGCGTCTTTGACTACATTAAAGACGAAGATGTTGTAGGGGAGGACCTTGTGTCCGCCCGCATGCCAAGGAAATACTTCTCGGGCGGTATTTCTGATTTTGCGATGAAGAATGTTCCATTGAGCAAAACCAATGATGCCCGTGCCGTAGCGCCGGCGGTCGGTGATACTTTTAAAGTGGATCTGGCGATGGGCACTGTTGAGAGCCGGGAAGAATTGAAGGCATTGGCCGATGCCCGTCTTTCATGGCTGATTGAGCATGATCCGAAATTTGCCACCCAACTTGCGATCCTGGGAAAGAATCTGCCTGGTATTATTTTGCGCAAGAAGGCGCATGTCGTGAACGTTTACTGGTTCTTTTATTTGTTCCGTCAGAAGCAATTTGAGACCCTCTATCACTTGTTGTCAGACAAGGAGAGGGATGGTGGGAATAAGGTTGTGCATGATGCGTATAAGTCTCAGCTTAAACGACTTTCACGGATGTACAGGTCTCTTGGTCCCGATATGCAGGACAGGCTTTTGACTGTTCTTATTTTGCATGATATCGGATCCGTCGAGGGCGCCTGGGATTGGACACACCATGTGCGTGGTCGTGATATGGTCAAGCGCATACTTGAAGATAAAAGGTTAGGATTTGAGCCCAGTGAAGTCGAGGTCATCGCGGATGCTGTTTTTAATCATGGCATTGTCAGTAATATCGGGGTCGATTTCCTTCCTGAGGATTTTGCAAGGTTTTCAGCCAAAGAAAAAGACTTTTACATCCTAATGTCATTTGCTGATTTGATGGCAAATAAGGATGGTGAAACCAATGGCGCAACGCGCTTTAACCTTGATTATTTACTGGGTTTGCAGGAGCGTTTTGAGTCATTCAAGACAGTAGAGGATAAATTTCTTAAGTACAGGTTTGGAAAATTCTTCAGGCCTTTTGCGATGAAGAGTGAGAAAATGGATAACAACTATGCCGAGGTTATGAAGGAACTTGAACGGTTAAGCGGGGATGACCTTGGCCGTGTGAAAGCCATCTGGCAGAACCGCATCCGTGTGAATATGTTCGGGCTCTTCATGTCGTTGGGGGAAGATAGCCGGGAAAATTTTGCGCGCCTTGTTTACCAGGTCGCTAAGAAAGTCATGGCTGAAGATCCTGTCAGTGGCGATATTTACCTTGAAACCGAGGTTGATTTTATGGGGTTGGATTTTCAAGGCAATAGTCCGTCTTTTGTCCTGCGGTCTAAATATGTGTCTGGTGTGCGTCACATATTGGCTAGTGGTGGTGATATCCCGATGCATTTTAGAGAGAAGGATGGGCAAACGCAGCTTGTGATAGAGTTGGAAAATATACTTGGGCTTCAAGGTGGGCCTGACGCAGCGAACGGTCAGGATGTGACGAACGGTGGTATTGATATCAGGAACATTGACGTTAATAAGGCCGGCAGTGCCAGGATACAGTTCAATGACCAGGCGGTTCGAGACGTGCTGGTCCATGGCTTTAATGGCTTTACGCCGGTGATCATTAAGATCACACCAGCTATTGACCCTTTAGCGGCGTTGGGTATAGTTAAACTGTAAGGCTTAAATAAAACATAACAGGGATCTGCATGCATCGTTGGTCGTATTTTTTCATAGCATTCTTACTGATACTCGTAGCACCGCTGGCCCATGCCTCCGGCGCTGGTAAGGGTGACTTTGACCCCGCCCTCATCAATTGGCTGCGCACGAATGTCAGCGCGAAGACGGGCATGCCTTTTAGTTTTGCCATCTCTGGGGATAAGAAAGATGTTTACAGCCGCATCGGGATGCCCGCGTCTCCAACCGGGATCATCGAGCGCGTGATACTTGAAGAGGGTATATCTATTTATGATGCGGCCGTGTGGCAGATCGTGATGGGCGCTACCGGGGATGCCCGGGATCTTCAGCAGGCCATGAAGCCCGTGAAGTATTATTGGGATGGCGCGATGGAAGGGCTTTTTAATATCCGCACCGGGTCGGGCGGGTCTGTGTTCGTCTATGACCCCGTGCAGCCGGATGCCGTGACGTCCCAGCTTTCCGAGCAGGGCCGGCGTGGTTTTATTTTCCGTATCATTGATGCGAACGGCGCGTACCAGATGAGCGATCCTTTGGACGGCAGCACGGTCAATGAAGATTTTCCGAATGATCCGAATATTCACTGGGAAGACTGGAAGCCTATCGCCGGCGAAAATGCGTGGGTCGTTATTGCGGCGCTGCATTTACTTGAGCATAACGCGGATGTCCAGGCAGGCACGGTGCGCATGCAGGACACGCCGGAATTCCGGCTTGCGGTGGAATTGGCCAGGGCGGCGATGTTCCTTCAGGCGGAAAATGGCGGCATTCGCATGGCGCCTTTAGGGACCTATAATCATTTGCTCAACATCAAGCCGGGTTTAAGCGAGGCCGAGATCACGCATGAGCTTGATCAAAGGTCGCTGCAGTTCAAGTCAGCGCATAAGGTCAAGGCGCCTCTGGTGCGGGTGGGTGTTCAAGATTATCCGGACTATCACGCCTGGCATTATGAAGAGATCTCTACCGAAAATAATCTTTCCTGGTACGCTGCGATGCGCATGCTCTTTAAGTTGACCGGCAATGAAGAGTACCGGACCGTGATGCAGGGTATCGAAACTTATTTAAGGTCGGCCTGGAATGCCCAGGACAATGTTTTTTACCAGGGTGCGCATTATACGCAAGGGCGCTGGATGCCCAATCCGGAGCCTTTTGCCGAGGATGTACAAAGCTGGGCGATCATGGTCCTGGGGCCGGAAGTTTTGGATCAGTGGTTCGGCGAGGGCGCGGCCTATCACATCTGGCAAAAGACCAGGGCCTATGCTGGTGTTTTTGCTTCTGACGGACGATTGCAGGGCGTCGGTTTTACGCTGGAGAATGATCGTTTATCGGTGGAGTGGACAGCAGGGGCCATCATGGCTGTCCGTCAACTTGAGGACTATTATGCGTCAATGCACCCGCAGTGGGTGGATGGCTTAAAGCAGGATGCGCGCAGTATGCGTGAGGGCATTGATCAGTTCCGGTTCGCCGCGTCGGGGGATCGGGCGTCTTACGCGTATTCATCCAAACGCGGATGGATCCCATTCGGCTGGTTCTCACAGGCGCCTGAGGTGCAGAGCCTTGTCTCAACAGCCTGGGTGGCACTGGTCGATGCGGGGATAAATCCCTTTATCCTGTCCTCATCTGCGTCTTTTGCCGCGAAACCGGTGCCTGTGGATATGTGGTTGGGGTCCTTCAGAGAGAATTTCCGTCACGCGATCGCTACGTCATACGGCATCTACTCCTTCGGCTTCTTTCCGCCTGCGTATTTCCTGTATAATTTCCTGCATTAACTTATTCCCGCTTATCATTTTGTGTTAGAATTTTTCGTAAAAGAGAACGTCCGCCTAGAACTTCAGGCGGACGGGAAATTGTTTACTGAACTAACGGTATCGCTATCAGAACGACACCTCGGTCACAGGTGCAGGTTCAGGAGCAGGTGCCGGTGTTGGATCAGGCGTCGGTGTCGGTGCTGGCGCAGGATCTGGTGCTGGTGCCGGCGGAACGACCGGGTCTGGAACGATCACAGGCGGCGGTGGCGGCGGCGGAACAACAGGATCCGGAACGATCACCGGCGGCGGTGGCGGTGGAACAACAGGATCCGGAACGATCACAGGCGGCGGTGGCGGTGGAGGAACGATCACAGGCGGCGGAACAACAACGGGGTCTGGTACTTTAACTACGCGGCCGCGGTCACCCTGAAGATCTTTGCGGTCGTCGCGTGATTGACCCCACGGGTCGCGCATTTCCGGACGGTTGCCATGGTCTTTGTCTTTCTGCTCAAGCGCTTGTTCGCGCCCTTTATCGTTTTTCGATTCTCGATCGTCTTGTCGGGCTTGTGCGGGGATGCAAAAGGCAAAGACCAGGATCAACAGAAGCGTGAGTTTAAGGGGTAGGTAATTCATAAAACCTCCTGCACTGGTTACTCTCGTGCAGAGGTGCACAACGGGGCGGAACACGGTTAGCCAGCTTCGGCGGCCCGGCTGTCCTTCTATCGAAGGACCCGCAGCTTTGCGTCACCCCCTTACGGGAGTTTTGCCTTTTACAACTTCTAACTCTCAACTAAAGTATGGCATTTGCAATGATGAAAAACAAGGGCTTGCGGCTGATAATGGGGATATTCTTTGTGACGGGGGCGGGGCTTTCCCTGGCAGATACCGATGAAAATTCCCGTCGGGTGGAAGAAAAAAAACGTGTGATCATCGATCAGGCTCCCTTGAATGAGGTCGTGCACAGAAAAGAATATTCTTTTGAGTCCGGCGGATGGCTCAATTACCGTATCAGCGATTATGATGAACTGGACAATGACCGGACCGAGAAGGATTACTTCACGCGATCCCTACGCGCGGATGTCCGCTTATGGGGCCGGCTGACATATCGCCCATCAACAGCCAGCGACCCTGACAAAGATTATATCTATATGCGTATCAAAGATATTTATACCGAACTTCAGGGGACTGAGCCGGGCGCGCGTTTTGACAATCGCGGGCCGCAAGTGGATTATGCTTATATGGGCATGGATCATAATCCCTGGAAGGTAGAGGCCGGGCGTCGCTACTTCATTATAGGGCGCGGCATTGCCTATAGCGGCGTACATGACGGTGTTCAGGTTAATTATCAGCCGGCGGGATTGAATTGCACCGGTTTTATATCTCAATTGCCGCCACACACGAGCAATATCGACACGAGCGTGCCTGGCTATGACAAGGAAAGCCGGCGTTATTTCGCGGGAGCCGGTATCGCGCTTACCAAGATGAAGCAGCATCAGATCTATACCTACACTGTTTTAGAGCGCGACCACAGCCGTGAGCGGCCTGAAAATCCATTTCAGGATTACAGATATGATGCCGAGTATTTTGGCCTCGGTTCAAACGGGCAGTGGGCCGATCAATGGCCGTACTGGGCCGAGATTATCCGTGAGACCGGGTATTCGCGTGAATTCCCTTCGAATGCGCGCAGTAATATTTCGGCCTGGGCATTTGACGCTGAGCAGAAATTCTCGACGAAGTGGGCATCGAAGGTGGTTTTCAGTGCTGAGGGGGCCTTGGGTTCCGGGGATGGTGACCGGGAGGTTCCGACCAATACGGTCTATGGCAATAGGTCCGGCCGTGACCACGGCTTTTCGTACTTTGGTTATTTACCGACAGGCGCCGCGCTTTATCCGGCCTTATCTAATCTGCGCCTGCTGCGTTTAGGGGTCGATGCGTATCCGTTTTATCGCATTGATCTTTTGCGTAAGATATTGCTGGGCGTCGATTACTATCATTATTGGAAAGATCGTTCTGACGGCGGATTTTCAGATCTTGACGCCACAGTTGCCCGGCGTGATATCGGCCAGGAGATCGATCTGAAGGCCGACTGGTGGGTTACCAAAAAGGTTTTCTTATCGGCGGAATGGGGGAGTTTCCTGCCCGGCAAGGCGTATGACCGTTCGCATCGCAGTGAAACACAGGTTGTTTCACTGAGCATGAGTGTGATATTCTAACAGCACAACTGAAATCAACAGAGGAACATGTTATGTTCAAAAAAATATGCAATATCACACTGAAGATATTCCTGGGTCTCTTTGTTTTTTACACGGTTGTCGGGTTTACTATTCTCCCGGCGGTCATCAAGTGGGCTGTTGCAAGTCAGGGGACAGCGATCCTTAAGCATGAGGTCAGGGTCCGTTCGGTCGATCTTAATCCGTTCACGTTCCGGCTGCGTGTGGCCGGGTTCGAGGTCCTGGATAAAGACAGCACGGTGATGGCCGGCTTCGAGCGCTTTACCGTTGATCTCAGTTTTCTGGCATTATTCAAGAAAGTTTACCGCGTCGAATCGTTGACGCTTGATGGTCTCAGGGTCAATGTGGCCCTTTTGCCCGGTGGTAAGGTTAACCTGCTGGAGCTTGTTCCGCCGGTTCCTGCCGCGCCTCAGGCACCTTCAACATCAGTGCCAAAGCCTGCCGCAACGCCTGTGTCCCTGCCTCTGGTTGTGGTGGATGACATCAAATTAAACGATGGCGCCGTGGCCTTCACGGACAAGACGCTTACGCCTGTTTTTAAAACATCACTCCATGCGATCAATATCCATATTACAGGCTTGTCGACCAAGCCTGACGGACAGGCCAAGGTCATGTTCGAGGCCAGGCTTGATGAGAAAGGCGTGATCTCGTCTGAAACAGATATCAAGCCCCTGGTGCAGCCGGTCGAGCTTGAAACAAGTTTTTCACTTAATGGCTATGCGATGAATACGCTGACGCCTTATGTGGGCAAGTTTACCGGGCGCTCGCTGGCAGACGGGAATATGAACTTCAAGATGGATTACAGGATCTCGAACAATAAATTGACCGCCAGCCATAAGGTGCTTATCCAGCGTTTTGCATTCGGGCAGAAAGTAGAGAGCAGGGATGCTTTGCCGTTGCCCTTCGGCCTGGTGGTGGCCCTGTTGGAAGATGCTGACGGACGTATCAATGTGTCGCTGCCGGTGACCGGTGATATGAGCTCACCTGAGTTTCATTATTGGGGCCTTGTAGGGCAGGTGGTGCGTAATTTCTTTTTCGGTATCGTGGCCAAGCCTTTTGCCTTTCTGGCCTCCGCGTTAGGGGCTGAGAGCGGCAACGAAGAATTGGGGTATGTACGTTTTACGCCCGGCAAAGCGGATATTGCTGATGCCGAAAAAGAGAAAATGCGCACGCTCATGAAGGGCCTGAAGGCGCGTCCGAAGCTTTTACTGGCGATCAACGGCTCTTATGCTGCTGATGTTGACTGGAAGGCGATACAGAAGGACGTTGTTGACCGGGATTTTGCTGACATGCGCCAGAAGTCTTCACGTACGGATAGCCGTGTTTATCAGGACCTTTATCAGCGGCGTTTCGGTATCCAGGCGTTATGGAATGCGACCAAAAAGTTCAAGCAACGTCAGGGTGCGTATGATGACAAGGCGCTGGAGCAGGAACTCCGGCGTCAATTGATCGAAGAAGGCGACGGCGATAAAGTAGCGCTGGCTTTGTTGGCCAAGCGGCGCGCTGAGGCGGTGCATGCCTTTATGCTGGCCGAGGGATTTGATGAGCGGCGCGTCTCAGTGGGTCCCGTGGCGGAGGTTCAGGCCAGCATGGGCTTTGTCCCGTCAGAATTTACGCTGACCATTTTTGAAAGTGACAAGCCTTCTGAAGCGGTCAAACCTGCGACGGATGTTCCGGCAGGCAAGTAGACGGCAATTACGGAGAAGATCATATGACATACGCATCCAGGCCTCAGGACCAGCGTCGCGACGTGCGCGTCGAGCACAAAGTGCCTGTCGAGGTCAACATCGGGTCACAGTTCACCCTGCAGGGGTCGCTTAAGGACCTTTCTTTAAAAAGCGCGTTTATTACCATCAAGGCCAGCGTGTGTTTTAATGTTAACGATGAGATCGGTTTTACGATCCAGGCCGCATCCGGCAAAGAGGATGATGCGATCAAGGGCATCGCCCGCATTTCCCGCCTGGCCCCGGGGGAGGGCTTTGTCATTTATTTCACGCGCCTCATCGGAAATTCTGAAGCGCATTTGAAAAAGATCGTTGATTTCTAAACTGTATCAGCGTTTGGCCTGCGGCTATGTTTAAACTTATCCTTTCTTCCGTAATATTCCTGACGATATTTTTCCCGTCTTGCGTGCATGCGGCTATCCCTGCGCATGCGCAAGCTGATATGTTCGGCCGCGGCTGGACGTGTGATCCGGGGTATGTAAAGAAGGATGAGCTTTGTGAGCCGTTGGTATTGCCTGCGCATGCACGCGTTAATTTACTGTCTGACGGATGGGAGTGTCAAAAAGGCTATGTCAAAATGGATAACGGATGCCAGTTGATGCGCATTCCGCCCAATGCCGAGCGCGATTCATTCGGCAATGGGTGGCGTTGCCAGCGGGGATATGCTCAGGAGGGCAATGAGTGCTTTGCCATTAAGATCCCCATGCACGGGCAGCTTAATGCGCTGGGGAATGACTGGCAGTGTCAGAATGGATTCAAGAAGAAGCTTAATGTCTGCATTGATATGGAGCCTCCGGAAAAAGATGCCCAGAATAAGTACCTCCGGGACCAGTATGCCAGGGAAATGATGGATCAGAAAGCGCCCACAGGCCCTTGCCGCGCAGGGTATAATAAATGCACGTCGGCGTGTTCGGCGCTGGACAGGAAGGATGTGGCATCCCTGATAAGGACGGATGATCCGATGAGTTTATGTTTTCAGGCGTGCGCGCATGGGGAGATGCTGTGCGCGCGTGAGAAAGGTAAAAATGACTGCGGTCAATTCGCGGCATCCTGCCCGCAGTTCTGTCCTAAAGATATGAGTCTTTGCCTGGGTGCCTGTCAGGATGGGACTGACAGGTGTGTTTACCAGGCGCAACAGGTCGTTACGAAGTAGCCCTACTTTGTTTCGGTTGTTATGGCTGGTGAACGTAGCTCGGTGTTGGCGGTCTCCGGTGTCACGGCTTCAATCGTTTCCTGGACAGGCGCTGTTATTAAAGGGGTTTCAGCCGGCGCGGCGGTTGACTTTCTTTCATAGAGAGATCTCTCGGGCGGCGCGTTTTTGACAGGCTTCATGCCGAAGGCGTGTTTTTCGTGCGTGGACTGCACGTGTGACAGTTCCTGGAGTTCGACAGGGACGTTCTGCTGATTTTCCTGGCGCGCTTTTTTTTCTGCTTCACGCTGCGCGTGGTAGGCCTTCGGATCAATATCGATCGCTGCCATCGCCGGCAATGCCAAGAGTAAGATCCCTAGAGTAATAAAGCTGCAGGTAGAATTTTTCATCAAGCCTCCTAGTAAGTATGCTATTGAATACGATTTTCTCATAGATGGAATTGTAAGTCTATCTTATTCGCACACTTATATTTTGACCGTCATGTGAGTGTAATTTAAGGCCCGCGCATTCAAAATACTTAATTTCTTGCTGAATAAAATCAATTAACGTATTATATTTATAATTCCTAATTAAATGAAAGGGTCCATGGATAGATATATTCCTACAAAATCGATGTTCATCCCGTTCAAGATCGTGGCAGCTTACGTTGTTTTCGGTTTTATCTGGGTTTTGGGTTCGGATCTTTTGAGCGGGCTCATTTTCGGCGGCTCGACTGTTGTTACCCATTTTTCGATCCTCAAGGGCTCCTTCTTTATTCTGCTGACCGGTCTTCTTTTATATTTTACGATCCGCAGGGTTATGCTGAGGTTGCTGCGCAGTGAGGCGCGTCAGCGCTTGCTGTTGGATAATATGAGCGAAGAAGTGTATGTGTACGAAGGGCTTGCGGCGGACGGATTACCGGGCAAGTTCATCGAAGTGAATGAAGAAGCCTGCCGGCGCTTGGGGTATACGCGCGAGCAGTTCCTGAACATGCGTCCCTCTGATATTGATGATCCATCCATGGTGGACGGCCTGCACGAGGCCATGAAGACCCTTAAGGCGCAGGGCCATGTCGTATGGGAAGGCGCGCACATGACCAAAGACGGGCGCAAGATCCCGGTTGACATCAGTAACCGCCTGTTTTATATGCACGGCCGGCAGATGATCCTTTCTGTTTGCATTGACATTACCCAGCGTAAGCGTGTGCAGGAAGAGCTGGCCAAAGAGCATACGTTGTTGCGTACGCTGATCGATAATATCCCGGATGCCATTTATGTTAAGGATGAAACGGGGCGGAAGATATTGACCAACAGGTCTGACCTTGAGTTCATGGGCGGCAAAGACGAGAACGAGGTGCTGGGGAAGACCGACGCTGAAGTGTACCCGTCTTATTTGGCCGACCAATACGTTAAAGATGACATGGTCGTCCTGAATGAGGGCGGTTCGGTCATCAACCGTGAAGAGTTTGTCGAAGACGCGGCAGGGGTTCGCCGCTGGCTTTTGACGTCAAAGATACCGCTTAAAGATAATTTCGGGCAGGTCCTGGGGCTTGTGGGTATCGGGCGTGACATTACCCAGAGGAAGTTACTCGAGAACAAGCTGCTGGTCATGGCCCATTACGATTCCCTGACCTCATTGCCGAGCAGGGCTTTGTTCCTGGATAAAGCCAATATCAGCATTGCCCATGCCAAGCGCACATCCATGTTCTGCGCCATGCTTTTTGTCGATCTCGACCATTTCAAGAGCATCAATGATACCCTCGGGCACTCTGTCGGGGATGAGTTGCTTAAAGACACCGCCATCAAGCTGATGGAGTGCGTGCGTGAGACGGATATCATGGCGCGCTGGGGCGGGGATGAATTTGTCATTATGCTCAATGACCTTGAAGATGCGGATATGGCGCAGCGTACGGCGGAGCGCATCCGTGAGAAATTCAATGCCCCGCGCATGGTCAGCGGGCACGATCTTTTTATTACCGCCAGCGTCGGCATCGCCATTTTCCCGCATGACGGCGAATCCATGGAGGAATTGCTTAAACATGCCGATACAGCCATGTATGCCGCCAAGAACTCAGGGCGTAACAATTTCTGCTTTTATGACGGTGTCATGAACAAGAAGGTTGTGGCGCGCATGCAGATGGAGCGCGGCTTGCGCGATGCGATCAGCAAGAAAGAGATGGTCCTTTATTATCAGCCGATCGTGCGCGTTTCTGACGGGAAGGTGCGCGGCTTTGAGGCTTTGCTGCGCTGGTTCAAGGAAGGTAACGGCCTGATCGGGCCGGACCAGTTCATTCCGGTGGCCGAGGAGTCAGGGCTGATCATCCCCATCGGTGAGTGGGTGCTTTTCGAGGCCTGCGCCTTCAATAAGAAAATGATGGATGCCGGATATCCGGGCCTTATCATGTCGGTCAATATC
Organism: Candidatus Omnitrophota bacterium; assembly: GCA_002753465.1. Classification (GTDB taxonomy): domain Bacteria; phylum Omnitrophota; class Gorgyraeia; order Zapsychrales; family Fredricksoniimonadaceae; genus Fredricksoniimonas. The sequence goes on from PEAF01000007.1 coordinate 26,283, forward strand.
TCCGTTGTTCAGTTCCGCCGCAAGAATATCGTGGATGTGATCCGGATGGCGTTGGAAGAGACGGGTTTGCCGCCGGCCTGCCTTGAGATCGAGGTTACGGAAAGCGTCCTGATCGAGTCTTTTGACGCGGCTATCGACATCCTGAATGCTGTCAGGGAGTTGGGTGTTCAGGTGTCGCTGGATGATTTCGGTACAGGATATTCATCCTTGGTGCATTTACAGCGTTTGCCCATTTCAAACCTTAAGATCGACCGCATGTTCATCAAGGAGATCGCCAAAGACAGCGAGCAGAACGCCATGATCCCCGCGATCATTGACCTGGCGCATAAATTGAATCTGCGTGTCGTGGCCGAAGGTGTTGAAACAACCATACAGCTTGATAAACTGGCCGGTAATCAGTGTGATTTCTTCCAGGGCTATCTTTTCAGCCGCCCGATGCCGGCTGACCAGGTGCTTCCTTTTCTGAAAAAGCTTTTATGACCCTGCGGGAGACTTCATGATCAAGCGGCTGAAAGATCTTTTGGGGCGTATCGAGTCTGCCCAAACGCCCCTGAGTTATGCTATCGTCACGTTCCTGTCAGCGGTGATGCTCCGGACGTTCTGGGAACATACGCTTCTTATGCGTGACCCCTTTTCCAATGACTGGGGCATTGACCACGCCCACTATCTCTTTTTTTATATCGCGCTTGCCCTGACCTTGGCCCTTCTGCTGTATGTCCTGACCGGCGAAAATATCGCACGCATCATGCGCGTCGTCCTCCCGTCATTCATTGTGCTGACTATTGTGCCTTTGATCGACAGGGTCAGCGGGGCATCGGCTTTTTTTAATGTGACGTATTATTTCCCTGAAAAACATCCGGATATCTGGGAGCATTTCTTTTTCTTTTTCGGCCGCCTTGAATCGACGGGGGCAACGCCGGGGATGCGTGTTGAGATAGCTTTGATTCTTTTGGTGATCGCGCTTTATATCTTCATTAAAACTCAACGCCCCTGGCACGCGGTATGCGGCACCCTGATGGCTTATGTGATCATTTTTGCGTATATCGCCATGCCGGTCCTGGTGCAGGGGGTTGCTGGCCTTTTTAAAGCCAAGGCCCAGATCGATATAGCGTTTAATGTCCGGTTTTACTTGATGCTTATTTTTCCCTTGGGGCTCGGGGTTCTCTACGCCGCCGGCCCGCATATCTTCAGGGCTGTTTTCCGCGACCTGCGCTGGATGCGCCTGACGCAATATCTTTTACTGATCGTTCTGGGGGCTGTTGTCTGCGCCAAGCATTTTTCCGGCCAGGTTGTTTTTGGCCAGGAGGGGTTCTTCCGCGTTATATTTTTATTGATCTCGGTCACTTTAGCCTGGGCATTTTGCGTCATCAGCAATAATTGGGCGGATGAGGATATTGACCGTGTTGCGAATCCCAGGCGTCCGTCTGTGGCTGGAACGGTGCCTGCGGGTGTTTATCGGTGTATCGGATGGGGTTGTTTGTGGGGTGCGGGCATTTATGCGTTGGCCATCAATGCCGCCACACTGGAGATTATGGCGGTCTTTACCGGGGCCTACTCCTTATATTCCATGCCGCCTTTGCGCCTCAAGCGGGTGCCGGTGCTGTCAAAGTTTGTCATCGGGCTCAATGCGCTTTTGATGTTCATGCTGGGGTACATGTTCTGGGCGAATTCGACGACAATACAGCTGCCGTTCATTTTATTTTTCCTGCTCTTTTTTACGTTCTCGGCTAATTTTATTGATATTAAAGATCATGACGGCGACCTGGCGGCAGGCATCAAGACCCTGCCTGTTCTTTTGGGGCCCCTTTGGGCTAAGCGCCTGATCGGACTGTCTTTTGTGGTAACTTATCTGGCGGCGTATGAAACATTCATGCTGCAGGGGTTTTTCTGGGGGTGTTTGGCAACGGGTGCTGTGCAGTGTATCCTGATCAACCGCAAGAATTATGATGAGCGGCCGGTCCTGATCATACATGTGGCGAGCCTTATTTTCATCATCGGCTATGTGCTGCGGACAACGGGCATGGGCTTATGATGAATAAAAATGACCTTTGGGTATTTGTCGCCAGCATGATCTTCGGCACCATTGGTTTCGTCGCTTTTTCTTATGGCTGGAAGAACCGGGTCTGGCGCCCCATGCTCATCGGATTTGCGTTGATGGGTTATACATATTTATTGTCTAATGTAATCGCGGTTTACGCCGTGGGCTGCGCGCTGACGGCGGCATTATATTATTGGCGGGAGTGATGGGTATGATCGTTATTCGCCGGGCATCTGCCCGCGTGGTCGAAGCGCCACTGACCGTGCCTTTTCGTATCGCCACGGGCCAGCATAACACCCTGCACAATGTCTTTTTTTCCATTGAACTGAGCGGCGGCATCAAAGGTTTCGGCGAGGCGGCTGTGGCCACGCATATTACCGGCGAGACCGTTGATCAGACGCTGAAAAACCTCAAAGAGGCTGCTGCGGTGTGTGCGGGTGAAGATGTGGCGGACTACCGTTCTTTTTTGCAGGGGTTCCGTGAGAAATTTGCAGGGAATCACGCGGCGCTGGCGGCGTTTGAAATGGCTGTTTTGGACGCCTGGACGCGTTCGCTCAAGCTGCCTTTATGGAAGATATTCGGTGAGACGGCGCATCCTTTGCGATCAGACATCACCATTGTTATAGGTTCATTGGAGGAGGCTAAAGTTTCCGCGGCGCTTTACAGCCGTCAGGGGTTCAAGGCGTTCAAGATCAAGGTTGGCAAGGACCATGATCTGGACATCGCCCGTGTTTTGGCCGTTAAGAAGGCGGCACCGCGGGCCAGTATTATTCTGGATGCGAATCAGGGATTCTCAGCCAAAGATACATTAAAATTTATCGCCGCCTTGCGCTCACTTAAGGTCATCCCTGTTCTGGTCGAGCAGCCTGTTGTCCGGGATGACTGGGATGGATTAAAGAAAGTGACACAGTCTTTGCGGCGGCAGAACATCCTGGTGTGCGCAGATGAGAGCGTGAAGTCACTGGCAGATGCGGTGCGTGCCGTGCGCGAAGGGGCTGTCAGTGCGATCAATGTCAAGTTCATGAAAAGCGGTATCCTTGAGGCTGAGGCGATCGCCCGCGTGGCGCGGGCGGCGGGGATGGAACTGATGATAGGTGCTATGATGGAAAGTTCACTGGCCATTACGGCAGCGGCCCACATGGCGGCAGGTATGGGTTGTTTTCGTTTTGTCGACCTTGACACGACGTATTTCTTGAAGGGGCCTTTGTCGAAGTCACCGTATCTTGATGATAAGGGGTGTTTTGATCTGAGCCGCGCCGGTGGTGGTATCGGCGTATTAAGTTAATTTAATATGATCCATCATCCCGTCCTTATTATTATCGTTCTTCTGGCCATTGAAGTGCTGGTGCTGGCATTAAGCAAGCATCCGCGCACGCGGCACTGGTTTGATTTCATTCCGTCCGTATTCTGGATCTATTTCCTTCCCATGATGGCGTCTACCGCGGGGCTCATTGATCCCAAGGCGCCGGTACTGTCCCTTATCACGTCCTGGCTTTTGCCGGCAAGTTTGCTCTTGCTTCTCATCGTGGTCGATATCAAGGCTATTTTGCGTTTGGGCGGCATGGCCCTGGGCATGTTCTTCATCGGCAGTGCGGGCATCATCGCCGGAACGGTGATCTCTTTTATTATTTTTAAGCATTTGATCGGGGCTCAGTTCTGGGCAGGGTTCGGGGCCTTGTCGGCTTCCTGGACGGGCGGCAGTGCCAATATGATCGCGGTCAAGGAGGCGTTGTCCGTGCCGGATGCCGTCTTTGCGCCCATGGTCATTGTCGATACGGTCGTGCCCTACGTGTGGATGGGGATCATGATCGCCGGGGTAGGATTGCAGGGGGCTTTTGACCGCTGGAACCGTTCTGACCGCAGCATCATTGATGAATTGGGCGGAAAAGCCCAAGCCATGGCAGTGCCTGTGGTCTGGAGCCGGGCCGGATTCCTTCGCCTTGTTCTTTTGCTGGGTGCAGGTACAGGGGTAGCGTATGCACTGGCGTCAACATTACCTGTCGTTAAAGATATCATTTCCACGTATGCGTGGACGATCATTGTGGTATCTGTTATCGGCCTTGTTTTATCACTGACGCCGGTGCGTCGTCTTGAAAAAGACGGGGCTTCACCTTGCGGGTATTACCTTCTTTATTTTGTGCTGACGGCTATCGGGGCTAAGGCGAGTGTCGCGCATATCTCTTCCGCGTTCATCCTGATAGCGGCCGGGTTTGTGATCGTCGGTATACATGCCATTTTTCTTTTGGTGGGCGCGCGCATGCTCAAGGCGCCCATGTTCCTGGTCGCGACCGCCAGTCAGGCGAATGTGGGCGGGGTAGCATCAGCCCCCGTGGTCGCCGCGGTTTATCAGCCGGGGCTGGCATCCGTCGGGCTGTTACTGGCCATCCTGGGCAATATTGTTGGAACTTATATGGGGATATTATGCGCGCAGCTTTGTCGTTTCTTTGCCTGATGGCTATATCGGGTGCTGCTTTGGCCCAGACCGTGGATGTACCGCGTGTGACGCCCGGGATGCGTACGCCGGATTACTGGATCAGCCGTCATCGTGCACCGGACAGGCTGGTGATGTCCCCCGAAGAGATCAAAGCCTTCAACAAGAGGACAATAGATGCGGGTCTTATAGAAGAGCTGTCTGTTTTTCCTGAGGAGTATGACGGGTATAAATTGCAGATACAGTTACAGTCCATGCTTGATGGCTTAAAGCATCAGCGCCTCTATATGGTTAGCGGCGCTTTAGCGGGAGAGGATCTTTACGCCAGCCTTCAAAAAAAGATCGCGATTGATGCGGTTGCTTACCGCGTTATTCCCCGCAGAGCTTTTGTGACGACTTTTACTGACCAGCGTCTTGTTCCCATGGATGAGCCGCTTTATGAGGCGCCGCGCGATGTTGACTTTGATCAGGTTCAGAACAGCGGCCTTGACCCGTCCACGCCGGTGATGGTGCTGCATCAAACCGCTGATGGCAAGTGGCTTTATGTGAAGGATATGATCGCCGGAGGCTGGGTGCATGCGGATGCTGTCGCTTTTGTGGATGAGAGGATGTGGAAAATGTTCTGGCAGGACACGTCATCTGTGGTTGTGACCGCGGCACGTACACTGGTCTGGAGCGACGCTGAGCTTAGGGGGCCGCTGGCTGCGCTCAGGATGGGCACACGGCTTATGGCTACAAAGTTCACCCGGGGCGTTGTTGAGGTCCTTTATCCGCAGCGGGGTGTCGGCGGTAAGGTTTTCTGGACAACGGCGTTCATGAAACGCGCCGATGTGACGCCGGGCTCTTTGCCGTACACGGCGCGCAATATTTACACGCAGGCTTTTAAAATGCTCGACGCGCCTTATGGCTGGGGGGATGTTCATCAGCGGCAGGATTGTTCCCGTTTTACGCAAATGGTTTTTGCAACGGTTGGCCTTATTCTCCCGCGTAATTCAGCGGAGCAGGGTCAGACGGGGTCCGAGGTGCCTTTGCCGGAAGCGATGGGGGCGGCAACATTGTTGCGCTTGAACGGACATGTGATGCTTTACTTGGGAAGGGTTGATCAAAGGCTTTATGCCATCCATGATGTGTGGGCCTATCGCGAGAATGTCAATGGCCGCGATGTGCTCAGGCCGCTGAAGCGTGTGGTCGTGAGCGATCTTCTTTTGGGTGAGGGCTCATCCAAAGGGTCCTTGATGGAGCGCCTTGTAGCGGTCAGGTCCCTCGCCAAGTGACGTCGGGGGTGATTAATAAAAGTTGACATTTTGGGATTGTGTGGCATACTTGTGCCGTTCAAGGTAGCGATCAGGTCAGATCTATCCCATCTGAGTATTCCCCTCCTCATTACCTTGCCCGGACAAAGGCATGTGCCGTCCGCTCGTAAGGTTCGTCAAATCTTTTTAACCAAGATCAACCGACTAAACGGGATTTTCCGTCAGTTCAGGTGCTTTTATGTTAAAGCCCGGCTTTCGGGGATATTAAATTAATTGTAACAAGAAAGAAGAACAAAGAAATGACAACAACAAACACACCAACAACTTTTTTTGGTTTGGGAATTGCGCCCAAAGTACTTGAAGTACTTGCACGCATGAAATTCGTGGTGCCGACACCTATTCAACATAAGGCCATTCCGATGGCGGTTGAGGGTAAGGACATCATGGGTATCGCCCAGACCGGTACCGGGAAAACACTGGCTTTTGCCATTCCCATGGTACAGCGCCTGGCACAGGAGCCTATCGGCATCGGCCTTGTGGTCGTTCCGACACGCGAACTGGCTATCCAGGTTGAAGAAACATTTAACAAGGTAGCGCAGCCGTTCGGTTTAAGGACCGCGATCCTCATCGGCGGTGCGTCGATGGAAGAGCAGTTGCGTGCCATCAAGAAAGGCGCGCGTATCCTTATTGCGACACCGGGACGCCTGATCGATCATATGCAGCGTGGCACCGTGCGGCTTCAGACAACGCGCGTCCTTGTGCTTGATGAGGCTGATCGTATGTTCGACATGGGTTTTGCTCCGCAGATCGAACAGATCCTGCAGCAGGTCCCGAAGGAACGTCAGACCATGCTTTTTTCAGCGACCATGCCGCGGGACATCATGGCCATGGCTTCGCGTCACATGAAGCTTCCGATCAATATTGAGGTAGCACCCCAGGGTACAGCTGCTGAACGCGTTGTTCAGGAGATCTTCGTGGTCCGTCGTGAAATGAAGAGCATCCTCTTGCAGAAAATTCTGGGCCAGTATCGCGGCTCTATTCTTATTTTCTCGCGCACCAAGCACGGTGCTAGTAAGCTCGTTCGTGAGATCAAGGCCATGACTCACAGTGCAGCCGAGATCCACTCGGACCGTTCCTTGTCCCAGCGCCGTCAGGCACTTGAGGGGTTCAAGGTTGGACGTTATCGTATCCTTGTGGCGACAGATATCGCCGCGCGCGGTATTGACGTTAAAGGCATTGAGCTTGTTATCAATTACGATCTTCCGGATGATGCCGAGAACTATGTGCATCGCATTGGCCGTACGGGCCGTGCCGGCATGGAAGGCCGCGCGATCTCGATCGCTACGCCGGATCAGGCCGATCAGATCCAGGCCATTGAACGCTGCATGCGTTCGGAGATCAAGTTGGCTGAGCATCCTGAGATCGAAACACAGAAGCTTTACCGTGCACCTTCCCGCAGCGCTTCAAGCGGGTCGAGCAGCCGCAGGCCTTCAAGCGGTGGCAGAAGCTTCAGGGGTAAATCCTTTGGCGGCCGTCGTCGTTTCTGATAAATAGCTTGTCATCCTGAGGGCGAAGCCCGAAGGATCTCAGCGTTCTTTAGAATATGTTGTTAGAAAAGCCTCTTGGGAAACCAGGGGGCTTTTTGTTTTACGCGCGTTAATATCGATCGTATTATTTACGCCCTCCCCCTTGTGGGGAGGGAATGGAAGGGGGGCACATTATGCTTTTGAGGCCAAGTTGACTTTTGTTCTTGATCAGAGTATCCTTATTGTAAGGAAGTAAGGAATAATACAGGAAGGCGGCCAAGTATGACTATTATTGAAACGGCTAAAATAACAACAAAGGGACAAGTGACGATCCCCAATCGGATCCGCAAGCTTTTACATTTGGAAGAAGGATCTTCGGTTGCTTTTGGTATTAGTAAGAACGGCATCATGTTGATGCCCTGTGAAGTGACCGCTAAATCGCCGTACACGTCCAAAGAGTGGCAAAAGATCGAGAAATTGGCCTCTGAGAAGGGAAAAGCATTCTCAAGTGATGACGCGGCGAAGGGTTATCTCGCTAGTTTATGAAGTTTGAATTTAAACCGTCCTTTGATCGCTCGATCAAGCAGTTGCCTTTAAATGATAAGGCTGAAGTTAAGGCTGCGGCCAGTCAACTTATTGAAGTTTTGTCTAAAGACAGAGAGATTTACCAGGGGTTGGGGCTAAAACGTCTTAAAGGTGATTTCTGGGAAGTTCGTTATGGGCTTAAAGTCAGGATCCTCTTTCGCTGGGAAGGGGCTCTGGTGGAATTTCTACTTGCCGGCAATCACGATGATGTTAAGCGTTTTCTAAAACAAAATTGATCAATGGTAATTATGGGGACATGTACCATTAATTCGCGAAGCGAATTTGGTACGTGTCCCCATAATTGTTTAGGTAAGGTCCCGGTATGATTAGAAATGCGCGTAATGACAATGACGTTATTATTTGTTACTGTTCGGACTTGAAAAGGTGCGAGATAAGGAATGCCGTCAAGAACGGTTGTCGGACGATAGCGGATGTGAGAAAGCATGCGGGTAAGAATATAACAGGACAATGTGCAGAAAAGAATCCGTCGAAAAGGTGTTGCCATGATCTGTTCATGGATGAAATAAACAGGACCCTTAAAGCTCTATAAATCGTGCATGCCCCTTTAATTGTAATTAAAAGTCGACCAGTTTTGATAGGGGGATTTTAAAAGCAGTCGCTAATTTGTTGAGTGTGATTAAGCTCGGGCAAGTGGGATTCTTTGATTCTAGATATTGAACGTTTTTGTAGGAAATATCAGCAACCTCAGCAAGCTTCTCCTGTGTTAAGCCTTCCTTTATTCTTAATTCTCGTAGCCGTCTTGAGAACCTTCTAACGACATCATTATTGTTCTTCATGGGTGGATTATAGTTTCAGCGCACAATTCTTTACACCAAAGGCATTGGGTGTTAACATTGTGCATGTTTACATCAGAAGAACTAATTTCCATGGGATTTGGGAGGGCTTAATGGCAGAAAAGAAAAATTATTTGTTAACTAGTTTCTTGTCTGTATTTGAAGGCGAGAAAAGGGGTAAAGTGTTGGACATTGGGTGTGGTAACGGTGACTATGCGTTCAATCTTAAGAAGATGGGTTTTGATGTTCTAGCCGCGGATATGGATATCGAGCGATTTCAATATAAGGGGCAGATCGACTTTAAAGAATGTGACGTTACTGAAAAGCTACCGTTTGGTGATAATACTTTTGATTTTATTGTATTTTCTGAGGTTGTTGAGCATTTAAAGAATCCGTATGATGTATTTAAAGAATTGAATAGAATTTTAAAGTCCGGCGGGAAGATTGTTCTATCAACCCCTAACATTTTAAATCTAAAATCAAGAGTTCGTTTTTTTACCGAGGGTTGTTGGGAATATTTCAGAGAGATACCCTTAGAGCATTCTAAGAATCCTAAGGAAGTTATTTGGAACTTGCATTTAATGCCATGGCGTTATCATGAATTAGAGTATCTGCTTCACTATAGTCATTTAGAAATCGAAGGTATTTATACTAGTAAATATGAGGGGATGGGCCTAGCTTTTATAGTGCCAATGATGTGGCTTCAATTAAGATCGAAGGAAAGGCGCGCAAAGAAAAAGGGTGGGGTAGATTTCTCTAGGATCAATAATATTATGTTGTCTAAGAATATGCTTTTTGGAGAGCATTTAATATTGAAAGCAGTTAAGTAATAGCTTTGAATTTGAAGAGAGGGCTATACTATGGGCAAATCATCATCGTCTGGGAGGAAAAAGTCCCACACATAAAAGAATAGAAATAATGGCAGAATTAAGATTGTGGCAATAAAAGAAAGCGTAGTCAGGATTGCCGCGTTCCATTTTTTTCTCATATACCTCACCGTATACCCTTAAACAATCCCAGCTTTTATTTAAATGCCTGATTAATGAATAAATAATTTGCAAACGAATCTTTTTTCCCATTACGTCCAATGCACGGTACTTCTTCAGCTAACTTGAAACCAAACCCCGATAAGTAACGACTTACATCATCAAGACACTTTTGCCCTTGATAAAGAGGGATTGTTTCAATTTCACTAATAATGTATCTAACACGATTCAAAACATCCCCCAATCCTTGTAATGCCTCAAATTCTGCCCCCTGAAGATCCATGCATAGTAGATCAATGCTCTGAATACCATATTCATGACAAAAGCCATCCAGTCGGATGGCATCCACCTCAATCTCGCACTGTTTTAATTTTTCGTAATGTAAATTGGCGCTCATAAAACAAGAAGAGCTACCGATATTCTTTGCTTGAAGCTCAGGTAAGTCGTCATCATATGAGGCAACAACTGGGAAGAATTGTATTTTCTTATCTTGATTCCAAACGGCCTTCTCAATTAAAACGACATTTTCAGCTTTCGCCAAATTCTGACGGCACAATGAAAGCGAGTCAGGGTTACATTCAAAAGCAAACACTCTTGCCCGAAAGAATTTCTGCAACAATATGGCGTCTTTAAGATCCCTGCTTCCAACTTCAAAAACAAGCTTCACTTCGGCTCTTTCTATGTGCCGTTTAAACTGTTTATCTAAATAAGTGCTATACGGCCGTACCCTTTTTATTCCTAACCATCTCTTTAAAATGCCCCCTGCCATACCTACCTCTTTCTGATACGCCTTTTTATAAGAAGCCATATTATAGACATACCTTGTGGGTATGCAAGTAAAACATACCTAAGCCGGAGTGTTCCTCTGCGGTATGCAATAAGATAATATTTACATGGCAACAGCCCAACACAACATAAAAAATACTCTTGTGGAAAATATTAAATGCTATCGTGAAAAGGCGCACCTTACACAAGAACAGGCGGCAGAGCGGGCTGGGATTACTGCAAAATATTGGCAGCGACTAGAAATGCGCTCACAAATAGATCTTCCTTCGATAAAAGTGCTTTTTAAGATTGCGCAAGCGCTTAACATAAACCCCGGCAAGTTAATCGACAACTAATACCATCAGACAGTTCCAGGGACACGTACCAAAGGTTTCCGGAGACACGGTTTTTAAGGTGTCCAGTAATTCCGAAATTGTGTGATAATATTATTAGGGCTTTTTATAAAACAAATCATAAGGGGGCTGGTATGAAGAAGTTTTTATCGATGGTGATGGTAGGTGTCATGGCGCTGGCTTTGTCAGGTGCAGCTTTTGCGCAGGCGCCGGCAGGTTATGTGGCCAGTAAAGGCGGCGAAAAGTTCCATACAACAGAGTGTCCTGTAGCTAAAAAGATCACGGCTGACAAATTGGTGAAGTTTGCCACACCGGATGAGGCGATCAAGGCGGGTTATAGCGCATGTAAAACTTGCAATCCGCCGCCAAGTGCTGATGCGTTGGTTGTGACTAAGGCGGGCGGCAAGTATCATAAGCAAAGCTGCCGGATCGTCGCTGGCATGGATACAGCTAACAAGGTGTACTATAAAGATGTGGCGGCAGCGGAAAAAGATGGCTATAAGCCGTGCGCGATCTGTTTTAAAAAGTAATAGTTGTTAAGGGTTTTATTTAAGAAGCCTCTTGGGAAACCAAGGGGCTTTTTTATTTCTCAAGGATGATTGAGCTTCTGAGGGGGGATTGGCGATAATTGTTTTCCTGGTTTCATAAGGCCTCGGGACGCCTGGCTGCTCAGACAGTGGAAACAGCTTTTTCTATAAAAAGAATTATTGAAAGCTTGGTTTCCAAACTCGCAGCTGCGGCATTCCCTCAGCCCTAAACCAGGAAAATATAACATTAGTTTTGCTTAGGGTTAGAGGTGATTCTAAAGCCGACATGGCTCGGCCGAACGGGCATGGATTTGGCCAAACAACGTGAGGCCAAAGAGTGAGGACGAGTCTCTGAGCGAAGCCAGCCTCGCGGGGGCTGGCAAGCGTTCGGCGTAGAAGCACCTCTAACCCTAAGAGCAAAGCTCATTAAAGACATCAGGCGGCAGGACCCGCTACGTAGTGTGGTATTTTATTCTTGGAATAGCGCGAGTGTTGCCCAACAGAACAGGGCGGGCAGGATGTCGAGGGCAACACGTTCAAAGCTTGTATTCATCCACCAGACAATGTCGTAGTGCGTGTTGATATAGAACATGCTTAACGAGAAACAAATGTTGGCCAGTAAAACGACGGGGAACAGGCGTACGGTTTGGTTGAGACTTTTACGTCCGGCCACCATGAGGGCGATGACAGGAAGTATCCACAATCCCTGCCAGCGGTTGTTGATAAGGTCATGGCCCATGAATGACATGAAATATGAAAACCGGTCCCAGGTCAGCGGGTGATCGGGCGCTGTGAGGCCGTTCTTGAACACAACAACTTTCCGGGGTGCGTAGATAAAAACGAATAACAAGAGAGGGATGGCGGCCGCGATGGTCGCTGACCATAATTTTATCAAGGCGTTCTTACAGATATCCTTGAAGGTTGTCATGATCAGGATCGAGCTGGCGATGCCGGTGATGGCGAGTAAGCCCATGCCTTCGGCTTTGGTGAATCCCATCATGCCTAATGTAGCGCCCATTAAAATAAGATAGCCGGCATTTTTTGTTAAATTGAATAGGGCGAACAAGCCCAGGGCTGTGAGCAGGAATGTCGCTACCAGAAGGTCACTGTACTGGCTGGAAGCTTGAATGGCGACGGCCAGGTTCGTGAAAAGGCAAGCCGGTATCAGGACCATATAGAACTTGCCTGTGATCTCTTTAAGTATCCCGAATAAAACGCCTGCCGACAGAAAAGTGATGAGGCAGGTCATGATTAGCGGCACAAGAGGCGTTGGGGCGCTGCCAAAGCACCACAGCCATACATGCATGAGCGGTAAAAGGAACGGATAGTTGATCTGGTCGCGCCAGAGCATGGGGTCGAACATATTCGACCAGCTTGTGCCGCCCAGAAAAAGAAAGCGTGCTTTCATGTTCCATGTGCCCCAGGCATCCCAGCCGCCGTAAGGATAAAGGCTGGCGTGAATAATGGTGGGGATGCATATGGCGGCGAGGATAGTGAAGGCCGCGCCGTCCTGCCAGGTCAGGGTTTTTAATAGGGGAAGGGAGCACAGTTGGTTTTTTTGTTTTAAATACCAGCCCAAGGCGGTGATGATCCCCAGATGCAGGGCGATGACCCATACGGCGGAGAGTTGATTGAAAATAACGAAACTGCTAAATGTGAGGATAGCACTCGAACCCAGGCCGATGATGCCGCTTAAGAAAAAGGTCAGCAGTGCTCCGGGGACTTTGTTGTTTAGCGCTGTTTTAATGATCAACAGCCCCAGTATCAGAGAAATGGTCAGCGGCAGCAAGTAGATCATGGTGTTACCTGCGGCCTTTCGGCAAGGATGATGCCCATATTGTTAGCCGTCAGCGGTTTGGCGCCGATCTCTTTCATGCGGGCAATGGCTTTGGAAACATCAACGCAATTGATAAGAATGAAGCGATGGTCAAGGCTGTCCGGGTCCAAAATGACGGGTGCCAAGGTGTACTGGGCCTGTTGCAGTTCCATTAAGGGGCCCGGATTATCAAGGTTTTGGTCCGTGTAATAGGCGATATATTTATTGCCGGCCAGGATCTTTTGAATGCCTTCGAATTTCTTGCCGGCGAATGCGGCAGATTTGGGGTGCTGGCGCGGATAGAGGCTAACCAGTTTTGTTGTGCTTTGAAAGCCGTTGAATGCCGTTAGCGCGCCAACAATGGCAATAAAGACAAAGCGGATGATCTGCTTATTATTAAGTTCTTGCATAGCTGTGCATTCTAAAGGCGGGAGGCAGGTATTTCAACAAAAACTATTCAGCTTTTGCTTGTCGGGGTTTTAATGAAGCAACTTTATTGCACAATACGGGTTTCGTCTATATAATAGACATTCATTTTAATTTAAGGAGGGTGTTTTGATATCAGTCGGTGTTATCGGGTGCGGTCATTGGGGCCCTAATCATATCCGCGTCTTTTCCCAGCTTGCCAATTCAACGTGCCTGATGTGCGCGGACATCGATGATGTACGTCTCAAGTCCATCAAGGCGCAGTTTCCGTCAGTTGACGCTGTTAAGGATTATCGCGCGATCCTGGCCAATCCGGCCATAGACGCGGTTTGTATCGCGGCGCCTACCAAATATCATTTTCAATTCACCCGGGAAGCATTGGCGGCCGGCAAACATGTTCTTTGCGAAAAGCCCCTGGCCATGACGCATGAGGAATGCGTTACGCTAAAGGCAGCGGCGGAGAAATCCGGCAGGATGCTGATGGTCGGGCATGTTTTTTTGTTCAACTCCGGTATTCGCTGGATGAGAGAGTATATTGCATCCGGTGAAATGGGGCGTATCTATTATGCGCATTCCGAGCGCACGAATCTGGGCCCGTTCCGCTATGATGTTAATGCGCTGTGGGACCTGGCGCCGCACGACATTGCGATCTTTGATTATTTGCTGGGAGAGTCAGCGGTCAGCGCGTCCGCGCGCGGCCTTAAATGCCTGGGCAATTCCCTGGAAGACCTTTCTTTCGCCACGCTGGATTACCCTGACGGGAAACTGGTCAATGTGCATGTCAGCTGGGCTGATCCGCGCAAGGTCCGCCAGATCACCCTGGTGGGCGAGAAAAAGATGATCGTCTGGGATGATCTGGATGCCTTGGGCGCCATCCGCGTTTACGACAAATCGGTTGAGCGTACATCAAAATATTATGAGTCTTACGGCGAGTTCCAGTTGCTTTCACGCGAGGGCAGCATCACTATCCCTAAGATCAATCTGGCTGAGCCGTTAAAAGCGCAGGGCCAGTATTTCATTGATTGCATCGAAAAGGGAATTCAGCCTGAATTGGCGGATGCGCAAAAAGGCGATCAGGTGGTACGGACACTGGCCGCGGTGCAGCGCTCGATGGACCAGAACGGGACTTTGGTAAAAGTTTAATGATGCCTTATTTTAAACACGACAAAGCATTGGTGGCTGACGGAGCGAAGATCGGCGAAGGCACGCGCATCTGGGCGTTCGTTAATGTTCAGGCCGGAGCTGTCATTGGCAAGAATTGCAATATTTGTGATTGTTCCTATGTTGAGAATAAGGCTGTTATCGGCGATGATGTGACGATCAAGAACGGCGTTTCGGTATATGAGGGCGTGACAATCGAGGACGGTGTTTTTGTGGGACCTAACGTGGCCTTCGTCAATGACCGTTATCCCAAAAGCCGTGCGCCCTGGACCATGGAGGGCATACGGGTCAAAAAAGGTGCTTCTTTAGGGGCCAATTCAACTATCCTGTGCGGCGTGACTATCGGCGAGGGTGCGTTGGTCGGAGCAGGATCAGTTGTTGTTAAGGATGTCCCGGCTTTCGCTATCGTGGCTGGAAACCCTGCGCGTGTGATCGGCAAGGTTGGTGTTGATGGAAAGCCAGTGAAGGGAAAGAATGCCTAAGATCCTTGTCTGTCCCATCGCGTTCAATGAGAACGTTAAGCTGAAAAGTGTTATTGAGCGGTTCTTGAAAAGTCCGGCCAGAAAGATCGCGGATTATCTGGTCATGGATGATTGTTCGACGGACGGGACCACGGAGATGATCCGGTCATTTGCCGTCCAGGGTGTTGCGACCATACGTCATGAAAAACAAAGCGGCGTGGGGGTTGCGATCCGAACGGCCATCCGCTATGCTCAAAAGAATCAGTATGACGTCATTGTTATCATGGCCGGCAATGACAAGGATAATCCTGATGAGATCACGGCCGTGATCAAGCCGATCGTGGATGACGGTTATGATTTCGTGCAGGGATCGCGTTATAAAGGCAAGGTCGGTACCGGCGGGGATATGCCTTTCTACCGCAAGGTGGCGACCCGCATGCACCCGATGCTCATGTCATTTTTTACCGGCGCTTCGGTGACAGACAGCACTAACGGGTTCCGTGCTTTTCGTGTTAAGATCATCGATGACAGGCGTATTGACCTCGATCAGGATTGGCTGGACCATTATGAGCTTGAGCCGTATCTGATGTTCAAGGCGATCAAGCTGGGTTATAAATTTACTGAAGTTTTTGTTACAAAGATCTACCCGCCCAAGAAGCTCGGCTATACGAAAATGAAGCCGCTGCTGGGTTGGTGGAGTATTCTGAAACCGTTGTTTTACCTAGGATTGGGGATCAAAAAATGAAGATTTACGGCAAGAATCCGGTCCTTGAACGTTTGAAGGCAGATCCTAAAAGTATCAATCATATTTTTGTTGAGATCGGTAACCCGGAGCATCATTATGTGGCGATGAAAGCCAGGAAGCACGGCATTCCCGTCAGCGTTGTTCCGACCACCAAGATGATGAAGCTCAGTCGCAGCCTGAATTCACAGGGGCTCGTGATGGAGGTCAAGGGCTTTGAGTACGCTGATTACGATGACCTTCTGGAAGATGTTGCGACGTCTGGCCTGACCTTCCTTTTTCTCGATGGCATTACGGACCCTCAGAATTTCGGCGCCATTTTACGCAGCGTTGCCTGTCTGGGTGGCATTGCCGTTGTTATACCGACGCACGGGTCGGTGGATGTGACGGATACGGTCACGCGTGTGGCTTGCGGCGGTGAGAATTATGTCAAGGTCGCCAAGGTCAGCAACTTGAACAATGCGATCGAAAAAGCCAAGTCCAAGGGCGTATGGATCGCCGGCGGCGTTGTTAAAGACGGCGATGATATTGCCAAGGTTAAGCTGCCGTTCCCGTTAGGGCTCGTCATGGGCTCCGAAGGTAAGGGGATCAGGGACGTCACGCTGACGCGCCTTGATCTTAAGTTAACGGTGCCGATGGCCCAGCCGCGTTTATCGCTCAATGCGGCGCATGCAACCACATTATTCTGTTATGAGATCAAAAGACAAAAAGACCAGCAGCCCAGGAAAAAGTAACCCGTCTTTGGATTTTTTTGCCGAGGCCGGCCTCCTCAAGCGCATCAAGCGCAGCGGGTGGTGGGTGGCGGGCATCAAGGATCCTGAGAGCGTGGCGGAACATTGCTTCCGCTGCGCGGTCATCGGGTTTTATA
Source organism: Candidatus Omnitrophota bacterium (assembly GCA_002753465.1). Classification (GTDB taxonomy): domain Bacteria; phylum Omnitrophota; class Gorgyraeia; order Zapsychrales; family Fredricksoniimonadaceae; genus Fredricksoniimonas. The sequence continues at coordinate 43,015 of PEAF01000007.1, forward strand.
TCGCCCATGAGGAAGGGGCTGACCCTTACCGCGTGATGGCGATGACGCTGTTCAATGACATCCATGAAGCGCGTATCAATGACCTGCACAAGATGGGGCATTACTATATTGATTTCAGGGAAGCGGAAAAGCGCGTTTTCAAGGACCAGGCGGCGCCGCTGCCGTCCAAGGTCCGTACCGCGCTGGTCGATATCCGCGGTGATTACGATACGCAGAAAACCCATGAAGCCCTGATCGCGCGGGATGCGGATATTCTGGAATGCCTTGTTCAGGCTGTTGAGTACCGGGATAATGGTTATCCTGTGGCTGAGAAATTCTTAAAGCGGGCGCCGGGGTTTTTGAAAACGGCCACGGCCAAGAAATTGTGGAAGGACCTTCAGCGTTGGGATTCGACGGTTTGGTGGGAGAATGTCGTTAAGTTCGAGCGATGAAAGTTGGTAAAAAAGTGATTGAATTGGACCGAGGTAGCAACTAGAATCAAAGAACCGGGAGGCGGTAACTATTATATTATGAAGAGGATAGGGATTGTTGCCAGTCGTATTGCCAAGGATGATCTGTTAGTTTATAACGGGCTGGTGATGCTGTTCTCGTTTTTGTTGTCGCTGCTGATTTTTTTTATTGCTGCTTTTTCGATTTTGGCAGCCATTGCGCTGGTTTCTTATGTGACGCGCGGTTATATGTCGATGGACGCCGGCCGTGGTTTTTTCAGGTTTGCCTTGATGGGATTGTCGGGTGTGGTCGCCATTATTAATTTTGTGGCTGTTATCGTTAACATTAAATTGAAGCGTTAGCCCTATGGCATTGAATCACGTTGAATTAAAAGATTTCATTAATGCGCTTAAGATCGGCATCTGCCGGACGACCGCGGGCTCAAACCCTGTTTTTGTGTTCACCAATTCGGCTTTTTCAGCGATGTTGGGCTATAAGAAAGATGAATTGGTTGGCAAGAAGGTGGGCGATCTTTTTACCGAAGCGCGCACGTTCAAAAGCCTCCTGACGCGGGTCAAGAAGCATGAGTTCCTGGAAAATTATGAGGCACGTCTGCACTGTAAGAAAAAGGGCGAGTCTATCTGGACGTCGATCGCCATTTCGATGGAATACAATGCTAAAGGACATGTCGAGTTCCTGGATCTTGTTGTTGAAGATATTGCCCGCCAGAAAGAGATCGAGAAAGATTTAAGCCGTTCCAAGGAACTTTTTAAGGTGATCTTTGATAATTCAGCCGCAGCCATTACGGTGACGGACAAGAACGAACAGGTCATTGCCTGGAACCCGTTTGCCGAGCAAATGTTTGAAATGACGCGTGAAGATCTTTTTAATAAGCCGGTCAAGGACCTTTACCCGGAGCGTGAGTGGCGCAAGATGCGTAAGCTCAAGATCCGTCAGAAGGGCTCTCTGTCAGGCATCATGACGCAGGTGGTTAAAAAGGACGGCACCATCCTTGATGTCGACGCATCGATCTCCATCGTGCGTGATACGCAGGGTAATATTTCAGGGTCGATCGGCATCCTCAGGGATATCAGTAAGCAGCGCCGTGTTCAGGAAATGCTGATCAAGGCCAAGATGGAGGCCGAAGAGGCCAACAGTTCCAAGAGCCTTTTTCTGGCCAAGATGTCGCATGAGTTGCGCACGCCCATGAATGCTATCATCGGTATGATCGACCTTACGCTCGACACAGGGCTTTCTGATGAACAGCGTGAAAATCTTAAAGTAGCCAAAGACGCCGCAGGTAATCTGCTGCGCCTGATCAATGACATCCTCGACCTTTCTCGTGCGGAAGCGGGTAAGATCTCCATCGAAGCCATAGAGATCTCTTTGCCCGAGATCGTGCGCAGCGTTTGCCGCGGGCTGCAAATCCTGGCGCAGAACAAGAATTTATTTTTGAGCTGGAACGTGGCGGCTGATCTTCCGGCGTTCGTGATGGGCGATCCGGTGCGTATCCGTCAGATCATCATCAATCTTGTTAATAATGCGATCAAGTTCACGCATAAGGGCGGGGTTACGGTCAGCGTAAGCCTGCAGGCCCGTCGTGACAAGGATTGCGATGTGCTGTTTGCCATTAAAGATACGGGTATCGGCATCCCCAAGGAAAAACAGGGGCGTATCTTTGAAGTGTTCAGCCAGGCGGATGATCAGACCGCGCGCCGTTACGGCGGCACGGGCCTTGGCCTCGTGATCTCCAAGAAGCTGGCGGAGATGATGGGCGGGCGCGTGTGGATCGATAGTGAAGACGGCCAGGGTAGTACGTTCAATGTTATGCTCCGCCTTGAGATCAGCACCAGTGTGGCCGCGCCACCGGCGCCGCAGACAGCGGACGCCTTGCCGGTCGAGGCGGAAAATGAGAATATCGGCCAGATCCGCATCCTTTTGGCTGAGGATAATCTGGTGAATCAGAAGGTGGCCCAGCGTATTTTGCAAAAGCGCGGCTGGGAAGTGGTGACGGCTAATAATGGTAAAGAAGCGCTGGATGCTATTGGGAAAGCCAGGTTTGATATCGTGCTCATGGATGATATCATGCCTGAAATGACGGGCGTTGAAGCGGTGAAGATCATACGCATCGAGGAGAAACAGACCGGCCTTCATTTACCGATCATCGCCATGACCGCTAATGCGATGATGGGTGACCGTGAGAAATACCTGGCGGGCGGGATGGATGGCTATGTTTCCAAGCCCATTGACCGCGAGCATCTTTTTAAAGAGATCATTAATCTAGTTAAACAAAGGAAAGACGCATGACGCTGATCATTGACATCAAGGATGCGCTGGAGCGCGTACAGGACGATAAGGAGCTTTTGCTGGAGCTTTTTGATATCTTCACCGAGGATTTCGTCGGCAAATATGCCCAGCTTCAGGTCGCGTGCAAGAAGGGTGATTGTTCAGCGTTCCAGATGCTTTCGCATGGACTTAAGGGGGCTACAGGCAACATTTCCGCCAAGCAGATGCACGAGAACTGCGTTGCGCTTGATGCCATGGGGAAGACCTGTGACCTGTCCAATGCCGGTGAAAGGGTTGAGCTTCTGGGGCGTCAGTTCGAGGAATTCAAACTTGAAGCGATCAAGGTTAAAAAGGAGTTCGAAAAGTAATTCTCCCCATGTTCTTTAAAAGCCCCAGACCGTACATAGTCATCTTGGCCCTGTGCGTTCTGGGGCTTCTTCTTTATGCCCGGGCGCTGTGGTATCCGTTTGTTCATGATGATCTGGTGTTCATTCAGCTGAATCCGTATATCGCGCGCTGGGATAATATTCTCGATGTGTTCTTCCGGCCCGGTCTGGCGGTGGTGCAGGATCAGATGCGCTATTATCGTCCTTTGCTGGAAGTTATTTATCGTCTGGAATATCTTGTTTTCGGGATGGAGCCATGGGGTTTTCATCTGGTCAATATATTGCTGCACGGTGTTGCCGCGGGATTGGTTTATCTGTTGGCGCGGCAGTTAAGATGCGCTAAAGGTGCGGCTGTTTTTATCAGTATCCTTTTTCTGGTTCACCCCGTACAAAGCGAAGCTGTTACGTGTGTTGCGGGCATATCAAATCTGGCGGTGGCGGTACTTATGCTGGGCGCGCTCGTTTTGCATATAACGGGCCGCCGGCAGGGGAAATGTTTTTACTGGCCCGCTTTGCTTATGGCTGGTGCCGCCTGTTTTGTTAAAGAGCAGGCGCTGGTGCTGGTGGCGCTGGTGGGTTTGTATGAGGTTCTTTTTCGCCGCGGAACATGGGGCAGCCGGGTAAGGGTCCTGGCGCCTTTTTTGATGATCTCAGGGCTGTTCCTGGCCTGGCGTATTTTTCTTTTCCCCGGTTTTGGAGCGAATGTGTTCGTTGGCGGATATGAATCCCGACTAAGACTTTTGGCTATTCCCAGGATCATCGTGACAGATCTCGGGCTTGTCTTCTGGCCGGCGGGGCTGCATTATTACCGCAGCATTGATATTCTGGCACCCTATGCTTTAGCCTGGATTGTTTTAGCAGCGCTTACGGGGCTGGTGGTTATTTGGTTCCGTCGGATCACACCCGCACAGCGGCGCCTGGGTCTGTTCGGGCTTGGGTTTTCTTTTTTTACATTTCTGCCGGCATTGAATATTTTTCCGCTTATTAACGAATATTCAAATATTATGGCCGCGGAACATTTCATTTATTTATCTTTGGCCGGGTTTTTATTGATGATGACGGCGTTACTGGCAGGGATTTTTCGTCGTTTCAGGTGCGCGTGGCTGGTGGCGGCATGTTTTTCTGTTATCATTATTTTTGCGTTCATGACGGTCCGTCAGAGCGCTTTCTGGCGCAGTGAGACGGTTCTTTTTGAGCGGACGCTGGCTTTTGAGCCTCAGCTGGGAAGGGTTCATTTGCTACTGGGCCGCGCTTATGGCCGCGACCGACGTTTTTCCGACGCGATCTGGCAGCACACGGCAGCCTTGCGGATCCTGGAGAATTATGTTAAAAGAACACCTGTAATGATGCCGGCGCACCGTTTCTATGAGATCTTTGTCAAGGAAGCGCACGACGAGCGCGGCGCTTTCCGCATGGTTTCGGGGGACCTTCACGGTGCGATTGAGGATTATAAGATCGCAGTGTCCATGGCGCACAATGGCTTGCGCTCCAGCGTCTTTGGCGGCAATGACAGCGCCTCAGCCAATAATTTAGGAATGCTTTTATTGCAGACCGGAGACCGGCTTGAGGCGCGTGAGATGTTCAGGCAGGCGCTCAAATGGGATCGGCACTTCGCGCCGGTGATGAATAATCTGGGGATGATGGCCCTTCAGCACGGCGATCGCGTGAGCGCGCGTTTCTGGTTTCGCCGGGCCTTGAAAACGGCGCCGGGTTTCACACAGGCGAGAGATAATTACAATAAGGCTAAGTGATCATATGATTTATATCATTATTATTCTGGGCGCGCTTCTTGTATTGGGAGCTTTGAGTTACGTGGTTTCACAGTGGCCGGATCAGGCGCCGGCTAAGAATAAAAAAGAAAAGAAAGAACGCCCTGAGCCGGTTGTGCCGCAGAAAGATGTGTTTGAAGTGACCGAGAAGTTCGAACGGCGTGTCAGGACTTTGGAGGCGGCTTTACAGGCCGCCCAGGCTGATCAGAAGGCCCGCTTGAATGAGATCGGGGCTTTGAAAATCACTATTAACAATCTTGAAAAGGGAAGAGGCTAGGAAAAGTCCTGGCGTGAGAGGGAAGAGGCTTTTGCGGTCAAGGAGAGGAAGCAGGAGCTTGATTTGCGGGCCGAGCTTGAAAAGACGCGCGCCCTGTTGCATGATGAGTCGAATCAACGCATACGCCTTGAGTATGAATTAAAGGAAGTGCGTTTGCTTAAAGACGCTGTTTCGGCGGAAGAGCGGAAGTTGACCGGCAGGAACAATGAGCTTGACCGTCAGCTGAAAGAGCTAGTCGTGGAATCACGCGAGCTTAGGAGCGAGAATGCCAAGTTAAAGATCAAAAAAGAAGCGGATCAGTGGGTGGCCAAGGATGAATATGTTATGCTTGAGAAATTCCTGAAGCGCGCCCAGGCTGAGATCGAGCAGTTGAAAAAGATGCCGCCTGCGCTTTAGGCTTTGGCATGCCTGCAGCTTGCGCAGGCTAATGGTTTAATGTAGGGGCGACCCGCTGGGTCGCCTGTAAAGAGGAGTTTCACATGTCTTTTGAATATCGTAAACAGTTGCCTAATGTGGAAGAGATCATGCAGGCTTTGCCCGTCAGCCCTGAGTTGGCGGAAGTGAAGCTTGGCCGCGACCGCGCCGTGGCGGATATCATCACCGGCAAGAGCCATAAATTCCTTTTGATCATCGGGCCTTGCTCGGCGGACAATGAGGATGCTGTATGTGAATATGTGGCGCGTCTTTCCAAGCTGCAGGCGCGCGTTAAAGATAAGCTGGTCCTTTTGCCGCGCATCTATACCAATAAGCCGCGCACAACGGGTATCGGGTATAAGGGCATGGCCCATCAGCCGGACCCGAACGAGGATCCTAACATTGTCGAAGGTCTTATCGCGATCCGCAAAATGCATATCCGCGCACTCGGTGAGTCGGGCTTAAGTTCAGCCGATGAGATGCTTTATCCTGAAAATTATCCGTATCTTGAGGACGTCCTGAGTTATGTGGCCATCGGTGCGCGTTCCGTCGAGAATCAGGGGCATCGCCTGACCGTCAGCGGCCTGGATATCCCCTGCGGCATGAAGAATCCGCCCAGCGGTGATATGGGGGTCATGCTTAATTCCGTGCGTGCGGCTCAGTCGCCGCATATTTTTTCCTATAACGGGTGGGAAGTCGCGACGAATGGGAATCCCCTGACGCATTCCATTTTGCGCGGGGCGGTCAGCCCTTTCGGCAAGACCCTTGCGAATTATCATTATGAAGATATCGCTCATTTACAGGCGCTGTACAGCAAGTCCGGCTTATTGAATCCGGCGGTCATTATTGATGTCAGCCATGCCAATTCGAATAAAGTTTATACCGAGCAACCTCGCGTGGCACAGGAAGTCATTAACAGCCTTAAATTCGCGCCTGCTTTAAGGGCGTTTGTGAAGGGGCTTATGATCGAGAGTTATCTGGAAGAGGGCGCACAGGATGTTAATGGCGGCGTTTATGGCAAGTCGATCACCGATGCCTGCCTGGGTTGGGCGGCTTCAGAGGCTTTGGTTTTGAGTTTGGCGGACCAGCTTTAACCGGTACTTTCATATAAAAGAGGTTGGCATTGTTTTCCAAGCGAACTGAATGGGAATTAGGCGAGAATCCCCTTGCCTTGGAGCTGAATAAGCTTCAGGAACAAGGGGTTTCTCTTTTTGACCTGACGCAATCGAATCCTACCCAGGCGGGGATCGCGTATCCGCCGGAGCTTATCCTTAAGGCCTTTCTTGACCCGCAGAACCTGATCTATGCCCCGCACCCTAAGGGCATGCTTAAAACGCGTGAAGCTGTGGCTCATTATTATGCGGATAAGGGGATTAAGGTTTCGCCGGAGAACATTGTCCTGACATCAAGTTCATCTGAGGCCTATGGTTTCCTGTTCCGCCTTCTTATGGACCCGCATGACCGACTGCTTTTGCCGGCGCCAAGTTATCCGCTTTTTTCGTATCTGGCGGGGTTGAATGACGTCGATGTGGCCTATTATCATATCTATTTCGACGATAAGGGCTGGCGCATTGATTTTGATTCACTGGAAGACTCGGCGGAACGCGGGGCCAAGGCGATCGTTCTGGTGAGCCCGAATAATCCGACAGGCTCCTGCATTAAGGCGGAAGAGATCAAGCGGTTGAACGCCTTGTGCACCCGTTATGGCATGGCCATTATCAGCGATGAGGTTTTTATCGATTATATTTTTGATGAGGCGGCGACGAAGTATCAGAGCCTTGCGCTGAATACGGGGGCGCTGAGCTTTGCTTTAGGCGGCCTTTCCAAGGCCATGGCTTTACCGCAGATGAAATTGGGCTGGATCATTGTCAACGGTCCCAAGAAAGAAGTGAAAGGCGCGCTGGACCGCCTCGAGGTCATTGCGGACACATATCTTTCCGTGAATACACCGGTGCAGCATGCGGCAGCCACGTGGCTGGCCGGGCGAGGGATTGTCCGTGATCAGATCATGGCGCGCGTTCGCGCCAATGAAGCGCTTCTGGGGGATGTGGCCAGGAAAGCCGGCGTGCGCTGTTTTCCGGTCGAAGGCGGCTGGTACGGGCTTATTCAGTTATCGATGGGCATGCCTGAAGATGAGTGGGCATTAAAGCTCCTTAAAGAAAAACATGTTGTGGTGCATCCCGGGTTCCTGTTCGATTTTGATGAAGAAGGTTTTCTGGTCTTGAGCCTGCTGACCAAAGAGGATGTTTTCGCCGAAGGGCTTCGACGGATAGCGGCTTTCATTGAAAAATAGCCGCGTTCTGTTAAGATGTCATAGTTAAACAGCCATGAAAAATTATTAATTTGAAGAAAAGGGATGATTATGGCCAGACCGAATTGGGATGAATATTTCATGAAACTCGCCATGCTTGCCTCCGAGCGGGCGACTTGCCCGCGCATGCATTGCGGTTGCGTGCTGGTCAAAGACCGTGAGGTCACAGCCACCGGGTATAACGGTTCAATTCCCGGCGATGATCATTGCGAGGATGTCGGGTGTCTTGTTGTCGAAAACCACTGTGTGCGTACAAATCACGCGGAAATGAACGCAATCGTTCAGGCGGCCAAAAAAGGCCATAAGATCGACGGCGGGACAGCGTATGTGACGAACATGCCGTGCACGACATGCGCTAAGGCGCTCATTGCCGCGGGGGTCAAGCGGGTGGTTGTTTTTTCAGATTACCACAGCACGCTGGCAACAGAGTTTTTTGCCAAAGCCAAGGTCGTGATCGACAAGGTCGCCATGCCGTCCAAAGAGATCGTGTATGACCTAGAGAAGTACACGTCGGCCAGAAAATAATGAATATATTGAGGCTGCATAACGGGCGGATCACAGACGGTGTCCGCCCTGTTTCTTTAAAGGGTATTAACCTCGGCGGATGGCTTATGCCCGAGGGGTATTTCATGCATGCGCCTAATCGCGGTTATCACCTGTTCCGTAAGGCTTTTGTTAAAGCGCTGGGCGAGGATGTCTGTCGGGAAAAAGAGCGCGCATTCCGGGAAGCGTTCATCACGCCAAAAGATCTGGCCGCCATTGCCGGGATGGGGTTTAATAGTATCCGCTTGCCGTTCCATTTCGGGCTCATCGAAACGAGCCCGTACGTTTATTCCCATGAAGGCGTGGGATATTTGGACCGGGCGATCTGCTGGGCCCGGCAAAATAACCTGCGTGTTATTTTAGATATGCATGCCGCACCGGGGGCGCAGAACCATGACTGGCATTCTGACTCTGATGGCAAGGCGCGGTTCTGGACGAATAAGGGTTTTCAGCGCAGGGCGGCGGCGTTGTGGGGTTTTCTGGCTGATCGTTATAAAAATGAACCTGCCGTGGCGGGGTATGATCTTTTGAATGAAGCCGTGCTGGATGATACAACGCTTCTGAATGCGTACTATAAGGCGGCGATCCGTGAGATCAGGAGCGTTGATAAGGCGCATATTATTTTTGTCGAGGGTAATCATTGGGCGCAGGACTTGACGTGCCTGGACAATTTTGATGATAATAATCTGGCCTTGAGTTTCCATTTTTATGAGCCGTTGGAATTTACGTTCAATTTTGTGCCGGGGTTGAAGTATCCATTGTGTGCTGGCAAGGGCCGCTGGGACAGGGCATTTATGCATAAGCGCCTTGAAAGTTTTGTCAAATTAGCAGGGAAGCAAAAGCGTGCTTTATGCTGCGGTGAGTTCGGTGTTAACAGCCGCGACGGATTTTATGGCGAAGATGTATGGTTGTCGGATATACTTGCTGAATTCAAGGCCATGGATATCCACTGGACGTACTGGACATGGAAGGCTGTGAAGCATTTCATGTATCCGGACGGGGTCTATAGTTATACGGGGAATCCGGCGTGGGTCAACCGTCCGGGTCCTGTAACGGGCTGGGATACATGGTCGGCGCAGTGGTCAGTCAAGCAGAAAGAAATGATCGCGTCGTGGAAGACCGGGGCATTCAGCGAGAATAAAGCTATTGCGAGGGCGTTGAGAGCGGGACTTAAGTAATCGTTTGGCGTCATCCGCTAAAATAGAAGTTTGATATATGATGCATTGTTGATTAAATGGTTCCCTGCTTTAAGGCTGATGGCATACCGCAGCTGCGAGTTTGGAAACCAAGCTTTCAACAGTATTTTCTTAGAAAAAGCTGTTTCCACTGTTTGAGCAGCCAGGTATGCCGGAAGCCTTAATAAGCAGGGAATTTTATAATTCTTAAAGACTGAAAAGAATAAAGCTATATGATCGAAAAGATTTCAAGTTTACAGAATGCGGGTATCAAGCGTGTCGTGCGGCTGCGCACTAAAAAGAGCCGTGAGGCGCGCGGGCTTACCATTGTTGAGGGCAATCGCGAGGTGCGTCAGGCCTTCCTGGCGGGCTTGCGTTTTCACAGTGTTTATATCTGCCGTGAAGGCGTTTACCATGTGGATGAGGCCTTGGCCAAAGAGCTTTTGGATGCCAGGGTCAAGATCTATGACACAGGGTGTGCGGTGTTCGGTAAAATGTCGTACGGTGACCGCGTCGACGGGATATTGGGTCTGGTTGAACGGCCGGAGGTTACGCTGGAGAATTTAAAATTAAGCGCCAATCCGCTCATCGTTGTGATGGAGGGCGTTGAGAAACCCGGTAATCTGGGCGCTGTGCTGCGCACATGTGACGGGGCGGGAGTTGAGGCGCTGATTGTGTGCGATGAGAAGACGGATATTTATAATCCGAATGTGATACGCGCCAGTCTGGGCGCTGTGTTCGCTGTTCAAACGGTCTCCTGTACGAACAAGGAGGCGGTCGAGTTCTTGCGTATGAAGGGCGTCAAGACGTTCGCGGCGGTTGTTCAGGCTAAAGAATTTTACTATGACAAGGATTTGTCCGGCCCCTGCGCCATCGTGATGGGCAGTGAGCAGGATGGGTTGAGCGATCTATGGCGCCGCAGCGCGGATGATGCCGTGCGCATCCCGATGTGCGGCAAGGTCGATTCGCTCAATGTGTCGGTTTCGGCCGCCGTGATGGTTTATGAAGCGTTAAGACAAAGAGGAAAAATATGAAACTACAACTTTTTATTTCGCATAACGGCGGCGTTTCCCGACGTAAGGCATTCGATCACATCATCAATGGCGATGTGATGGTCAATGATAAGATCGTCAAGGAGCCGTCCCATATGATGGAGCCCGGCGAGGATAAGATCACGCTTTTAGGGCATGAGATCAAGCCGACCGCGTATGAGTACATTATGCTCAACAAGCCTTCGGGCTACGTAACGACGTGCGAAGCACAGTTCGATCAGACCGCGGTGATGGCGCTGTTGCCGGCTAATCTGCGCCACCTGAAACCTGTCGGGCGTTTGGATAAAGATACACAGGGACTTTTGCTGTTGACCAATGACGGCGAGTTGGCCAACCGTCTGGCGCATCCGAGCTATGACGTGAATAAAACATATCACGTGCGTGTTACGCGTAAAATGGAGTTCCGTGAGAAGGACCGTTTGGAAGCAGGCGTTGTGATCGACGGGTTCCGTACGGCACCGGCTGAAGTGGCTAACATTAATTATTTAAATGCAGCGACGGAGTTCGACCTTACCATCCATGAAGGCCATAAGCATCAGGTCAGGCTTATGTGCCACGAAGTGGGGCATGATGTTGAGCAGTTGACACGCATCGCCCAGGGGCCGCTTAAGCTTGAAGGTCTTAAGGTGGGTACGTGGCGTCCGTTAACACCGGAAGAGCTGGCGATGTTGCATAATATCGGCCGCACCACTATTACGCCGGTCTTCAAGTCGCATTCACCTGAGCGTCGTTATTCAGCCAATCGCGACTGGTCCAGTGATAAGCCTGAAGGCCAGCGGTATTCCACGCCGGCCAGCAGTCCCGCGGAGTCAGCGCGCCGCGAACGTACGGAGCGTCCAGAGGCTGGTCGTCCGGATTCAAGCGCGCCGCGTGAGGAGAAACCGACGGGCGAGCGCCGCGAGTATAAGCCATTTAATCGTGATGCCCGGCCGTCTAGTGATAGGCCAAGAAGTGATCGTCCATATTCGAGTGCGCCACGTGAAGGCCGTTCGTACGGTGAGCGTCCGCGCACCAGCGCGCCATATTCGAGTGCACCACGCACCGAGCGTCCTCGCAGCGACCGCCCGTATTCCAGCGATCGTCCGCGAACGGACAGACCAAGAAGTGATCGTCCTTATTCGAGCGCGCCGCGTGAAGGCCGTTCGT